>DASYCK010000248.1:0-5289 GCA_036500205.1 Polyangia bacterium | reverse complement strand
GTGCTGTTCAAGCTGGCGCTCATCGTGCTGTTCATCGCGGTCGGCGCCGCCTACGTCGAACCGGCGAACTGGCATCCGTTCGCCCCCGGTGGCTGGCGCGGGATCTGGACGGGGGCCTCGCTGGCGTTCTTCTCGTACATCGGCTTCGACGCCATCTCGACCGCGGCCGAGGAGACGCGCGCGCCCGAGCGGGCGCTCCCCCGGGCCATGCTGGTGTCGCTGGCGATCTGCGCCGTGCTGTATGTCGCGACCGCGGTGGTGATGACGGGGCTCGTCCCGTCGCGCGAGCTGGCGACCGGCGATCCGCTGGCGCTGGCGTTGCGGCGGGCCGGGCTCGATCACCTGGCGACGCTGATGGCCTTCGGGGCGGTGGTCGCCGTGACGGCCGTGCTGCTGGTGTTCCAGCTCGGGCAGACGCGCATCCTGCTGGCGATGGCGCGCGACGGCCTGTTGCCGCCCGTGTTCGCGCGGCTCCACCCGCGCCGCCGCACGCCGGTGGTGGGAACGGTGGTGACGGGGGCGTTCGTGGCGGTGATGCCGACGCTGCTGACGCCGGCGCAGGCGCTGGAGCTGACCAGCATCGGGACGCTGTTCGCGTTCATCGTGGTCGCGGGGGGCGTGATCGCGCTGCGCATCCGCGAGCCCGAGCGCCCGCGACCGTTCCGCTGCATCGGTTACCCGGTGACCCCCATCGCGGCCATCGCGACGTCGTTCGGCCTGATGCTGGGGCTCCCCGCGACCAACTGGTGGCGCTTCGGGATCTGGCTGTGCGTCGGGCTGATCATCTACGCGACGTACGGCCGCCGACGGCCGTCAGGGCGCCGGCGGCCGTCAGGCTGAAGGATCGTCCTGCTATACTGCTCGGCCTTTCATGTTCACCGGTATCGTCCAGTCCATCGGCAAGGTCGTCACCTGGGGGGCGGGCGTCGACACGCGCCGTCTCGTCGTGTCGACGAGCTTGCCCGTCGAGTCGCTTCCCCTCGGTGCCAGCATCGCCGTCGACGGCGTCTGCTTGACCGTGGTCGAGCGGTCGCAGGGGCGGTTCGCGGCCGACGTGGGACCGGAGACCCTGGCGCGCACCACCTTCGTCGAGCGCCACGAAGGGGACGGCGTGCACCTGGAGCTGCCGCTGGCCGCCGGCGATCCGCTGGGGGGGCACATCGTCTCGGGGCACGTCGACGGCGTGGGGACGGTGGTCGCCACCCGCCCGCGCGGCGACGCGCTGGAGATCGACCTCGAGGCGCCCGCCGAGCTGGCCCGCTACCTGACGCCCAAGGGCTCGATCACGGTCGACGGTGTCAGCCTGACGGTCAACACCGTCGACGGCAATCGCTTCGGTGTTACGCTGATCCCCCACACGATGGAAGTGACGTTGCTCGGTCGTCGCGCCGTGGGCGCCAAGGTCAACCTGGAAGCGGATCTGCTCGCCAAGCACGTCGATCGTTTGGTCGCCCACTACCTGCACGTTCACGGAGCAACCCCATGAGCCCTTCGTCAACGCCCGACCGCATCGCCGCGGTCGAGCACGGCATCGCGGAGATCCGCGCCGGTCGCATCGTCATCCTCGTCGACGACGAGGACCGCGAAAACGAGGGCGATCTGGCGATGGCGGCCGATCTGGTCACGCCCGAGGCCATCAACTTCATGGCGCGGCACGGGCGCGGGCTGATCTGCCTGTCGCTGACCGAGGAGCGGGTGGAGCAGCTGGCGTTGCCCATGATGGCGGCCGACAACCGCTCGCCGCGGTCGACCGCGTTCACCGTCAGCGTCGACGCGCGCGCGGGGATGACCACCGGTATCTCGGCGCGCGAACGCTCCGAGACGGTGCGGGTCGCCGTCGCCGCGAACGCCCGCCCCGAGGATCTGGTGACACCCGGCCACATCTTCCCGCTGCGGGCCCGGCGCGGTGGGGTGCTGGTCCGCTCGGGGCACACCGAGGGCTCGGTCGATCTGGCCCGCCTGGCCGGCCGCGAGCCGGCCGCGGTGATCTGCGAGATCATGCGCGACGACGGCGAGATGGCGCGCATGCCCGATCTGGCGGCGTTCGCCAAGACCCACGGGCTCCCCATCCTGAAGATCGCCGATCTGATCGAGTACCGGCTGACGCAGGAGATCCTGGTGCGACGCGCGGCGGATGCCCTGGTGCGCCCGCGGTTGCCGGGGGTGTCGAAGGACTTTCGCGCCAGCGTCTACACCACCGACGTGGAGGACACCGAGTACCTGGCGTTCGTCCTGGGCGAGCCGCGCCCGGGCGAGCCGACGCTCGTGCGCGTGCAGACGGCCAGCGTCCTGCGCGACGTGTTCCAGACCTCGGAGGATCCCACGGCGGCCACGGTGGCGGCGTCGCTGCGGATGATCGAGGAGGCGGGGCGGGGCGTGCTGCTGTACGTCTTCCCGCGCGGGCGCGCCAGCCTGTTGACCGACTTCGAGGCCCAGGTGGGGCGACCGGCGGCCGCCGCCACGTCGTCCGGCCCGGTGAACCGGCTGCGGGACTTCGGGCTGGGCGCCCAGGTGCTGGCCGACCTCGGCTGCGGCAAGATCCGCTTGATGACGAACAATCCTCGCGTGGTGGTCGGGGTCAGCGGGTACGGGCTCGACATCGTGGAATGTCTGCCTATCCGGACGGCGGCGAAAGTGTTACCTCTTCGGGAACAAGGTTGAACCGGATGACCATTGCCACCACCCACGAAGGTCTGTTGAAGTGCGAAGGGCGCAGGTTCGCCATCGTCGCCTCCCGCTTCAACGAGTTGATCGGCGATCGCCTCATCGACGGCGCCCTGGACGCCATCCGGCGCACGGGCGGCGCGGTCGAGGAGGTCGAGATCTTTCGCTGTCCGGGCGCGCTCGAAATTCCGGGGCTGCTGCAGCGGGTCGTCGACTCCGGGCGGTTCGACGGGATCATCTGCCTGGGCGTGGTGATTCGCGGCGCGACCCCGCACTTCGATCTGGTCGTCGGCCAGGCGGTCGGGGGGATCATGCGGCTGGCGTCGCTCGGCCAGGTGGCGATCGCTTGCGGTGTCCTGGCCTGCGAGACCATCGAGCAGGCGATCGAACGGGCGGGGACCAAGGCCGGCAATCGCGGGGCCGACGCGGCGCTGGTCGCCATCGAGATGGCCGACCTGTACGCGTCGATGGCCGTCACGGGGACGCGCACCCTGGCGGCGTCTCGTAAAAAGTAGAGTAGAACGGATCGACGATGGTGGGACCGCGACGGCACGCGCGAGAGATCGCGCTGCAGATCTTGATTCAGATGGACGTCAGCCCCGAGCTGGACGCCAAGACGGGCATTCGCCTCTACTTCGATCACCTGGCTGCCGACGCGCGCTCGGACGATGACGAGACGTCGCCCTCCGCGCCGCCAGCGCCGTTCGATCGGAAGATGGTCGACAGCCTGGTCGAGGGGGTGGCCACCCACCGCGCCGGCCTCGACGAGATCGTGCAGGGGCTGTCGCGTAACTGGCGCCTGGAGCGGATGGCCCTGGTCGAGCGGAACGTGATCCGGCTGGCGCTGTACGAGCTGAAGTTCGGCGCCGACGTGCCCACGAACGTCGCCCTCGACGAGGCCATCGAATTGACGAAGCGGTTCGGCACCTCGGAGGGGGCCGCGTTCGTCAACGGCCTGCTCGACCGCGCGGTCACCGAGCTGAATCTCCGTCGCTGAGGGCCGACGACGTGGAGGCGCGTCCAGAGCCACAGCGCGCGCCGGCTTTCACGGTCACGCCCGTCGACCTGGCCCGCTGGGACGCCGACGGGCGCGGCGAGCTGCTGGCGGTCTACCTGTGGGAGGACGTCCGTCCGCTGCGTGGAGCGGCCGGGCTGCTCGACTGGCGGCTGTGCGGAAAGCTGTCGGGCTTGATCCAGTCGGGGCGGCTGACGGGCGTCGCGGGGGAGCAGCTGCTGCTCCCCTCGGCCGGACGTCTGCCCTGGCGCTTGGCGATGGTGATGGGGCTCGGTCCGCGGGCCGGATTCTCGAGCACGCGCTTCCGGGCGGCGCTGGCGCGGCTGTTCGTGGCGGCGCGCGGCCTCGGCATCCACGAGCTGGCGATCGCCCCGCCGGGCCGCGACGTCGACGCGCTCCCCGCCCGCCGCGCCCAGGACCTGATCGAGGGCGAGGCCAGGTCGAAAGAAGTGCGCGGTTGGTTCGAGAAGGTGACCTTGATCGACGGCCGCGCACCAACAACGCAACCTTAGCAACGCGCCGCCGCAGTAAGGGCGTCGCTGCGTCCGGCCGCCGCCCAGGGCAGGGCAGGCGCCGCCGAAGCCACGGCGGTCCGTGACCCCGCGTCCGCGGAGCGCCACCAAGCGGCGGTCGCCGCATTTGAACGGTAACGTTCACGCCGCGTGGTAGCGGGCCCGACATTCGCAGCAACCGGCGTCCATGGACGCGGGCCCCTGGTTTGCGCGGGCGCTTGGTGATCAGCTGAACCCCGCCCGCCTCCGCAACAGAGCGCTCCGCGGACGCGGGGTCACGGACCGCCACGCGCCGCCCGGAATCTCGAAACTTGCGCGCCCCCGGAAAGCGCCCACCATTGTTCGGTGGCGCTCACCCTGGACCTGGCGATCCAGCAGTTCCTCGATCACGTGAGGGTCGAGCGCGAGCTGGCGCACGCCACGGTCGCCGCCTACGGCCAGGACCTTGCGGCGTTCGCGACGTTCGTCGGCGCGCGCGGCGTGCGGGACGCGACGGCGGTCGAGCCGAAGCACATCGTCGATCACCTCATCAAGCTGACGGACGACAAGATCAGCGCCCGCTCCCAGGCGCGCCGGCTGGTGGCCCTGCGCCAGTTCTTCCGCTTCCTGAAGGCGGAGCGCCACTGCGACACCAACCCCACCGAGGACATCGATCTGCCCCGCTTCGGGCGAAAGCTCCCTCAGTTCCTGTCGACCGACGAGGTGGACCAGCTGCTGGCTGCCCCCGATCGCCGCCACGAGCGCGGGCTGCGGGACGCCGCCATGCTGGAGACGCTCTACGCGACCGGCCTGCGGGTCTCGGAGCTGGTGCGCCTGCGGCTGAACGACATCAACTTCGACGCCGGCTATCTGGTCGCCTTCGGAAAAGGGCGCAAAGAACGGCTGGTCCCCATCGGCGAGGTGGCCCTCAACGGGTTGCGCACCTACCTCGAGACGGCGCGAGCGAAGTTCACGGGCGGTCGCGCGCTCGATACGCTGTTTCTGACCCATCGAGGCAAGGGGATGACCCGGCAGGGGTTCTGGAAGCTGATCTCGCGGTACGCCGTCGTGGCCGGGATCCGCAAGCGCATCTCGCCGCACAAGCTGCGGCACTCCTTC
>DASYCK010000247.1:0-57271 GCA_036500205.1 Polyangia bacterium | reverse complement strand
GTCTATCGCGCGCGCCGCATGTCCGACGGGGCCGAGGTGGCCATCAAGGTCGCGCGCTCCGATCAGTTCTCCGCCAGCGAGCGGCTGCTGCTCGAGGCGGCGGCGCTGCAGGCCATCGGCCGTCCGTTCGTCCCCGACGTGTTCGAGGTGGGGCATCTCCCCGACGGCGCCGCCTTCGTGGTGATGGAGTTCATCCGGGCGCCCACCCTGGCGGAGGTGCTCACCGACGCCGCGGGACCTCTGCCGCGAGAGGATTTTTTCCGGATCGCGCCCGTGCTGGCGAGCCTGGTCGGTCGCGCGCACGACAAGGGATTTCTGCACGGCGATCTGAAGCCCGAGAACGTGTTCATCACGCCACCGGCTGAACCGGAGGGCGGCGCCGGGGAGATCCCGGCGGTGCGGCTGTTCGACTTCGGTCTGGTCCGTCGCCTCGACGCGACCCGGACCAGCACCGGCGAAGAGCTGCCCGAAGGGACGCCCGACTACATGTCACCCGAGCAGTGCGAGGGCGGCGGCGCGATCGACGCGCGCTCGGACATCTATTCGCTGGGCGTGATGCTGTACGAGATGGTGACCGGCGCGCCGCCGTTCTGGGGCAAGCCGGCCGACGTGCAGATGGGGCATCGCAGTCGACGTCCCCTGGCGCCGTCGCGTCGCGCCCCGGTCGAGCCGGCGGTGGAGGGCGTGATCCTGCGCTGCCTGGCCAAGGACCCCGCCCGTCGTTTCGCCACCGGCGGGCAGCTGGAGGAAGCGCTGCGCGCCGCCTTCCAGAGCCACGCGGTGCCCGAGGTGACCCCGGTCGCCGACCGACCGCTCGTCGCGCCCGGACCATCCGAGGGCGCCGCGCCGGCCAAGAATGCGAAGGCGCCAGCGGCGGCCGACGCGGGGAGTACGCGCGAACGCCGGGTGCTGGCGCTGGTGTTCGTCGAGACGAAGAGCACGCTCGCCGTCGTCCGCGAGACGATCACCATGGCGGGGGGAGAGCTGGCTCACATGGCGGGGACGCAGGTGGTGGTGGCCTTCGGACACGAGGTGGGTGACAACCCGACGCGGGCCGCCCTGCGCGCCGCGCAGCTGTTCCTCGATCGCGGCCTCAGCCTGCGCGCCTATGTCGATCTGGGGTCGGTGGCGATCACCATCCGCAAGGCCGACGGCAGCCGCCGCTACCAGAGCCCGCTGTTCGCCAAGAAGGACCAGTATCCGACGGACGCCGATCCCGAGGGGATCATGCTGGCGCGCGCCGCCGCCGACGTGCTTCCCGACGTCGTCACCGAGCCGGTGGCCCGCCGCCCCGACGTGGCGCTGGTCAAGCGCTCCGAGGACGCCGCCGAGGCGACGGCGATCCGGACCGAGCTGCCTCATCTGGTCGGGCGCGACGAGGTGCTGCGCGCACTGCTGGCGGCGGCGCGCCAGGCCACGACGTCGACGGCACCGCGCACGGGGACGCCCACCATCAGCACCGTGATCGGGGAGCCGGGGGCGGGGAAGAGTCATCTCGCCTCCGTGCTGGCCCAGCACGTCGAATCGATCATCCCGCCGCTGCGGGTGGTCCTGCTGCGCGCCAAGGAGGCCCTGGGGGGCGCGGGCGATCAGACGACCCGCGATCTGTTTCGCCGCTTCCTCGAGCTTCCCGCCACCAGTCCCCCCGAGTTCGGGCGGGCGCTGCTGGCCGAGCGGCTGGGGCCGGACGTCGCGCGCGAGACCTGGGCCGGCGTGGCGGTCACCATGGGATGGGCCTCGCCCGATCATCCCGAGCTTCGGGCGCTCGCCGCCGCCCCCGGCGCCCTGCGAGCCGCCGCCGCGCGCGCGGCCGGCGAGGCGCTGCGCGCGGCGTCGCGCAAGCAGCCGGTCGCGCTGTTGCTCGAGGATGCGCAGTTCGCCGACGAGACGGCGCTCGACGCGCTGGAGTACGCGACCTTGCAAGAGGCGGCCTGCCCGCTGTGGGTGCTGGTGCTGGGGCGCCCTTCGTTCGGCTCGGGACGGACCGCGTGGTCGGTGCGCGCGGCGGTCAGTCAGCGCCTCGAGCTGCCGGCGCTCGATCCCGCCGCGGCCGCCGAGCTGGCGCGCCGGCTGCTGGCGCCCGCCGAGAACGTCCCCGCGTCGGCCGTCGCCAAGCTGGTGGAGCGGACGCAGGGGCTGCCGCTGCTGCTGGTCGAGCTGGTGCGCGGGTTGAAGCGCGACGGCATCATCCGCCGCTCGGCCAAGACGGGCGGCTGGTTCCTTGCCACCGACGAGCTCGATCGCCTGCCCGATCTGCCGCTCGTGCAGTGGTTGGCCGGCCGCGAGACCGAGTCGCTGCCGCCCGATCTGGCGGGGCACGCCCGCCTCGCCTCGATCCTGGGCGCCGAGTTCGACGTCGACGAGATGGACGGCGTGGTGCAGACCTTGGAGCGCGAAGGGGCCGCCGTGGCCACGCAGCTCGACGCCGGCGTCGGCATCGAGCGGCTGGTCGGCTCGGGGCTGCTGGTCCGTCACCGGCAGGGGCGGGTGGGCTTTCGCCTGGCGCTGATGCGCGACACCCTGTACCGGACCATCGCCCCCGCCGAGCGCGAGACCACGCACCGGGCCGCCTATCGCTACTTCGCCGCGCGGACGGCGCTGGCCGACGAGGCGCGGTTGCCCAAGATGGCCGCGCACGCGGCGCTGAGCGGGCTGCGCTCCGAGGCGGCCGGCCTCTACCTGGATCTGGCGCTGCGTTCCGAGCGCCGCCACTCGTACCTGGACGCCGAGTCGCTGTTCCGCCAGGCCAGCGACAACCTGGGCGACACGCCCGACGATCCGCGGATGATGACGGCGCTGCAGGGGCTGGGGACCATGCGCTTCCGGCTGGGCCGGCACGAGGACGCATTGAAGGATCTGGCGGCGGCCCGCGCGTCGGCCCAGAAGGCGGGGGCGCGCGAGCGCGAGATCGAGATCGTTCTCGACGAATCGCTGGTGCTCGACTGGGTGGGGGACTGGAGCCGCTCGGGGGCCCGGGCGACGGAGGCCGAGGCGCTGGCGACGGCGGCGAGCACGCCGCTCATCGACGCGCGGCTGGTCTACGCACGGGGCCGGACGTTTCACCGCGCCAACAAGCCCGCCGAGGCGATCGAGCAGTTCGAGAAGAGCGCGGCGATGGCCGAGGCACTGGGCACCGAAGGCTACGAGACGCACATCCTTTCGCTGTCGCTGGCGGGCTGGAACTTCTCGCTGCTGCGCCGCTTCGACCAGGCGGAGGACGTCTTCGCGCGGCTGATCGCCACCTGCGAGCAGCGCAGCGACATGCTGAACCTGACGGTGGCGCTGAACAACCGCTGCATCCTGTCGCTGCTGTCGAAAAATTCCGAGCGGCTGCTGCAGGACATCCGGCGCCTCATCGTCATCGCCCGCGAGACCGGCCTGCCGCTGGTCGAGTGCTCGACGGCGAAGGATCTGGGCGAGGTTCAGTACCTGCTCGGCGAGAGCGGCGCCGAGGAGCAGGTGCGAAAATCGATCGAGGTGTCGCGCCACGTGCTGGGGCGACACTCGCGGGGGACGTTGACCGCCGAGCTGCTGCTGGCGCGCGTGCTGGCTTACCGGGGCGACCTGGCGGGGGCCAACCAGGTGCTGGCGGACATCCGCCAGGCGCAGGCGGAGGCCCGCACCGCCGGGCAGACCGACGCCGAGTTCGTGGCCGGCGAGGAGCTGTTCGTCGAGGCGATCGGGCTGTCGGGCGCGGCCCAGGAAGAGGCGCACTGGGCCGACATCCTGGCGCGGGCGCATCAGCTCACCTTGCAGCCCCAGGACGTCATCGAGATGATGGAGCTGGAGGCGCTGTCGTTCTGGCGGGGCGGGCAGGCCGCCAAGGCGCGGGCGGTGCTGGAGACGACGATCGAGGAGGCGAGCAAGAGCGCCGAGATCATGCTGGCGCGGCTGCGCCGTTCGCGCGAGGTGATGCAGGGCGAGCCCGCCGGGCAGGGGCACGTCGCGTGAGCGGTCGTTCTCGGGGCGTCGCCGGTCCATGACGTCGGCGGTGGGCTCCGTTCTGTCGTCGGACGAGGTCCGCGCGGCGGCGCGGGCCTGTCAGTTTCCGCTGGTGGGCCTGGCGCGCGCCGACGCGCTCGATCCGAAGCCGCTCGCCGACTGGTTCGCGGCGGGCCACGACGCCGACATGGCCTGGATGCGGCAGCGGGTCGACGAGCGCCTCGATCCGCGCCGCGTGCTGACGGACGCCCAGACCGTCGTCGCGCTGGCGATCCCGTATCGGCGGCCACTGCAGGAACGGTCCCGCATCGCCAGCTACGCGCGGGGGCGCGACTATCACTATGCCCATCGCGAGCGGATGAAGAAGCTGCGCCTGCGGCTGCTGACGCTCGATCCCAACGTCGAGACCTACGCTTGCGTCGACACCGGCGTGGCGATGGAGAAGCCCTGGGCCGAGCGGGCGGGGCTCGGCTTCATCGGGAAGAACGGGCTGCTCATCAACCCGAGCTTCGGGTCGTGGGTGACCCTGTCGGTGATGTTCCTGGACCGCGCCGTCGATCGCTACGACGAGCCGCAGGAGAGCCTGTGCGGCGCCTGCACGCGCTGCCTCGACGCCTGCCCGACGGAGGCGTTCGCGGGGCCCGGCGTCGTCGATTCGCGGCGCTGCATCGCCTACCAGTCGATCGAGAATCGCGGCGGCGTGCCCGAGGCGTTGCGCCACGGGTTCGTGGGGCGGGTGTTCGGGTGCGACGTGTGTCAGGACGTCTGCCCCTTCAATCACGACGGCGTGCCCGAGGGGGACGCCCGCTTCGCCGCCCGACCGCTGTCGGCGCGCCGCCCCGCCGAGCTGGCGGCAATGTCGGAGGACGAGTTCATGACCGAAGGGGCGGGGATGGCGGTGATGCGTACGGGGTATCAGGGCGTGCGACGGAACGCCCTTTACGCCATCGGGGCGGCGCGGACCCGCGCCGCGCGCCCGGTGGTCGAGCGGCTGTGCGACGACTCCAACCCGAACGTGAGCGAGGCCGCCCGCTGGGCGCTCGCGCGGCTGAAATAGGGGAGACTCACGTCCGCATGACAATGATCACGATGACCTTGGCCCTGGGGCGGCTGCTGTTCTTCTTGACCGCGCAGGTCGCGCCCCCGGTGTCCGGTGGGCAACCGGTCGGCACGGCGCCCCCGGCCGGGATCTCCGAGGCCCCCGAATCGCCGGACGCCGTCGCGCCCCCCGAGATCGCCCCCAGCGGACCGGTGCCGCCCCCGCCGCCGCCGATGTTTCGGGGGCCGCCGCGCTATGGAGATCAAGGAACACCCGAGGGCGCCATCGGGGCCGGCTATTCGTCGACCACTGGCTTCCTGGCGGCCGCCGGATTTCGTTACTTCGTGCTGGATGGCCTGGCCCCCGGCCTCGAAGGGACGTACGTCAGCGGGGGACGGGATGGGGTCGCCTATGGGCTGGCGCTCGCTTCGCTGCGGTTCGTGCCGTTACGGACCCCGTCGTTCGCGCTGGCGCTGACCGGACGGGCCGGGCGGGTTTTCCTCGCCGACCACGACGACGGCTGGGGGGTGGGGGGCGAGGTCGCGGTCATCGTCACGATGGGCGCCGGCGTCGGGCTCGAGCTCGGCTACGAGTTCCTGCAGCTGGTGCCCGCGCATTTCTGCGCCGATCTGGGCGACTGCGTCCTGCAAGGACCGGTGGTGGGGTTGCGTCTGGTGTTGTAGCCGGTGCTTGCCAGCGGACTAATGGGGTCGGCTGCGCTAGCATGCGACGCCGGAGAAACGTGGCAAACCAACGCGACACAGATCCGGAGCGCCGGGGCGAGCTCGGCACGCTGGAAAAACCGAAGGTCACCCGACCTCCGCTCTACGAGGTGCTGCTGCACAACGACGACTACACCACGCAGGAGTTCGTGGTGTTCGTGCTGCAGCGCTTCTTCCATCACGACGCCGAGACCGCGCACATGATCATGCTGCACGTACACACCAAGGGGATCGGCGTGGCCGGCGTCTTCCCGCGCGATCTGGCCGAGACGAAGGTCCACCTCGTCACCGAGTTCGCGCGTGAGCACGAGATGCCGTTGCGCTGTTCCCTGCGAAAACAGTAGCGGTGCCCGGCACGATAGACCAGTCCATCAATTTTCGCCATCCACACGAATTCCTGCGACGAAACGGGTCCGGACGGCATCGACCAGCGGCATGCCACCAGATCGTACTTATGGAGTTGTCGCCTGATGTCAGTCGCGCTAGAGGGACGCATGCTCAGGTGTCTTGTCATGTCTCTTGTCATGTCGCTTGGCAGAACCCTGGCGGTCGGCGGGGTGATTTTCACGGTGGCGGGTTGCGCTGAAAGCAAGGCCAAGCCGGCGGCCCCACCGCCCCCGGTCGTTCAGGTCACCCCCGTCGTTCGTCAGGACGTCGCCCTCTACACCGAGGCGCTGGGCAGCCTGGACGGCTACGTGAACGCCGACATCCGCGCCCGCGTGCGGGGGATCCTGCAAGCGCAGCGTTACAAGGACGGCGCGACGGTCAAGGCGGGCCAGGTGCTGTTCTCGATCGATCGGTCCGAGTTCCAGATCGCGGTCGATTCGGGGCAGGCGGCGCTGGCCCGCGCCCAGACGGCGCTGGCCCACAACAAGGCCCTGCTGGCGCGGCGGAGCGAACTCGGCGCGGCGAAGGTGGTCAGCACGCAGGAGGTCGAGGACGCCGACGCCGCCGCCCGCGACTCGGAGGATCAGGTGCGCACGGCGCAAGCGGCGCTGCAGCAGGCAAGGTTGAACCTGTCGTACACGGAGATCCGCTCGCCGGTCTCCGGCGTGGCCGGGCTGGCGCAGGTGCGGGTCGGCAACCTGGTCGGCCAGGACGGCCCCACCTTGCTGACGACGGTGTCGCAGGTCGATCCGATCCGGGTGAACTTCCCCATGAGCGAGATCGACTACGTGAAGGCGGCCGAGCGCCTGAAGCGGCTGGACGGTCGCGATCTGGCCTGGGCGACCAAGGAGTTCGCCAAGCTGGCGGCGGGCGGCGCGCCCGATGACGACACCTTGCAGCTGGTGCTGTCGGACGGGTCGATCTACCCGCACCGGGGCGTCATCGTCTCGGCCAACCGGCAGGTCGACGCCATGACGGGCACCATTCAGATTCAGGCGCTGTTCCCCAACCCCGGGAACGCCCTGCGTCCGGGGCAGTACGGCCGGGTTCGTTTGAAGCGGCGCGACGCGGGCGCGAACGCGCTGCTCGTCCCCGAAAAGGCGCTGATCCAGGTGCAGGGGACCTACTCACTGGCGGTGCTGGGCGAGGGAAACAAGGTGGCGCTACGCAAGGTCGAGGTCGGCCCGACGACGGGCCCGTCCCGCATCGTCACGTCGGGCGTGACCGTCGGCGAGAAGGTGGTCGCCGAAGGGGTGCAGAAGGTCAGCGACGGCATCACCGTGTCCCCCCAGCCGCTGGCAGCGGCCGCCGCCCCTCCCTCCAACCGGCCCTGAGCGACGAAGCGAGGCATCGACGTGATCTCCGCATTCTTCATCCGCCGCCCCATCGTCGCGATGGTCATCGCCATCGTGACGGTGCTGATCGGCGCCGTGTCGCTGCTGGGGCTGCCCATCGCGCAGTTCCCCCAGATCATCCCGCCGCAGATCAACCTCAGCACGACGTTCACCGGCGCCGACGCCGTCACCATCGAGCAGTCAGTGGCGACGCCCATCGAGCAGCAGGTGAACGGCGTCGACAACATGCTCTACATCCAGTCGACGAACGCCAACGACGGGACCATGAACCAGCGGGTCACCTTCGACGTCGGCACGAACATCGACATCGACAACGTGCTGGTGCAGAACCGCTTCTCGCAGGCGCAGACGTTCTTGCCCCAGGACGTGAAGAACTTCGGCGTCACCATCAAGAAGTCGCTGGCGTTCCCGCTCATCGTGGTGTCGCTGTACTCGCCCGACGGCCGCTACGACGCCTCGTTCCTCACCAACTACGCCACCATCAACATCAACGACGCCCTGCTGCGCATCCGCGGCATCGGTGACATCCGCAACCTGGGGGCCTCCGACTACGCCATGCGCGTCTGGCTGAAGCCCGACGTGCTGGCGCGGCTGTCGATGACGGTCACCGACGTGCAGAACGCCGTGCGCGCCCAGAACATCGTCAACCCCTCGGGGCAGGTGGGCGCCGAGCCGGCCCCGCCAGGCCAGCAGTTCACCTACACGGTGCGGGCGCAGGGGCGCCTGGTGACGCCGGAGGAATTCGGCGCGGTGATCATACGCGCCAACCCGGACGGCTCGGTGGTGCGGGTGCGCGACGTCGCCACCATCGAGATGGGCTCGCTGAACTACAACCAGTCGGGGGCCTTCAACGGCAAGCCGGCCGGCGTGATCGCGGCCTTTCAGCTGCCGGGCTCGAACGCCCTGGACGTGGCGGCGGCGGTGCGCGCCGCCATGGCCGACCTGAAGAAGCACTTCCCGCCCGGGATGGACTTCGCCATCTCGCTCGACACGACGGCGCCCGTGAAGGCGGGCATCGAGGAGATTCTCATCACCCTGCTCGAGGCCATCGGCCTGGTGGTGCTGGTGGTGTTCATCTTCTTGCAAAGCTGGCGCGCCACGCTGATTCCGTTGCTGACGGTGCCGGTGTCGCTGGTGGGCGTGTTCGCCGTGTTCCCATTCTTGGGCTTCACCATCAACACGCTATCGCTGTTCGCGCTGGTGCTCGCCATCGGGTTGGTGGTCGACGACGCCATCGTCGTCGTCGAGGCGGTCGAGCACCACATCGAGGAGGGGCTGTCCCCCAAGGACGCCACGCTGAAGGCGATGTCGGAGGTGACGGCGCCGGTCATCGGCATCGCGCTGATCCTGGCGGCGGTGTTCATTCCGGTGGCGTTCATGGCCGGCATCACCGGGCGCCTCTACCAGCAGTTCGCGCTGACCATCGCGGTGTCGGTGCTGATCTCGGCCTTCAACGCCCTGACCCTCAGCCCGGCCCTGGCGGCGATGCTGCTGCGCCCCCGCGGCACGCCCAAGGGGATCCTCGGCCGTCTGGGACGAACCTTCAACCGCGGCTTCGAGCGGGTGACCAACGGTTACGTGAAGACGAACGCCCGGTTGATCCGCAAGCTGGCCATCCCGCTGCTCTTGCTGGCGGGCGTGGCCGTGACGTCGGGGTTGATCGGTCGCAAGCTGCCATCGGGCTTCGTGCCCGAGGAGGACAACGGCTACGCCATCATCGGCGTGCAGCTCCCCGACGCGGCGTCGTTGCAGCGGACGAAGGCAGTGTTCGCGAAGGTGCAGGAGATCCTGGGCCACACCGAGGGGGTTCGCTTCTACAACACCATCGCCGGCTACAGCTTCTTCACGGGCTCGGCGGCCAGCTACGTGGGGACCGGGTTCATGGGCTTCGAGCCCTGGAGCAAGCGCGACCGCCCCGATCTGACCGCGAAGGCGATCCTGCGCAAGATCAACGCCGAGTTCTCGCGGATCCCCGAGGCGCGCGTGTTCGCGCTGGCGCCGCCCGCCATCCCCGGCATCAGCGCGGCCGGCGGCTTCAGCCTGTTCCTGCAGGACCGCAGCGGCGGCAGCGTCGAGTTCCTGGCCCAGAACGTGAAACGCTTCGTCGAGGCGGCCCGCAAGCGGCCCGAGCTGGCGAACGTGATCCCGAACTTCTCCCCCGGCGTGCCGCAGATCTACGCCGAGGTGGACAAGGAAAAGGTCCTCAAGCAGGGCGTCCCCATCGCGGACGTCTACGCCACCTTGCAGGCTTTTCTGGGCGGCGCCTACGTCAACGACTTCACGCGGTTCTCGCGACAGTGGAAGGTGTTCGTCCAGGCCACGCCCGAGGCGCGACAGAATCCCGACAGCATGAAGGACTTCTACGTGCGCAACGTGCGCGGCGAGATGGTCCCGCTGTCGACGTTGGTCAATGTTCGCAAGACCTCCGGCCCCGAGTACACCGTCCGCTTCAACCTGTACCGCTCCGCCGAGATCATCGGCGCGGCGGCCCCTTCCTACAGCTCGGGCGACGCCATCGCGGCGCTGGAGCAGGTGGCGGCGGAGACGCTGCCCCCCGAGATGGGCTACGCGTGGAACGCCCTGTCGTATCAGGAGAAGGTCTCGCAGGGGGGGACGGCCAAGGTGCTGGGGCTGTCGCTGATCTTCGTGTTCCTGATCCTGGCGGCGCTGTACGAGAGCTGGACCTTGCCGTTCAGCGTCCTGCTGAGCACGCCCGTGGCGGTGATGGGGGCGTACCTGGGTCTGCTGTCGCGTCACTTCGACAGCAACGTCTACGCGCAGATCGGTCTGGTCATGCTGGTGGGGTTGACGGCGAAGAACGCCATCTTGATCGTCGAGTTCGCCAAGGACCGCCTGCACCAGGGACGGCCGCTGGTCGACGCGGCGCTCGAGGGGGCGCGGCTGCGCTTGCGTCCGATCTTGATGACGTCGTTCGCGTTCATCTTCGGCTGCTTGCCGCTTTGGGTGGCGGACGGCGCCGGCGCGTCGGCGCGCCGGATGCTGGGGACGACGGTGGTGTCGGGCATGCTGGCGGCGACCCTGCTGGGCATCTTCTTCGTGCCCTCGCTGTTCGTGTTCATCGAGCGCATCGGCGGCCACAAGGACAAGCCCCACGCGGTGGGCGGCAGCGGCATCGCCGCCGGCGGCGCGGCGCACACCAAGGCGTTGGACGACGATGACAGGGCGCTGGCGGCCACGAGCGCGGCGCGTCTGTCAGGGGCCGAATAGCCTTGTCTCTTTGCTCGAGGAGCGTTCCCGTGCGTGAACGAGAGTCCCGTGGTCTTCGTGGTCGGGTTCGGTGTTTTCTCATGCTGTCGTTGGCGTTCGGACTGTGCGCGGCGCAGGCGCGCGCCGCCGAGCCGGCGTCGCAGCCGTCCGCTTCCGTCGTCAAGGTGACCTGGCAACAGGCCCTGGACCGAGCCGCCGCCCGCAACACCTCGACCTTGGTGGCGGCGCAAGAGATCGCGCGCGCCGACGCGCTGGTGCGGGAGGCGCGGGCCGGGTGGCTACCCACCTTGATCGGAAACGGGTCGTACACGCGGCTCGACGCCGCGCGCACCTTCGGGGGCACCGTGACCACGCCGGCGAACCTGTGGAATGGAAACCTCGCTCTCACGGTCCCTATCGTGTCGCCGCCCGCCTGGGCGAACGACTGGCACGCTCAGGACAACCGTGCCGTGGCGACCGCCGCCGCGGCGGACGCGCGCCGCCAGCTGGCCATGGCCGTGGGCCGGACGTATCTGACCGTGCTGTTGGAGCATCGCGAGATGGAAGTGTCGATGCGGGCGCGCGACACCGCGCAGGCGCACTACGAGTACGCGCACACCCGCCTGTCGCTGGGTCTGGGAAATGGCGTCGACGACGCGCGCGCCGAGCAGGAGCTGCGCAGCGACGAGGCGCTGCTGAAGGACGCCGAGACGGCGCTGGTGCGCGCACAGAGCGCGCTGGCGACGTTGCTGTCCGAGGAGGATCTGGTCGACGCCATCGACGACGTCAATCTGGCGACGGTGCCCACGGCGGAGGCCGCCGTGGACGATGCGCGCCACCGGCGCTCGGACGTGCGGGCACTGGAGGCGCGTCGGGAGGCCACGCAACACCTGCGGCGGGACGACTGGGTGTACTACGCCCCGGCGCTGCTGGCGCAGGCGCAGGCCTTCAAGCAGTCGGCCACGCCGTTGCAGCCGGGGAGCGGCTGGCAAGCGGCGCTCGTGCTGTCGATCCCGTTCTACGACGGTGGATTGCGCTATGGCATCGGCCACGAACGCGAGGCGCTCGACCAAGAGGCGCGCATCCAGCTGGACGCGGCGTTGCGGCAGGTGAGCGTCGAGGTTCGCACGGCCTTCCGGATCGTCGCCAACGCCGATCAGAGCCTGGGCTCCGCCCGCGCCGCCTCGACCGCCGCCGGCACCGCGGCGGTGCTGGCCGACAAGGCCTACAAGGGCGGCGCCACCACGAACCTCGAGGTGATCGACGCCGAGCGCCGGGCGCGCGACGCCGACTCGCAGGTGGCGCTGTCGGAGGACGCCGCCCGCCAGGCCCGCCTCGATTTGTTGCTGGCGACGGGCGCGTTTCCCTGATCCCTTATTTGACCGGGCCGGGAACGATTCCTTGTCGGACGGCAAGCGTGCGCTAGGATTCTTCGATGTTGAGCCCGGAGCTTGAATCTGCCATTCGAAGAGCGCTCGACGACGCAACGGCGCGCGGGCACGAGTTCTCGGCGTTGGAGCACCTGCTGCTGGCGTTGCTCGCGGACGAGAAGACCGCCGACGTCGTGAAACATTGTGGCGGCTCGGTGGGTCGGTTGACGCAGAAGCTGGAGGATTATCTGACCACCAGCCTGCAGCCGCTGCCCGAGGACGAGCGCGATCGCGCGCAGCCGACCCTGGGCTTCGCGCGGGTCGTGCAGCGGGCCGTGAATCACGTGCTGGGCTCGGGCAAAGGGGAGGCGACGGGGGCGAACGTGCTGGTGGCGATGTTCGCCGAGCCGGAGTCGCACGCGGTCACCTTCCTGAAAGAGGAGGGGATCAGCCGCCTCGACGTCGTCAGCTACATCTCGCACGGGGTATCGAAGCTGCTGCCGGCGAAGACGCCGACCAGTCGCCCCTCCGAAGCGGCGGGTGAGGCCGCCGACACGGCGGAGGACGCCGATGGGCAGCCCGCCGATCCGCTGGCCGCGTTCACGGTGAACCTGAACGAGCGGGCGCGAGCGGGAGACATCGATCCGCTGATCGGGCGGGCCGGCCAGCTCGAGCGCGCGTTGCACGTGCTGGCCCGTCGCCGCAAGAACAACCCGCTGTTCATCGGTGACGCCGGCGTGGGCAAGACCGCCATCGTGGAAGGCCTAGCGCGCAGCATCGAGCTGGGCGAGGCGCCACCGGCGCTGAAGGACGCCGTCATCTATGCCCTCGACATGGGGGCGATGGTGGCGGGGACCCGCTACCGCGGCGACTTCGAGGAGCGCTTCAAGGGCGTGATGCGCGCGCTGGAGGAGAAGCCCCACGCCATCGTCTTCATCGACGAGATTCACACCATCGTCGGTGCGGGCGCCGCCTCGGGCGGGGCGATGGACGCCTCCAACCTGCTGAAGCCGGCGCTGGCGGCCGGCAAGCTGCGGGTGATCGGCACGACCACGCACAAGGAATATCGCAGCTACATCGAGAAGGACCGGGCGCTGGCCCGGCGCTTTCAGCCCATCGATGTCGACGAGCCGACGGTGGCCGAGACGATCAAGATCCTCGAGGGGTTGCAGCCTCGCTACGAGGAGTTCCACAAGGTCGCCTACACCAAGCAGGCCATCGAGGCGGCGGTCGAGCTTTCATCGCGTTACCTGCACGATCGCCGGCTGCCGGACAAGGCGATCGACCTGATCGACGAGGCGGGCGCGGCGCGCAAGCTGAAGGGGCACCACAGCGGCAAGTCCAGGCGGCACGGCAAGGGGGCCCGTCCCGTCGGTGGCGAGTCGGGCAAGCGGCTGGTGCGCGCCGTCGACATCGAGACGGTGGTGGCGCGCATCGCCCGCATCCCGGCCAAGCGGGTCGCCAGCGACGATCGCGAGCGGCTGCGGGAGCTCGAGCCGGCCCTGAAGGCGAAGATCTTCGGGCAGGACCGGGCCGTGGAACGGGTGGCGCAGGCGATCAAGATGAACCGGGCCGGGTTGGGTGCGCCCACCCGCCCCATCGGCAGCTTCGTGTTCGCGGGCCCCACGGGCGTGGGCAAGACCGAGCTGGCCAAGCAGCTCGCCGAGGTGCTGGGCATCGCCTTCCTGCGCTTCGACATGTCGGAGTACATGGAGCGGCACACGGTGTCGCGCTTGATTGGCGCGCCTCCCGGCTACGTCGGCTTCGATCAAGGGGGGTTGCTGACCGACGCCATCCATCAGACGCCGCACGCCGTGCTGTTGCTCGATGAGATCGAGAAGGCGCATCCGGATCTGTTCAACCTGCTGCTGCAGGTGATGGATCATGGCGCGTTGACCGACAACAACGGTCGCAAGTCGGACTTCCGCAACGTCATCCTGATCATGACCAGCAACGTCGGCGCGCGCGATCTGTCACGCCGGATGCCCGGCTTCGCCAGCTCGGAAGACCCGCGCCTCGGCGACACCGACGAGGCGTTCAAGCGGGCGTTCTCGCCCGAGTTCAGGAATCGTCTCGATGCCAAGGTCGACTTCGCGCCGCTGCAAGAGGCGGTGATGCTGCAGATCGTCGACAAGTTCGTGGCCGAGCTGGGGGCGCAGCTGGGCGAGCGCAAGGTGGTCGTCGAGCTGGCGGACGCCGCGCGCGCCTATCTGGCCAAGAAGGGCTTCGACCCGATGAACGGCGCTCGTCCCTTGGGCCGCGTCATCCAGGACGAGGTGAAGAAGCCGCTCACCGACGAGCTGCTGTTCGGCGCGCTGGCCAACGGCGGCACCGTTCGGGTCGACCATGACGGCGAAAAGCTGACCTTCGCCTTCCGGGCCGCCACCCCCCCGGCGCCCGCCGCCCGGAAGCCCAAGGCCCCGCGCCAGCTGCTCCCGCAGTCCTGAGGGGCCGCTACAAGGACGCGGACGTCGTCGAGGCGCGCGCGTTGACGCAGCGACCGGTCTGGCGGTCGCAGGTGAGGCCGTTGGCGCCGTCGCCGCAAAGGCGGTCGGGGTTGGGGCCGCGATCGCAGCGCGACACGGTCTGCAGGTTGGTGCAGCGCGAGCGGTCGATGCCCTCGTGCGCCAGGAACGCATCGGCGGCGGAGGGGAAGGCGCGCCCGGCGATGGTCACCGGCCTGGTCGTGTTCCAGAAGGCGTGCGTGGTCGGCTGCGCGTTCGGCATCGAGAAGTCCTCGCACACATAGTCGACCAGCGACGCCGCGTTGAACGCCGTCGGGGTTTGAAAGACCTTGTGCGACCACAGTGTCCGGCCGTCGGTGGCGGCCTGCGCCGCCAGATGGCAGGTGGTGCAATAGGGCTTGACCACGCCGTCGTAGAAGTCGTGGTCCTCCGTCGTGGCGCGCCAGGCCTCGGGGACCCAGTGCTCGGCGGTGGTCTGCCCGGAGGTCTGCACGGCGTTTCCGTAGAGGCCCGCCACCATCTCCTGCTGCGCCGCCGTCAGGGGCGTCTCCACGGCGAGCGCGTTCACCGCGCGGATCCGCTCCTCCTGGCCGGCGCGCGTCAGGTCGGCGCCGGCGTCCGTCGGGAAATCGACCAGGTTGGGATCGAGCGGCAGGAATCGCGCGTTCAGCGCCAGGTGGCGCTCGCTGTCGTAGTCGCCGCCATGGCAGTTCATGCAGACCATGGGGTGGGGGCGGGCGCCCAGCGTGTCGAGCTGGGCCCACTCCTGACGGCGCCCGTTGGCGCCGAAGACGTAGAACTGAATCTCGTAACCGGCGCCCAGCGACGGGCGGTAGATGATGCACACGGTGTTGCGCGGCTCGGTCCCCTGGATTGACATCTCCAGCGAAGGCCGGCTCTCGCCGAAGCCGTGTCCGTAGTTCGCGACGTAGCAGGCGATGCCGTGCGACGGCTTCTCCCCATGGCGCCCCGCCTCGGTGAAACGAACGCAGCCCAGCTCGCGCCCCAGGCCCAGCTCGTTGCGGTTGTAGTAGACGACCACGCCGGTCCGCTTGCGAAAGGCTTGCCGATCTTCGTCGGGCCGCTGCGCCTCGAAGCCCAGCGCCTGCTTCCATTCCTCGAGGGTGTTCGGCACGATCGAATCGGCCGGGCCGTGTCCGGCGACCACGGGGAGGCGAACCGTCTCGTAGTAGCGGCGCGCCTCCGCGACGAGCGGATCCATGTCGGGACCGTCGGTGGCCGGAAAACCGTCGGCCTTCATCCCCTTCAGCAGGCCCCTATTGGCCGTGTAGATCTGATCCAGCAAGGCCGCGGGCACGGGCAGCGGTGTCGCTGGCGCGCTGTCGGCAGCTACCGCCAGGCCGGCGGCCCGGTCGCTGGATGGTTCGGTGGCGCGCTGGCAGGCCGGGAAAGCGGCCGCGCCGAGGAGAACGAAAATCGAAATCTTTCTCGCCTCCGACAGAGCCATGCAATCCCTCCCCAGCGAGCGCGCCGGGGCCGCGTGGACGGACCCGACTCAACAACCCCAGCGGGGCATGAAGGGTATCGACGGGAGGAGGGCGTTCGATAAACGCCACCGACGAGAAAACACCGTGATCGCCGTCGAATGCGGCGTCGTCCCGATGGGGGGAAGTGGGCAGGCGGTGGCAGACGGGGCGATCGCCCCACACGGGCCGACTGAGCCGACAGCCGTCCCGGCCAGGTTCGGCCGGATTTCCGACGGAGGCGCTGTCATGAACTATGCTCAAGCGATGACGACCCGCGCGCCGCTGGGCTCGACGATGGCCGCTGGTGGCCGCCGTTTCCGACGGGGCGGCGGAGGGTTCGCGGTCTTCGTCGTGCTGAGCCTGGCGCCGCTGACCGGGCTGGCCGCCCCCGCCGCGCACGGCAAAGTCGCGGCGGCGCGGCCCCCGGGCGCCGACAAGAAGCCGGCGCGCAAGGCAGCGCCCGTCCGTTTCTCGTGCGCCGATTCGCTCGATGACGGCACGCTGGTCGACGCGACGCAGGCGCCCAGCCTGACGAAGCTGGCCCGCTTGCTGCCTTGGCCCGAGATAGGCGCCCCTCCGGCGCTGCCCCCGCGCGACCTGCGGATGTTCTGCGGCCCCGATGTCGATGGCGACGGCGACCGCGATTTCATCGTTCGCGCCAGCTTCGATAACCCCGAGAATGGGGCCAGCGAGCTCGACGCCGACCTTCTCACTTACACGTTCCTGGCCTCGAAGCGGGCAGGGAGCTGGCGCGCCCTCGGTCCCCTGACGGCCGATCTCACCGGCGATCGCGATGTCGAGCAGAGCGTGGCGTTCGTTCGCCGGCCTTCCGGGCAGTGGGCCGTCGAGGTCGAACGCTCGAGCTTCGCGTCCGAGACGGGATGCCGCATCACCGGCTACGA
The DNA here is from genome assembly GCA_036500205.1 of Polyangia bacterium. Taxonomy (GTDB): domain Bacteria; phylum Myxococcota_A; class Polyangia; order Fen-1088; family Fen-1088; genus DASYCK01. The sequence goes on along the minus strand of DASYCK010000247.1, from coordinate 40,395 downwards.
GGTCTTCGCCTGGCGCGGAAGCGCGCTGGCGACCGTGGAGGCGGGCGATCGCTCGCCCGTCTGCGCGCCTTGCGGCTGCGATCATCCCTGACGGATCTCCTGACCGGAGCGGCGGCGCGCCCGAGGAAAAACCGAATCGTCTTCGCGGTCATGCCGCCCGCGTGAGCGGCATGGAGGCGCGTTTTCGCTGCCTGCCGCGCCCTTCAGTTCGGGAAACCGTTCGCCGATAGGGGCCTTGAGTCAATGCGCGAACCACCAGTCAATACGAGTACTTATCGAAGTAAAATAAGTAATTTAAATTACTATTTATTTCGAAAGACAAAACGTCGTTCGCCGTCGGCCCTGTGCTGGGGGCTGGCCGTCGTCGCGCTGGGAATCGCCGGCTGTGGACGCCTCGCCGACGACCACCTCTGCGGCAGCGCCGGATGTGAGTGGTCGGAGGAGGAGTGGGGGCGCCTCGCCGCCCTGGCCAACCTCCCCGCCGAGGCTCCCGCCGACAACTCGAACAAGTACATCGGCAACGGCGCCGCCGAGACGCTGGGCAAGAAGTGGTTCTTCGATGGCCGCTTCTCCGGGGCGGCGACGCTCCTCGATCAGCTGAAGCGCCCCGTGCCGTACGCGCGCGCGGCCAAGGGCGCCACCATGACCACGGTGTCGTGCACCACCTGCCACGACCTCGGCAACGCCGGCATCGACGACACGTCGACCCCCGGCAATGTCTCGATCGGCGCCGGTTGGTTCGACGTCAACGCGCAACCGACCATGAACGCCGCCTTCTACAACCTTTCCTTCTGGAACGGCCGGACCGACTCGCTGTGGGCGCAGGCGCTGGGGGCGACCGAGGGGGGCGTTTCGATGAACAGCAGCCGCCTTCACGTGGCATGGGTCATCTCCGATTTCTACAAGACCGACTTCCAGACGGTGTTCCCCGACGCGGCCCTGCCCATGACGGAGCTCTCGTCGGCCTTGATGGCGACCTTGCAGACGGACGGGGAGTGCACGCTGGCCAACGGCGCGTGCCCGGATGACTGCCGACCGGAGACCGACGCGGTCGCCGGGCCGATGGGCTGCTGGCCCCGCTTCCCGCTGCAGGGCAAGCCGGGCGCCAAGACCGGCTGCCAGGTGGGGGACTCGACCGAACCGGCAGGCGACGCCTGGGATTGCATGGATCCGGCCGATCAGACCACCGTGAACCGGATCTTCGTCGACTTCGGCAAGGCCATCGCCGCCTACGAGGCGAAGATGATCAGCCGCAACTCGGCCTTCGACGACTACGTCGCCGCCGGGCCGCAGAGCAACGTGATCTCTCCCGCCGCCCAGCGGGGGGCGCAGCTGTTCGTGGGAAAGGCGGCCTGCAGCGACTGCCACAACACGCCGCTGTTCTCGGACAACGGCTTTCACAACATCGGCGTGCCCCAGACCGGGCCTGGCGTCCCCACGGAAGCCGAGTGTCCCGCGGGGGGCGTCTGCGATTGCGTGGAGACGCCCGCCGGCACCGACACCAGCGGCAACACCATCGCGGCGAAGGCCGCCAAGAACTGCCTCCCCTGGGGGGCGCGTGACGGCATCGGCAAGCTGCAGAAGAACGCCTTCTTGCGCACCTCGGTCTGGAGCGACGACATGACCGACATGTCTCGCCAGAAGTACGTCGCCATGTCGACCGACGACATTCCGGCCGGCGCGTGGCGAACGCCCACGCTGCGCGACATCGCGCTGACGGCCCCATACATGCACGACGGCGTCTTCGCGACCTTGGAGGACGTGATCGATCACTACGACCGGGGGGGAGGCGCCGGCGATGCGGTCGGCGTTCCCGCCGCCCAGATAAGGCCGCTTTTCCTCACCGACGAGGACAAGTCCGACCTGGTCGAATTCCTGAAGACCTTGACGGGGGAGGCGCTGCCGGCCGACTTCCGTAGCGCACCGGTGCTGCCATGAAACGTGACGCGTGGATTCGGATCTCCCTGGGGGTGACGCTGTGCCTGACGGCGACGACGGCGTCGGGACAGGCGGCCCCCGCGGTCAAGGTGGCCCAAGGTGACGCCAAGGCGACGTCCGATGACGCCGCGGAGGCGAGCCCGAACCTGGCCGCCCCGGCCGATACCGTGGACGACGCCGACGACGGCGAGTCGCTCGAGGAGGCGGCCACGCCGCTCTCGGAGCGCATTCGCGATCTGGAGGCCAAGCTCGAGCAGACCCGGCAGGTGGCGGTGGGGCGACAGCCACGCGTCACCGTCGGTGGCTACCTCGACCTCGGCTTCTTCGCCCCGCAAGGGAATGGCTCGGGCATCATTCGCGACCAGGGGAACCTCCTGTTCCCCGAGTACGCGGGGAAGTTCGGCTGGGTGTTCCTGGGTGACCTGCTCGCCCCCACCGTCAACTCGCGCGGCGAGGCGGCCGACCTGGGGGACGCGGCGGGCGTGGACCGGTTCGACAGCATTCACTCGCGCGGCGCGCCCGGCTTCATCGCCAACGAGGTCAACCTGACCCTGACGTCGGCCCTGGGGTCGAGCGCCCTCGCCACCGCCAGCGTGAACTTCGTCCCCCGCAGCGGCTCCAACTTCGCGCTGGGGGACTTCCTCGACGTCGATCTGGCGCAGCTCGAATGGATGCCCACCCAGTCGCAGAAGACGTCCATCTTCGTGGGGAAGATGGACTCGGTGCTGGGCATCGAGTACCGCGATCGCAAGGCGGTGCAGCGCTTCGGCATCACCCCATCGCTGATCGCGCGCTACACGACAGGCACGGCGCTGGGGATGAAGATCCGCAGCAAGCTCGGCCCCGACGACGTGCTGGTGCTGGCGGCCGCGGTGACGAACGGCTCGAACACCACCGAGCAGTTTCACTTCTACGACGAGATCGACACCAACGCCGGCAAGACCGCCAGCGGTCGCCTGGCGTTGCGCCCGCCGCTGCCCATCGAGACCGAGGTGGGGATCTCCGGGTCGTACGGCGGGCAGGACCGCGCCCGCACCAGCACCGGGGCCATGTGGTTCTTCGGCCTCGATCTGCAGGCGCACACCAGCCGGCTCGACATCAAGGCGCAGCTGCTGAAGGGCGCGGCGCCGGGCAGCCCCATGGACGACGTGTACGGGTTGAAGCTGCACAAGGGGGGCTACCTCGAGCTCGACTGGATGATCACGCCGGTGATCGGCGTGATCGGGCGCGGCGAATTCCGTGACGCCTTCGTCTGGCTGGGCGATCCCAACGCGCTGGGCGGCGCCGATCGCGCCTATCTGACCAAGTCCTGGCGGGGCACGGGCGGGCTTCGCTTCGCGTTCTCCGACCGCATCATCCTGAAGGCCGAGTATCTGCACAACGGCGAATACGGCGGCATTCCCCAAATCAAGAACGACGTGTTCACCACGTCCTTGCTGTTGATCGATTGAGAGGAAAAGGCATGTTCAACGGAAAACAAATCGCGGCAGGCGTCCTGGCGGTTGGCGCGGCGGTCACCATATTCGCCGCGGGGGCGCGCGGCCAAAATTCGAAGGGCGATGCCAGGGGCGCGAGCGATGGAGATTCGGCGGCCCCGTCCCGGGTCGAGTTCAGCCGGTTGCAGACGGAGGTGCGCGAGCAGAAGCAGCTCATCCTCGACATGCTGCAGGCCGAGCAACAGCGCTACGAGATGTTGTTGAAGATCATCCGCGCACAAGGGGGCGGCGCCTCGATGGACAGCCTGCCGCCGATGCCGACGTTCGGCGCCAGCGCGCCGGCCGCGCCCGCGGAGAAGGCCGAGCGCGGGCACGGCAGCGCCGCCATCGTCGAGGCGGCCAAGCGCACCGCGCCGCTCGAAGGAAAGATCGAGATGACGGGCGGCGGCCGCTCGGGCGACGTCTACGTCTACGTCGAGAACGTGAAGTCCGCCCACGCCAAGGGGAAGTCGATCGAGATCAAGCAGGAGAACAAGCAGTTCTCGCCGCGGCTGGCGGTGGTGCAGGTGGGGACGAACGTCGTGTTTCCGAACTTCGACGCCATCTATCACAACGTGTTCTCCACGTCGCCGCACAACAGCTTCGACCTGGGCAGCTACCGGGCGGGGGACAAGCCCCGCACCGTGACGCTGACGACGCCGGGCGTGGTCGAGATCTTCTGCAACATGCATCAGAAGATGTCGGCCGACGTGCTGGTGGTTCCCAGCCCCCTCTACACGAAGGCGCGCGCGGACGGAACGTTTCGCATCGACAACGTTCCCGTCGGCATGCGCAAGGTGGTGGCGTGGAGCCCCGGGACCAAGACGGCGCAACAGCGGGTGGAGGTGACGACGGCGGGGGGCCAGGTGATGTTTGCCCTGGAGCGCGAGGATGCGCGGGCGCACGCGAACAAGCTGGGCCAAGCGTACGGCTCTTACCGCGATTGAAAGGCAAGACATGGGCGCAAAACGGACAATTGGAATCGCGCTGCTCCTGGCCGCCGCCGGTACGGGAGCCGCCTCGATCAACGGCGAGATGAACCGTGGCGCGGCCACCCGCAAGGCTGAAAAGGCCAAGGTCGACGCCGACCAGGTCCGCGCGCGCTGGCAAGCGGAGGAGCACCGGCTCGAGGGGCGGCTGCAGCTCGCCGCGGCCGCGAAGCCGCTGGCGGCGGCGCTGGAGAATCACATCGACGGCGCGACCCTGGTCGATCTGTTCCAGTCGGAAGACTGGTGGCGCGAGGCGCGCACCGACTTCCCCTTCGTTCGCGTGGTGGTGGGCAGCGGCGTGCTGGCGACGGTGGGTGGCCCCGATCCGGGCGTGAACGATCGGCCGGTGGTGGCGCGGGCGCGCGGCACCGAGCGGGTGGCCGCGTCCGTGGTGACCCTGGACGGACATCCGTATTACCTGATGGCGACGCGCCTCGACGCGCTGCCTGGGCAAGATCCCGTGCTTGTGGCGGCGCAGTTGCTCGACCAGGCGACCCTGGGGGCCGTGATCGAGCCAGTGGTCGCGCCCGTTCGGACGTCGCTCGACCTGGCGATGATGGGGGGAGCGGCGGCGCTGTTCCTGGCTGGCCTGGTCATGCTGGTGGGCTCGTTCGGCAACGCGGGGGGCGGCACCGACGCCTCCGCGGTTCCCGTTCCCACCCGTCGCGAGTCGACGTTGAAGATTGGAACGATGTCGCGGGCGGAGGTGGCCCCGCACGTGCCCGGCAGCACCGGGTATGGACCGGCCGTGGCGCCGCAGCCGGCCCCCGTGCCGTTCACCTCGGTGCCGGCCCCGCGCGCGGTCTCCTCGACACCACAGCCCGCTGGACCGCCCCGGCACGCCACCTCGCCCGAGGGGAATCCGGTCTCCGAGACCGGCTCGCCGGGGATGCAGTTCGGCCGCTACCAGCTGCTCGATCGGTTGGGCGAGGGGGGCATGTCCGAGGTGTTCACCGCGGCGTCCTACGGCGTCGAGGGGTTCAGCCGCGTGTTCGTGCTGAAGCGCCTGCGGCAAGAGCTGGCCAGCGACAAGGAGGCCATCGGGCAGTTCATCGACGAGGCGCGCATGCAGGCGAGCCTCGTCCATTCGAACATCGTCCCGGTGTTCGACTTCGGCCAGGTGGGCAACGAGTTCTTCATGACCCAGGAGTACATCGTGGGCCGCGACCTGGTGCGGTTGATCGCGCGCTGCTACGAGCATTCGCGCGACGCGCTGAGCCCGCGGCTGGCCTACTACGCGGCGCACGAGACGTTGCTGGCGCTGCAGTACGCGCACACGAAGAGTGACCGCGACGGGCAGTCGATGGGGATCGTGCACCGCGACGTCTCGCCGGCGAACATCATCCTGTCGGCGCAGGGCGAGGTGAAGCTGTCGGACTTCGGCATCGTGAAGTCGAAGAAGCGCGTGACCCGCACCCAGGCGGGCATGGTGAAGGGGAACGTGAACTTCATGTCCCCCGAGCAGGCGCGGGGGCAGGACGTCGATGCGCGCAGCGATCTGTTCTCGATGGGGCTGGTGCTCTACTACTGCCTGACGAACCGCTTCCTCTATGACGGCGGCAACGATCTCGACGTGCTGTTCAAGGCCGCCTGCGGCCCCACCGCCGAGCACATGGAGCGGATCGATCGTCTCCCCTCGCCGGCGCGCGAGGTGCTGGGGCTGGCGCTGGCCCTCGACCCGAACGAGCGCTTCCAGAGCGCCGCCGAGTTCGCCGATTCGCTGTCGCTGCACGTCGGCGGCGCGAAGTCGGAGGCCGCCAGCTTGATGCAGACCCTCTTCGGAGAGGAGCTCCGCCGCGAAGCTGCTTGAGCAGGCGCGGGCGCTCCGATTCGACGGCGGCCGACGATCCTGCCCGCTGACGAAGCCGGCGCTGCGGTCCGGTGCTCACGTAGATCCGACTACGCTCCGCTCCGGTCCTCGCGCCGGCTTCGTCAGCGGGCAGGCTTGTCGGCCGATGCTGGAAGGGGAGGCCCACGGACCGGACTCTTGATGGTCGCCAGGAAACGGGCGTTTAGGACCGCGGGGCGTCCGTTTGCTATGCTGCGCCGGCAATGCGCGTCGGCTCTTTGGAACTGGCCTCGGGGGCCCTGCTGGCTCCCATGGAGGCGGTGACGGACCTCTCGTTTCGCACCATCTGTGAAGAGCTGGGCGCCATCCTGACGTTCACGGAGTTTCTGTCGGCGGAGGCGCTGACCCGGGGGGCGCGAAAGGCCATCGACCGCATGTGGCCCAGCCTCGAGGGGCGGCGGTTCTCGGTGCAGATCTTCGGGCGCGAGCCGGACGCCCTGGCGCGCGCCGCCGGGATGGCGGTCGATGTCGGCGCGTCGATCGTCGACATCAACATGGGCTGTCCTGCGAAGAAGGTGACGGCCGGTATGTGCGGGTCGGCGCTGATGCGCGAGCCCGAGCTGGCCGCCAACCTGGTCGCCGCCGTCCGCCGGGTGGTGCCGGCGCACATCCCCGTGACGGTCAAGCACCGCACCGGCTGGGACGAGTGCTCGATCAACGCCCCCGAGTTCGCGCGCCGCCTGGTCGACGCGGGCGCCGCGATGATCACCGTGCATGGCCGGACGCGGGCGCAGGGGTTCTCCGGTGAGGCCCAGCACGCCCCCATCGCGGCCGTCCGCGCCGCGTTGCCCCGGGAGATTCCGGTCATAGGAAACGGCGACGTGAAGGACGTGGCGGGGTCCACGCGGATGCTGCAGGCCACTGGCTGCGACGCCGTCATGGTGGGGCGGGGCGCCATGGGCAATCCCTGGCTGTTCCGGTCCCTGGCGGCCGTCTCGCGCGGCGAGCCCGATCCGGGCCCGCCCACGCTCGAGGAGCGCCGCCTGGTGTGGCGGCGCCACGCCACGCTGACGCAGATCCACGCCCCCGAGAAGATGCGGATCCACGAGCTGCGCAAGACGATGGCCTGGTATTCGCGCGGGCTGTACGGCGGGTCGCAGCTTCGCCAGCGCAGCTTCACCTCGACCGTGCCGGCCGAGCTGCAGGAGATGGCCGAAGGCTTCTTCGATTCGCTGGTCGCGATGGAAGCCCGAGGCGGCGCTGGGCTGGCGGTCCCCCCCGCCGATCCCGTGGCGAAGGCGATCGCCCGCAAGACCCGCCGGGGCGGCCCCGAGCAGGTGGAGGCCGATGAGCTGTTCGCAGACGCGCCGACGAGCGGAGCGGCCGACGCGGCCCCGGTCTCGGCGTCGTGAGGTCCCCTCGCGCTCTCCGTCTGTTGCCGCTGCTGGGCGTGCTGGCCGGCTGCGACGACAGCTCTCACCGGGACATCCAGGACGAGATCAACATCCTCACGCGGCGCAACGACGCGCTGGTGGCGCCGGCCACCCAGCGCCTGGCCCGCTATGGTCGCCTGGCCATTCCGTTGATCGAGACGGCGATTCACACCGCCGCGCCGACCGGGCGCCTGCACCTGATTGACGCCTTCGGGGTGATCGGCGACGACGACGCCGTGCCGGTGTTGCGTCACTTCGCCATCTACGACGTGCGCTCGGAGGTGCGGCGCGCCTGTGAAGACCTGCTCGACCGCTGGGCCACCGACCGGGGAGGCTCGTCCTCGGTTCACCATCGCGCCGAGCGGGCCACCGCCGCCCAGGCCGAGATCGCGCGCAAGCGCGCCGCGGGCGAAGCGCCGCTCGTCTTTCAGGACGGGACGCCGGGGGCGCCCACCGTCGGCGCCCCCGAGCCGGTGGGCAGCGAGCTCGAGAAGACGATTCGCTGACGGTCAGGAGCGCGCGGCGCGGACGACCGGAAAGTCGATGTCGGTCTCCGCGACGAGGTTGATGTAATTCGTGAAGATGTTCAGCACGACGTTGGCGACCACCTCCAGCGCCTCGCCGTCGTCGACGCCCGCCGCGCGCAGGGTCGACAGGCCCGCCTCCCCGACCCGCCCCCGCTCGGACACCAGCGTCCGCGCAAAGCGCAGGATGGCGGTGGTCTTCGCGTCGGTCGCCTCGGCGCCCCGCGCGGCGGTCATGTCCTGATCGGAGAGGCCGGCGCGCCGCCCCAGGACCGTGTGGGCCGACAGGCAGTAGTCGCAGCCGTTGGTCTGGGCCACGGTCATGGCGATGGACTGGCGTACCGTGGCCGGCAGCTTCCCATGCGAGGCGGCGACGACCAGCCCGACCAGCCCGTCGAGTGCGGAGGGGGCCCGGGCGGCGACCCGGAACAGGTTCGGGGTCGCTCCGAGCACCTTGTTGACGGCGTCCAGCAGCTCGCGGGTCTTGCCTTCGGCCTGGGTGGGATCGAGCGCGGCGATGCGTGACATGGTGGTCTCCTTCTTGGTGGGTGAATCGACAGGGCCGTTGGTTTCGTCGGCCGTTGCTTCACCCTAGGGTCCGCCCCCGTCGACAACAATTGATGAATTCCGTCGATACAATTCCATAATCTGGAATAATGGGGCGCAGCCATGGATCGCCTCGAGGAATGGCGCATGTTCGCGTCGGTCGCGCACCTGAGGAGCTTCTCCAGGACGGCGCGGGCGTTTGGGCGCTCGCCCCAGGCGATCACACGGGCCGTCTCCGCCCTCGAGGTCCGCCTGGGCGCGCGCCTGTTGAATCGCACCACGCGCGCCGTCTCGCTGACGGACGAGGGGGAGCGTCACCTCGAGCAGGCCCGCCGCGCCCTGGCCGAGTTCGAGCTGCTCGAGTCGCGAGACGAAGGGGACGGGCCGCTGGCGGGGCGGCTCTCCGTCACGTCGTCGGTGCTGTTCGGGCAGCTCCACGTCATGCCCCTCGTCGACGAGTTCTTGCTCGCCCACCCCGCTCTCGATCTGCGCCTGCTGCTCCTCGATCGGGTGGTGTCCCTGGCCGAGGAGGGGATCGATCTCGGCATCCGGCTGGGCGCGCTGCCCGACTCCGCGCTGCGGGCCCGGGCTGTCGGCACGGTGAGATCGCTCCTGTGCGCCAGCCCTGGCTACCTGGCGCGCGCCGGCGTCCCGCGAACGGCGGAGGCGCTGGCGAAGCACGCGTGCATCGCCTTCACCGCCACCACGCCCATCCCCGAACGCTGGTCCTTTCCCGGCGATGGCAGGCGCGAGCGCTCGGTCGCGGTGCGGGCGCGGCTGGTGGTCAACACGGGGCAGGCGGCCATCGACGCGGCGCTGGCGGGGCTGGGGATCGTCCGCGCGCTGTCATATCAGGTCGCAGCGCTGGTCGCGGCCGGACGACTGGTGCCGGTCCTGCCGTCCCTGGAACGCGGGGCCTTACCGGTCCACATCGTTCACCTGCCGGGCCTGCGCACGCGCGCGGCGACGACGTTCCTGGACTTCGCCGCCGAGCGGTTGCGGGAGCGGCTGCGTGAAGCGACCGCCGCGGAGCCTAGCCGGTCGCTTCGAAGGAGGCGTAGTCGGTCAGCTGCGCGATGAAGTTGGTGAAGGCGGTGTTGGACCGCTGGATCTTCACGGCGAATCCGCCCTCGTCGACGCGCAACACCTGCCCGGCCGCCAGGCAGACCCGATCCTTGCGCACCTGAAATCCGAACGCCAGTCCGGTCTTGCCGGGGGCCTTGACACCCCGGAAATAACAGCCAGCCGGCGAGATGTCCGCGAGCTGAGCGGTGACCGGAAGATCCCGCCCCACGAAGTGAACCCGCACCTGCATTCCGACGGGGGTCCGTCGGTGACGACGGCGCTCGGGGTGGGCTGTTTCAGGGGAAGGCATCGACTCGTACCGCCGGAACCTTCGGCGGTCGGCATCTTCGTCTTGAGCGATTCCCGAAGAAAGCGCGGAAATCGCGCCGATCAGCTCTTGTGGTGACTGGCGAGCTCGCTCGCGAACAGCCTGGCGTGCGCGTAGATCGAGAGCTGCGGGTTGACCCCCAGGCTCGTGGGAAAGATCGAGCCGTCGGCCACCCACAGATTCTCGAGCTCGTGGTGCTTGCCGCGCGAATCGACGACCGAGGTGGCGCGATCCGTCCCCATCGCGGCCCCCCCCATCTGGTGGGCCGAGAACAGCGTGTGCCGGTTGGGCCCGAAGGCGACGCCATCGACCTTCGCCAGGTCGGCCTCGGAGCGGATCACGATCGGATCTTCGTGAAGCGTCACCACCTCGCGCGCCCCGGCGGCCAGCTGCAGGCGCGCCATGTTCTTGATGGCGTCGACGCCGGCTTCGCGCAGGGCGGGCGACAGCGGATAGGCGACGCGGATGCGATCGTCACGATCGGCGGCGACTCGGCCCCCCTCGTCGTCGTGGTGCCCATCGACCAGCAAGGCGATGGTGGCCTGGGCGTGGGCCAGCCGCTCCATCGCCTTGCGGTGAAAATCCCCGAAGCCAGGGAACGCCACCGCGGACAGCATGGGGTGCACCGGCGCCGTCTCGAGGAAATAGCCGACCCGCTCGGCCCGGTCGGCGAAGTGATGACAGGCGACCGACTGGGGCGCCCCGTAGAACCCCTCGATCGGCTCGTCGTAGTAGGCGAGCAGCGGCACCGTCGGGTGAAGGAAGGTGCGCCGCCCCAACGCGTCGCTGGCGTTCACGATCTTCGAGCGCAGCAGCAGGGCAGGGGTGTTGATGGCGCCTCCCGCCAGCACCACGCCCCGCCGCGCATACACCACGAATCGCCTGGGCCGGTGGGTGGCGGGATCGAGCACGTCGCACACGACGCCCTTGGCCCGCCCGCGATCGGTCTCCACCAGCTTGGCGCGCGCGTTCGTGAACAGGTGCGCCCCGGCGGCCAGCGCGTCGGGGACGTAGGTGATCAGCGCCGACTGCTTGGCGTCGATGGGGCATCCCAGGCCGCAGTAGCCGAGGCGCGCGCACCCCTTCACGCTGCGGCGGATCAGCTCGGGCCCCCAGCCGAGCTTGCGCGCCCCCTCCAGCAGCTTGCGGTTGTTGGCGTTCACGTCGTCGGGGTTGCCCTCGCGGATCGACAAGCGTTCCTCGACGGCGGCGAAGTGCGGCGCCAGGGTGGCCGCGTCGAGCCCGACCACGCCGTGGCGTGAGGCCCACAGCGCCAGCGTCCGCTCGGGCGTGCGGAATGACGACGTCCAGTTGACGGTTGTGCCGCCGCCGACGGTGCGCCCCTGCAAGATCATGATCGACAGATCCTCGGTCGCCCGGTTGCCGTGATCTTGGTAGAGGTTGTCGTAGGCCCACGCCTCCTGCATGTTGAAGTCGCGCTTGGTGTGGTGGTCCCCTTCCTCGACCATCATCACGCGCGCGCCCGCCTGGGCCAGCACGGCGGCGGCGATGCTGCCGCCCGCGCCGCTGCCCACCACGCAGTAGTCGCACTCGACCGCCAGGTTCGGCTCGGTGCGCGCGTCGCGAATTCGTCCAGGGGCGAGGAAGTTCATGCCGGCCCCTGGGGAACGACGGGCGGTCCCGGATAGCCGAGCCGCGCGTAGATGTCGGGCGAGGAGTAGTAGATGGCGTGCGACAGCCGCTTCATCGCCTGGTAGCCGCTGCGGAACAGCGCCACGCGGGAGTGCCGCCAGGCCTCGAGTCGCTGATCTTGTTCAGCGGGCGAGGAGCGCGTGAACGGGCGCGGCGCCCCCGCGGTCACCAGGCCGGTCAGCGCGCTCTCGAAGACGTGCAGCAGCTGGCGGAATTCCTTGATGGCACGCGGATGCAACTGCGCCACCAGCGTGTCCAGCTTTCCGGTGGTATCGAGGGATTCGGCGGTGGGCCAGCCGGCCGCGCCGTCGCCCGGGCACAGGCGCGCCGCAGCGGCGGCGAAGATTGCGTACTCGTACGCGGTCAACGCCGCCAGCGGCGCGCGCGGGTGTCGCGCCAGGTCACCGGGGCGCGCCAGCAGCCCTGCCGCGCCCCCGCAGGCGAGGAGCGCGCCACCGACGAGGCCCTTCTTCAGGAAGCTGCGGCGCGAGCTGTTCACGCCGGTAGACTACTCGCGCCGCGACGATCCGGTAGGTCGAAATGTCCGACACCGCACCGACGTTGATGTTAAGGCCCGCGCACGGACGTCGATCTAAGACCGCCGGATGAGGTCTCGGATGGTCTCGAACCTTCCGTTTGCAGCGTCTCGGGGGCCGGAGTTGTGAGCGGGATCGCTCTGGGACGTGCTCGCCGAGGCCAAGCCGAGGCCAAGCCAATGCCGAGTCTGTGCCGAGGCAGATCTCCCCCAGGGGCGCCGGCCGGCCCGGCTGGTCCGCGTCCCGTACGCAGTCAGGCCGATTCGGGAAAAGGTTCGCAGATGGCGCGCGTGAAACGGCGCAGCCAGTAAGTGCCGGCCGGGAAGACGACGTCGCGAACACCGGCTGCGAAGGCCGTTCGTGCGGCGATGTACGCGTCGCGAAAGGCCCGACTGCGCATCAGAGCCTCGATCCGGCTCCACTTGCTGCTGGCAGCGACCAGAGGGTTCAACTCACGACGTCGCTCGCGGCTACCCGGTCGGTCGGTCGGCTTCTGAGCAAGAACCGCCCGGCGCCCGACGACCGCGTCACCGGTGCGGCACCGCTCGGCGCCCATGTTCTCTTCCACGAGGCGTACTCGCTCCGACACCAACTGAGCGAACTCTTTCGGCGACAGTTGCTCGAAACCTGGCGGGCGGGAAAATTCCAGCGTCGCGGTCTCGGGCATTGGCCCCTCGTCGCGGAAGAAGTGCTTTGGACGTCGGGCGAACAGGGCTTTGCCATGTAGCGCCGAATCGAGCGACGTGACTCCGGGCCAGTGGTGCGCTTTGTCGACCAATCCATCCTTGACCGGATTCGTCACCGCGTAGATCAGCTTGTTCAGGATGTCGTCCGTGTCGACCAGGCGAACGACGCTGGTCTGCTCGGAGGACCAGAAATTTTCCCATCGCCCGCGAAGCGCGTTCTGACACTTGGCGAAGAGCTTGTGGAAGTGCTCGATGAACGCGGGATAGTTTCCGTGGGGATCGTGGATACCGGTGTGATGGTGGTTGCTCATCGCCACCGTGAAGAGGACCTTCACCTGATGTCGGGTAGCAGCGACGGAGAGGCAATAGACGAACGCATTGTCCGTCGCGCGGTCTGGGCGCATCAAGAACTGTCGTTGCGTACAGCGTCGCGTGATCATGTACGTGCGTCCCGGGAGAACTTCGCGAGCAATCGACATCCTCGCTCTTCGGAAGTCCGGGCTCATGGTTGCCCAAGAATCAACGTGGGTGGGGTCGGAAGATGTACCTGTTCATCTATTCAGTCTGACGCTCGTCTTCCCGGTCCCGCACCGACCTCGGAAACATCAACGTGGGAGGGGTTGAAAAATGGGTTGAAAAAGGAAGGGCTGGAAAAGGGCTGAAAAGCGTGTTCTCACCTGGAGGCCGCCCGCTGTAATGCCGGCAATGTCATTCCCTCGGATTTCTTGCGTGCTCGCGTTCGCCTCGCTGACGGTCGCGGGGGCTCTCGGTCTCGGTGCGTGCGGCGGCGGCGCGAGCGGCAACGCTGGGAGCGGCGGCTCGACAGCCAGCGGTGGCGCGAACGGGACCGGCGGCGCGAACGGCACGGGCGGCAAGACCAGTACCGGCGGCGCGACCTCCAGCGGTGGCGCGACGGCGAGCGGCGGCGCGAGCGCGACGGGCGGCGCCACCTCCCCGGGCAGCGGCGGCGCGGCGACGGGTGGCGCTGGCAGCGGCGGCATCAGCGGCTCGGGGGGCTCCGGCAGCGGCGGTCAGTCGGCGACGGGTGGCGCGGTATCCACGGGTGGTCGCTCGACGGCCGGTGGTTCGACGGGAACCGGCGGCGTGGCGGCGGGCGGCGCCACGGCCAGCGGTGGCGCGAATGGCAGCGCCGGCAGCTCGGGCGCGGGCTGCATCATCTGTGACGACTTCGAATCCTCGACGACGCTGGACGCAGCCAAGTGGGTCATCGACACCAGCATGGGTGCCGCCGCGGGCAAGGCCGAGATTGTCACCGCCGGCGCCCACGGCTCGGGCAAGGCGGCCAAGGTGAGCGGCGGTTACATCAAGATCGACGCGAAGCCTGGGCTGTTCGCGACGGTGCCGCTGCACTTCTTCATGCGCATGAACATGAAGTTCGACATGCCGCAGCCGTCGGGACACGTCACTTACCTGATGCTCGCCGACAAAACGAAGATGGGGCAGCTGCGCGTGGGCGCGCAGAACGGCGGCATGATCTGGAACTACGATACGACCGATAGCATCCTGCCCGACTACAACGCCGCCGCCATGAGCCTCAGCCCGCCCGCCAACGAATGGCACTGCTTCGAGTTCGAGATCGACGGCAGCGCGCCGGTGATGCGCGCGTGGATGGACGGCACCGAGTCCCCGCAGATGCTCCTCGACTCGACCGCGACCAGCGGCATCGACGACCGCTGGATGCGCGACATGCCCGCCTGGAAGCCGAACATCACGAACTTCTCGTTCGGCAGCGGTTACCCCGCCGGCAGCATCACCACCTGGTTCGACGACATCGCCATCTCGGCCGCGCGCGTCGGCTGCCAGTTCTAGCCGCGCTGACCGAGGCCACGTTCGCGCCCGATTGACAGGCCCCCTGGGCGAGCCCCACCATCGATGACAGAGGCGGGACTGGTCGACCGGCCGGAGGAGCCATGGACCCGAGTCGTTCGTTCGATCCGTACGCACCGCCCAGGGACGATGGGGATACCGTCGATCCCGCGTCGTCGCTGGACGGCTAGCTCGCCAGCCGCTGGCAGCGGCTGGGCGCGGCGATGATCGATGGGCTGTTCGCCGTCGTGGCCAACATGCCGGGGTACCTGGGCACGACGGCGGCGGCGACGGCGCAAACGGGCGTGACCTTCAAGAACCCGTTCTTCATCTTCACGAACGCCGGGAAGTGGGGCGTCGTAGCGGCGGTCCTGACCGTGGCCCTGCTCGCCGTTCAGTGGTCCCTGATTGCCACGCGCGGGCAGTCGATCGGAAAGATCGTCGTCAAGACGCGCATCGTGATGCTCGACGGGTCGCGGGCCGGTTTCGCCAGCGTCATCGTCTGGCGGACCTTTCTCGTGTGGTTGTTCGGCCATCTGGCGCGCGTCGTCCCCGTCGTGGGGATTTTGATCACGGTCGACGTGCTGATGGTCTTCGCCAAGGATCGCCGCTGCCTTCATGATCGAATCGCCGGAACCAAGGTCGTCGCCGTCCGGGAATGAGCTGGCCGCAATGTGCCTGTTCCTTGCCATTGTCGGCTTCGTCGACTAGGGATTGGACTGGGAGCCCCCCTCCTTGAAGCCGACGGATATTCGCGATCCCGACTACTTCCACAAGGTGGTCGATTGTCAGTGGGCGTGTCCCGCCCACACGAACGTGCCCGAGTACATCCGTCTGATCGCGCAGGGGCGCTTCTCGGACGCTTACCTCGTCAACCGGCAATCGAACGTCTTCCCGGGAATCCTGGGGCGCACCTGCGATCGCCCGTGCGAGCCGGCCTGCCGCCGCGCGCGGGTCGACGAGCAGCCGGTGGCGATCTGCCGGCTGAAGCGGGTGGCCGCCGATCACCGCGACGACATCAGCGATCGCCTGCCCAAGGCGCCGGCGACCGGCAACGGCAAGCGGGTCGCCTGCATCGGCGCGGGGCCCGCCTCGTTGACGGTGGCCAACGATCTGGCGCCGCTCGGTTACCGGGTGACGATGTTCGAGAAGAACGCCCAGCCGGGGGGCCTGATGCGCAGCAACGTCCCTTCGTTCCGGCTGCCCCAGAAGGTGCTGGACGAAGAGATCGACATGATCCTGAACATGGGCGTCGACATCCGTTATGGCGCCCCGATCGGCAGCATGAAGGCGCTGCTCGAAGAAGCAGGCGGCTACGACGCCGTCTTCGTGGGGACGGGCGCGCCGCGCGGCAAGGATCTCGAGCTCCCCGGCCGTCACGAGGCGGGCGACCGCATCCACATCGGCATCGACTGGCTGGAGAGCGTCGCCTTCGACCACATCAAGACGATCGGCGAGAAGGTCCTGATCATCGGCGTCGGCAACACCGCCATGGACTGCTGCCGCACCTCGCGCCGGCTGGGCGGCACCGACATCAAGGTGATGGCCCGTCGCCCCCGCCAGTTCTTCAAGGCGTCGCCCTGGGAGCTGGACGACGCCGAGGAGGAGCAGGTGCAGATCGTCGTCAACCACGCGCCGAAGCGCTTCGTGGTGGAGGGCGGCAAGCTGAAGGGGATGGAGTTCGAGCGGCTGGAATGGAAGGACGACGCCAAGGGGAACGCGGTGTCGACGGTCATCGAGACGGTGTTCCTGCCCGCGGATGACGTCATCCTGGCCATCGGTCAGGAGAACGCCTTCCCCTGGATCGAGCGCGACATCGGCATCACCTTCGACAAGTCCGGCATGCCCCTCGTCGACAAGGTGACGATGCAGGCGACGCGGCCGGGCGTGTTCTTCGGCGGCGACGCCGCCTGGGGACCGAAGAACATCATCTGGGCGGTGGCGCACGGGCATGAGGCGGCCATCTCGATCGATCGCCACTGCCAGGGCGGGGCGGTGACCGATCGGCCCGCCGCCGGGATGAACCTCGTCACCCAGAAGATGGGGATGTACGAGTGGAGCTACCACAACGACTACAACCCGGCCCATCGCGCCAAGATGAAGCACGTCGATCTGCGCGAGCGCTTCAAGCAGCTGAGCCTGGAGGTCGAGCTGGGCTTCGACCCCGAGCAGACGGCGCGCGAGGTGCAACGCTGCCTGAACTGCGACGTGCAGACGGTGTTCCGCGACAGCCTGTGCATCGAGTGCGACGCCTGCATCGACATCTGCCCCGTCACCTGCCTGACCATCACGCCCCCCGCGGACGACGAGGCGACCTTGCGCGGGCGACTGACGGCGCCGGCGACGAACCAGACGCAGGCGCTGTACGTGTCGGGGGCGCTGCCGCAGACGGGGCGGGTCATGGTGAAGGACGAGGACGTCTGCGTGCACTGCGGCCTGTGCGCCGAGCGCTGTCCCACGGCCGCCTGGGACATGGAGAAGTTCGAGGTCCTGATTCCACTGGCGGGGATGAGCAAAGAGAAAAGCAAAGAACGTGCACCAGCAGCAGCTCCTCAAGGTTAACGACTTCGCCCTCAAGCTGGCCAACGTCAACGGGACGGGGTCGGCCAGCGCGAACAGCCTGCTGATGCAGGCGATCTTTCGCATGGGGATCCCGGTATCGGGGAAGAACCTGTTCCCCTCGAACATCCAGGGGCTTCCCACCTGGTACGAGGTGCGCGTCAACAAGAGCGGCCACGTGGCCCGCGCCCTCGACTACGACCTGGTGGTGGCGATGAACGCCGAGACCTACGCCCGCGACGTCAAGGAGGTGCGGTCGGGCGGCTATCTGCTGTACGACTCGACCTGGCCGCTCGACGCCAGCCTGGACCGTCCCGACGTGACGTTCCTGGGCGTACCGCTGGCGAGGATGTGCAACGAGATCTTCGGGGCCACGCGCGAGCGCATCCTCATGAAGAACATCGCCTACCTGGGCGCGCTGATGGCGCTGCTGGACATCGACACCGCCATCGTCGACCAGATGCTGGAGGAGAAGTTCGGCAAGAAGAAGGCGCTGATGGAGTCGAACCACCGCGCGCTGAAGTGCGGCTTCGACTACGCGCGCGACAACCTCGACTGTCCGCTGCCCATCCGCCTCGAGAAGATGCACGCCACCGACGACCGCATCCTCATCGATGGCAACACCGCCACGGCGCTCGGCTGCGTGTACGCGGGGGCGACGGTGGCGGCCTGGTACCCCATCACGCCGTCGACGTCGGTGATGGATGCCTTCAAGGGGTTCTGCGAGAAGTTTCGCAAGGACCCCGAGACGAAGCAGAACAACTACTGCATCGTGCAGGCCGAGGACGAGCTGGCGGCCATCGGCATGGTCATCGGCGCCAACTGGAACGGTGCGCGCGCCTTCACGTCGACGTCGGGGCCGGGCATCTCGCTGATGGGCGAGCTGATCGGCCTGGCGTACTACGCGGAGATCCCGGCGGTCATCGTGGACGTGCAGCGAACGGGGCCGTCGACGGGGATGCCCACCCGCACGCAGCAGGGGGACATCCTGGCCTGCGCCTACGCGTCGCACGGCGACACCAAGCACATCCTGCTGTTCCCGGCCAGCCCGGACGAATGCTTCACCCTGGCGGTGGCGGCGTTCGATCTGGCCGAGCGCTTCCAGACGCCGGTGTTCCTGATGTCGGATCTCGACATCGGCATGAACGACTGGGTCTGCCCGCGCTTGAAGTGGGACGATGCCTATCGCCCCGACCGCGGGCGCGTGCTGAGCGCGGCCGAGCTGGAGAGCGCGGGGAAGTTCTTTCGCTATTCGCCCGAGAACGCGGACCACGTGGCGGCGCGGACGTTGCCGGGGACCAGCGCCAAGGGGGCGTTCTTCACGCGCGGCTCGGGCCACAACAAGCTGGGCGGCTACACCGAGATCCCCGACGAGTACCAGGAGGTGATGGACCGCCTGGCCAGGAAGCACGCGGCGGCGGCGCTGGCGGTGCCGGCGCCGGTGGTGCGGACGCAGCCTGGCGCGAAGCTCGGGATCATCTCGCTCGGCGGCTGCGATCCGGCGGTGCGCGAGGCGGCCGACGTGCTGGCGGGGACGGGGACGGCGGTCGACTTCCTGCGCGTGCGGGGATTCCCGTTCGGCGTGGTGGTGGAGGAGTTCCTCGAATCGCACGAGCGCATCTACGTGGTCGAGCAGAACCGCGACGCGCAGCTGAAGAGCCTGCTCATCCTGGAGACGCCCGTCAGCAAGGACAAGCTGCGGTCGGTGCTGGTCTACGGCGGCTTTCCGCTGAGCAGCCGGCACGTCGTCGACTCGATCACCGGGCAAGAACAGGCGGGGAAGTAGCCATGGCGTCAATCAAGAAGCCGTCCCCGATTCACCTGCGCGGCCGGGCCAACAAGCTGGGCCTGACCATGCACGACTACGAGGGGGCGATGTCGACCCTGTGCGCGGGGTGCGGCCACGATTCGGTGACGGCGGCCGTGGTGCGGGCGTTCTACGAGCTGGACACGCCGCCGCACATGATCGCGAAGCTGTCGGGGATCGGCTGCTCGTCGAAGACGCCCACCTACTTCGTCAGCGGCGCGCATGGCTTCAACTCGGCGCATGGGCGCATGCCCGCCATCGCCACCGGCGCGAACGCGGCCAACCGCGAGCTGCGCTACATCGGCATCTCGGGCGACGGCGATTCCTTGTCGATCGGCATCGGGCAGCTGGCCCACGCCATCCGCCGCAACGTGAACATGCTGTACGTGCTGGAGAACAACGGCGTGTACGGCCTGACCAAGGGGCAGTTCTCGGCGTCGGCCGACGTGGGGACCAAGAGCAAGCGCGGCGAGGCGAACCGCCAGAGCCCCATCGATCCGGTGATGCTGGCGCTGAGCCTGGGCGCGACCTTCGTGGCGCGCAGCTTCTCGGGCGACAAGGCGCAGCTGGTGCCGCTGCTGATGGCGGCCATCGCCCACGGGGGGTTCGCGCTGATCGATGTCATCTCGCCGTGCGTGACCTTCAACGACCACGAGGGGTCGACGAAGAGCTACCTGTACACGCGCAAGCACCTGCTGCAGCTGCTGCAGGCCGACTTCGTCCCCAAGGCCGACGAGATCACCGTGTCCTACCCGGAGGGGACGACGACGTCGGTGACCCTGCACGACGGCAGCACCGTGCGCCTGAGCAAGGTGGCCCCCGACTACGACCCGTCGAACCGCCAGAAGGTCAGCGCGTACCTGCAGGACCTGCACGGCAAGGGGGAGGTGGCGACGGGGCTGCTGTACCTGGAGCCGAAGTCGGTCGACATGCACGAGATGAGCGGCACGACCGACGTGCCGCTGACGCGCGTGCCGTTCGAGAGGCTGTGCCCGGGCAGCGCGAAGCTGAACGCGCTGCAGGAGGCGTTCCGGTAGGGGCAGGCATGGGGATCGCCGTTCTGGTTCCGTTCGTCTTGATGATGAGGGTGGTCGCGGCCCCCGCGCCTGAACCGATCCGAGGCGACGAACCGGATTCAGATGCGTGGGTGACGAAGTCGTTCGTCATCTTGAAATCGACGAGCAGCTATCGAGACGCGCGTTCGTTCGCCGACGTGGCGGCGCGCGACCTGAACGTGAAATTGGACCTCCGGGGGCTCGCGCGAAGCTCGAAGCTCGGTCTCACCTTCTCCAGGAGCCAATGCATCGGGGATTTCGGGGAGTTTCCCTGCTACGCGCCGCGCGGTCGCTTCGACGACGGCGTCTACGTCAGCGTGGAGTACTCCACCGGCTACAAGGGCTTCAAGAAGGGCCTCTACATCGTCGTCCTCGCGAATGGCTCGACCGGGGCAGACGAGGTGCGGAACGCGTTGCAAAAGGCGAAGGCGAAGTATGCCGACGCCTACGTCAAGGACACCGCCGTCTATCTGGGATGCGTGCACTGAACATCGTTAGATGGACGGAACCGGAATGAGCCTGGGATGTCAGAATCGGGATGCTTGCTCGAATCCTTGTCTGCACCTTGATCCTTGGTACGGGTGCCTGCCACCGCCCACGCTCGGACGAGCCCGCGCCGGCCTGGCTGGTACGTCACGTCGCAGAAATGGATTCGTGAGGAAGTGCATCTCGCCCAAGGTCGTGCAAGCGGTTCGCTCGAAGGCTCAGCAGTATCGCCTTCCGAAATCTCGATCAACTGCTGCGACTGCATGGCGTACACGGACGCGCCCTGGACCTTTCTAAGGTTTGATCTAGGCGACAATCGGAAGGCCAGTGTCGCCACGACGATGTCCGGCCCGAGGCGCGGCAGGTGACGATGCTTCAGGATGAGATTGATGCGATTCTGAACACGGCGGAGCTGATCGGTTCCGAATCGGATTGGCGCAAGGCCTACGAGACCTGGAGTCGCGACATAAAAGCCAAGAATGAAAGGACGCGGCACTAACCGCCGCTGAAGTCCGGTATCGTTGGTCGGACGGGCATGAAGTCGAGGAAGGCGCTAAGGGAGCTCAAGCAGTATCTCCGTCGAGCGGGTGACGAGTACACACCCAACACACCCCGCGCGGGAATCGAGAAGATGGCATCGTTTTATAACGACGTTCGGGTCGATGACGTCGATCTTGAATCGGATGGCGACATGCTGCTGTTTCAGTGGGGGACGTACGACTGGGGCGACGGCCCGACGTTCGAGGTCGGCATCACTCGGCAGTTGATCCGGGGAACGGGTGAAGACGACGAGATCTGGCAACTCCATCTCACATATCGGTTCCCACCGTCGGAGGCTCTTGTGGCGATCGGCGACGGTGATTGCTGGTGCACTCGGCCGGCGGAGGCTGCATCATTCGTCCAAGTCATGATGGCTCACCCGGTGATCGCCGCCGTCGGCTCGAGAGACGACGGCCTGGCACGACTCGAGTACGAATGCGCAGGATAGCTTACTGGGGGCAGGAGTATGAAGACTGCGGGGGCGTCCAGAAGGTGCCGCTGAGGGGACGAACCTCGCCAGCCGTCGTAGACGGACGGAAAGGCGGGTCGGTCGCGTGGCGCGCATCCCTCTCGCGCCTGTCGCTGAACGGCTGTATCGTTGGGCGAGTCGTTCGTTCGAATGAGCATGTCGACGCGGAGATATGTCCCCTTGAGTACGCTGTTTGAAAAACTGGACGATGGGCTCGCCGGGATTCGTCTCTACGGAATCGCGCCGCCAAAGCTCGCATCGACCGCCGATCGGTTGCGCGACATCGCAGGTGAGCAGGTAGACCGACTTCGTCTGCTCGCGCCTGACGGCTTGGTTGTCTACGACATTCAGGACGAGCCGGGACGCGCCGGCCAGGAACGCCCGTTCCCCTTTCTACCCACGGTCGATCCCGAGGTCTACGCACGCGACGCGCTCGCCGAGCTCGCGATTCCGAAGATCGTGTACCGATGCGTGGGCGCGCAGCGGCGCGAGGCGTTTTCGAGCTGGACCGACGGCGTGCGGTCGAGGTCCGGCCGGCACATCAGCGTGTTCGTCGGCGCCCCACGTGGCCGATCACACCATCCGGGTTTGTCGCTGACCGAGGCCTATGCGCTCGCGCGCGCTGCTTCCAACCTGGTCCTTGGCGGCATCGCCATTGCGGAGCGACACGTCGCGAAGGAGGACGAGCACCATCGGATGCTCGCCAAGCAAGACCAGGGCTGTCGCTTCTTCATCACCCAGTCCGTGTACGATGCCAGCTCCACGAAATCGTTGTTGTCCGACTACGCATTGTCGTTGCGAGCGTCCGGCCGCTCGCCCGTCCCCGTCGTGCTCACGTTCTCGCCGTGTGGCTCCGTGCGCACGCTCGAGTTCATGAAGTGGCTTGGCATCGCCTTCCCGCGCTGGCTCGAGAACGAACTCCGCCATTCGGCCGACACGCTGGAGCGCTCCGTCGACCTGTGCGAAAGGGTATTCACCGACGTGCAGGACTATGCTCGCGAAAAGCGCTTGCCAATCGGCATCAACGTCGAGAGCGTCTCCATTCGAAAGTCAGAGATCGACGCTTCGGTGGAGCTGTTTCGACGATTGAGCTCGCATCTGGCGCGGTGAGGCCCTGTTCGCCGCCCAACAGAGGCACGTTGGGCAGACTGGGTGGCACCACAGGAGGATTGCGGATCCAGGGTGTCGGCGTTACCCATCTGCGCTACCCAGTACGAAAGGCGTAGGACGCGGCTCGGCGATCGAAGCGCGACCATGAAGAAGCAGATCCTGTTCATTCAAGGCGGAGGTGCCGGCGTCCATGATGAATGGGACGACAGGCTCGTCGACAGCTTGAGGCGCGAACTCGGGCGCTCCTACGACGTCCGCTACCCACGCATGCCGAGCGAGGCGGCTCCCAGCTACACGCTGTGGAAGGCCGCGCTCGCGGAGGAGTTCGCCGCCCTCGACCCTGGCGCGATCCTGATGGGCCACTCGATGGGAGGGACGATCTTGATCAACGCTCTGGCGGAGTCGCCTCCCAAGCAGACGCTTGCCGGCATATTTCTCATCGCAGCGCCTTTCGTTGGCCCGGGCGGCTGGCCCAGTGACGAAATCAAGCCGACGGCCAACCTCGGCGCGCGACTGCCTCCCAGAACGCCGATCTACCTCTATCACGGCAGCGAGGACGACACGGCGCCGTTCGCCCATGTCGAGCTCTACGAAAAAGCGATCCCCGGCGCGATCGTGCATCGGCTGCAGGGTCGCAATCACCAGCTCGACGACGACCTAGCCGAGGTCGCCGCCGATGTCCGTGCGTTGACGGTCTCCATGCCCCGTGACTGAGGCGAGAAACGGACGCGGTCACGGAAGCGACCGGATCGCATCGGCCAGGTAGGCGGCCTCGTTCGCGCGACCGCGCGCTTCGGCCCGGAGGTGCTCGGGGCTGGAGGGGCGGGCCTCGGTGGCCGCCCAGAGAGACTGGCGGTTCAGGCAGAGCGCGGCGGCGGCCTGGCGGGCGCTGACGAAGGCCTCGCGCAACGCGCGCTCCACCCGACGAGCGAGGTCTTCTCGCATCGCCGTATCGATGATGGCGCCGTGCGCGTCTCCGAACGTCTCGGCGACGACGGTGGCCAGAACCTCGGGCGAGAGATCTTCCATGGCTCGCTCAGCATACCAATCCGTCAACCCAGTCGGCAGGTGCGGTATCGTTGGAAACCATTGGAGGTTCACGTGAAGCGAGTCACTGGCATCGGCGGCATCTTTTTCAAGGCGAAGGATTCAGCCGCGCTGCGGGCTTGGTACCAGCGTCATCTGGGCATCGATGTCCAGGCGTGGGGCGGGACGGCCTTCAGCTGGGCCGACGCGAATGGCAAGCCGCCGGCCGGAACGACGGTCTGGTCCATCGGCGCGCAGGACAGCGACCAGTTCGCTCCGAGCACCGCCTCGTTCATGATCAACTACCGGGTCGAGGACCTCCTCGTCTTGGTCGCGGCGCTCAGAGCGGAAGGCTGCAACGTCCTCGACAAGATCGATGACTCGGAGTACGGCAAGTTCGCCTGGGTCATCGACCCCGAGGGAAACAAGGTCGAACTGTGGCAACCGCCGGCCGGTCAGTGAACGCGTCCCATTCTTCATGAGCGGAGCCGCTTCGACATGAGAACCCTTCGGACCGATTGACCGTCGATGCGGAACATGTCCGGGATCGCCCCCACCTCCTCGAAGCCGGCGCTCCGGTAGAGGCGTTCAGCGGGCACGTTGCCGGCGAGTAAATCCAGGTCGATCCAGTCGAGGGCCGTGCTGCGCAAGGCCCACCCGATGACGAACTCGATGAGGCTCCGCCCAAGGCCGCGGCCGCGATGGTCTCGATGAACGCCCATCCCGAGGAGCGCTCGATGCGCAGTGCAGGAATCGGCGTGTGCGCGAAGATCGATGTGTCCGATGATCAGGCCCCTGGGATCGAAGGCGCCCCATGCGCGACGCCATCGTGCCTGCCCGATGGGCGTATCGAGCCCCGCGTGAAATAGAGCGGCTTTCTCGGCGTCCATCCCCGTTTCCTGGCGGGATTGCGGCTGGAACAGCGGCGTGCCGTTCCGACCATTGTCGTTCAGCTGGTCTTCGAGGTAGCCGAGGAACGCGTTCAAGGCGGCGCTGTCGATGGGAAGGATGACCGGCTCGTGTCGCTCCATGCACCCATCCTACGACGTGGCGGTGGCCATTGAATTCCACGGTGCTTTGCGCCCCCTCTGACCGGCGGTATCGTTGGACGGCGCCATGGTGAAGGCGAAGCCACTCGTTATTTGCGGACTCCTGCTCTCGACGCCAATTGACGGCGCGCGCGCTCGAGCTGATTCGTCGCAGGGGAGCGCGGTGACGCCCGCGCAGTCGGTCAAGGAAACACCAGTCACGCTTTCGACCGTCGACTCGTCGAACGGGATCGATTCGAGTGAGGCCCGAGCCATCGCCGAAGCCTACTTTTCTCGGGAGTACGGGGCGTGCGGAGGGCCGGGCGCTGCCAGGCGAAAGCGCCGGACCTGGGTGTTTCCTCTCTCCTTCGGTGTCTCCGGAGAGAAGCTCCGGGAGACCATCGAATGGACGCCAAGAGAAGCGGACAGCGAGGCCAGTCGAGTAGGACTGGACCTTCGGGTAGGATCGGACCCCGTCAGCCGGTCCGATCCCTCCGCAAAGTGAATGAGCGAAAGGGGTTGGCCGGGCTCCGTTCCCGTCGGTGCATTCGACGGTTGACACACCGTTTTGTTTCTCCTAGGGTTCCGGCGGCTTAAACCCCATGGCGCTCGAATTTTCCGCGCAGGCGAAGCAACACATCGAACGCCTGCTGACCCAGTACCCCACCAAGCAGGCGGCACTATTGCCTGTGCTCCACCTGGCCCAGGACGAGTTCGGCTATCTGCCGGACGAGGCCCTGAACCTGGTGGCCGATACGCTGCAGCTGCCTGCCGCGCACGTCTTCGGTGTCATCACCTTCTACACGATGTTCCATCGCGAGAAGGGGGGCCGGAACGAGCTGATGGTGTGCACCAACGTGTCGTGCATGCTGCGCGGGGGCTACGAGATCCTCCACCATATTGAAGGAAAGCTGGGCATCAAGGCGGGCGAGAGCACGCCGGATGGCTGCTTCCATCTGGTCGAGGAAGAGTGTCTGGCTGCCTGCGCGAACGCCCCCATGATGATCTGCGGCGACCGCTATCACCTGGATCTCACACCACAAAAGGTGGACACGATCCTCGAGGATCTCCGCAAGCGTTGGCAGGAGCGGGCTCGTCAGACGCCAGCAGGCGACCCGGCGAAGACGAACATGGGACTTGGCCCCGAACGGAAGTTCTGAGAGGCGCGAACATGGGCTGGGAAGTAGCCAAGGAAGAAGCCAAGGGCGTCAAAATCGTCACCAAGAACTTCGGGGTTCCCGACGGGCACAAGCTCGCCACGTACCGGGCCCGAGGCGGGTGGGAGGCGTTCAAGAAGTCGCTCACCATGACCCCCACGGCGATCGTGGACGAGGTCAAGAAGTCGCTGCTGCGCGGTCGCGGGGGCGCGGGCTTCCCCACCGGGCTGAAGTGGTCGTTCGTCCCCAAGGAGGCCCGCACGGTCTACCTGGTCGTCAACGCCGACGAGTCCGAGCCGGGCACCTGCAAGGACCGCGAGCTGCTGGCCTACGATCCGCACCTGCTGATCGAGGGGATGGCGATCGCGTCGTACGCCATCCGCTGCCAGCGCGCCTACATCTATATCCGCGGCGAGATGATGCGCGAGGCGAAGATCCTCCAGGGCGCCATCGACGAGGCCTACGCCGCCGGGCTGCTGGGCACCGATCAGGCCGTTCCGGGCGGGGGCACCTGCCGCATCGACATCACCCTTCATCGGGGCGCCGGCGCCTACATCTGTGGTGAAGAGACAGGGCTGCTGAATTCGCTCGAGGGGAAGCGCGGCTGGCCGCGCCTCAAGCCGCCGTTCCCGGCGGTGAAGGGGCTGTTCCAGCAGGCGACCGTCGTCAACAACGTCGAGACGCTGATGAACATCCCGGCCATCATCGACAAGGGTGGCGAGTGGTTCGCCGGCCTGGGCATCGGCAAGTCGGGCGGCACCCGCATCGTGTGCGTGTCGGGGCACGTGATGAAGCCGGGCGTGTTCGAGCTGCCCATCGGCGTCACGTTCCGGGAGCTGGTGTTCGACGTCTGCGGGGGGATCCCGAACGGTCGCAAGATCAAGGGGCTCATCCCCGGCGGCACGTCGATGCCCCCGCTCGACGACAGCGAGCTGGACGTCCCCATCGAGTTCGACGCGCTGACGAGCGACCCGCGCATCAAGGACGTCGAGATCCAGCCCGGCCGCCCCTTCGACATGGGGAACGGCCGTCGCTTGAAGACGATGGCTGGCTCGGGTGGCGTGGTCGTGTTCGACGACCAGACCGACGTGGTGGCGCTGTGCGCCCGCATCATGCGCTTCTACGCCCATGAGTCGTGCGGCCAGTGCACCCCCTGCCGCGAAGGCAGCGGCTGGTTGGCCCGCGTCTGCACGCGCCTGGCCGCCGGTGATGGTCAGGCGGGCGACCTCGACCTGCTGGGCACCGTGGCGAACGGCATCGCCGGCAACACCATCTGCGCGCTCGGCGAAGCGGCCGCGTGGCCGATGATGGGATTCCTCACCAAGTTCCGCGCCGACTTCGAAGCCAAGCTCGGCAAGCTCAGGACGGTGGCCTAGTGCAGGACGCGGCGGCGCCCGGCAGCCTGCTCGCTCCTCTCGCCTCCGGCGAAGGGGCGCTGTTCCTGCTGCTGTCGATCGCCGTCATCGGCATGTCCATCTTCTGCATGACCCGGCGCAATCCGGTCACGGCGGTGATGAGCCTGGTGGCGACGTTCTTCGGTCTGGCCGCGCTCTACGCCACGCTGTCGGCGCACTTCCTGGCCGTCCTGCAGGTGCTGGTATACGCGGGCGCCATCATGGTGTTGTTCATCTTCGTCGTCATGATCCTGAACCGCGAGGAGAGCACGCTGATCTCCCTGCGCGGTCTGCCCACCCGGGTGCTGGGCGTGGTGGCGGGGGGGTACCTGCTGCTGGTGTTCTGTCAGGTGGTCATCCCCGACGTCGTCCCGGCGCCCACGCCGATCCCCGAGACGTTCGGCACGGTCGCCTCGATCGGCAACGTGTTGTTCCGCGACTTCATCTTTCCGTTCGAGTCGATCTCGGTCCTGCTGCTGGTCGCCGTGGTCGGCGGCGTGACGATCTCCCGCTCGCAGAGCAAGGAAAAGGCCGCGGTCGACGCCGCCGAGAAGCGCATCGCCATCGCCCACCTGAGCGGCGCCGACTATCCCGAGCCGGCCGAGCCCCTCGACGACGGTGAGCACGATGACGCGCAGGCCGCCGGGGGAGGGCACCACTGATGGTTCCGGGCTTCTACTATCTGGTCCTTTCGTTCATGCTGTTCGTGATCGGCACGGCGGGCGTGCTGCTGCGCCGCAACGCCTTGATCGTCCTCATGGGCATCGAGCTGCAGCTGAACGCGGGCAACCTGGCCATGTTGACGTTCGCGCGCACGCTCGGTGACGAGAAGGGGCACGCCTTCGCGTTCCTCATCATCGCGCTGGCGGCGGCCGAGGCGGCCGTGGGCCTGGCGATCCTGGTCAGCCTGTTCCGGGCTCGCCAGACCATCAACCTGGACGAAGCGTCCCTGATGAAGCGCTGAACGACGATGAACGCCGCCGAGTCCTTCAACCTGCGTCTGATTCCGCTGCTGCCGTTCCTGGGCGCGGCGATCCTGATCCTGTTCGGCCGTCGCTTCAAGCGCGGCACCGTCGTCGCCATCGCCGCCGGGGCCATCGGCGGCGCCGCCTTCCTGGCCTTCACGGCCTTCTTCCAGGTGTTGCCCGCGGTCGCCGAGGAGGGCGGTCTGCGCGACGTGGTGTGGAAGTGGATGGCGGCCGGCAACCTGTCGGTCGACCTGGCGTTCCGCATGGACGCGCTGTCGGGGCTGCTGTGCCTGATCATCACGTTCATCGGCTTCCTGATTCATCTGTACGCCGCCGGGTACATGGAGCACGACCCGGACTACGCGCGCTTCTTCGCCTACCTGAACCTGTTCTGCGGCTCGATGCTGGTGCTCGTCCTGGGCGACAGCATGCCGGTCATGTTCGTGGGCTGGGAGGGCGTCGGCCTGTGCAGCTACCTGCTCATCGGCTTCTGGTACTCCGAGACGGCGAACGCGAACGCGGGCAAGAAGGCGTTCATCACCAACCGCATCGGTGACTTCGGCTTCCTGATCGGTATGTTCCTGCTGTTCCAGGCCACCGGGACGCTTCGCTTCTCGGAGATTGGTTCCCTGGCGTCGGCGGGGGGCGCCCTGGCGGCGAACTACCACGGCATGCCGATGGCGTTCTGGGTCGGCCTGTGCCTGTTCATCGGCGCCACCGGCAAATCGGCGCAGCTTCCGCTTTACGTCTGGTTGCCGGACGCCATGGCCGGCCCCACGCCGGTCTCGGCGCTGATTCACGCGGCGACGATGGTCACCGCCGGCGTCTACATGGTGGCGCGCCTGCACGCCCTCTACGTGCTCGCCCCCGCCATGATGGCGATCGTGGCGATCGTCGGCGCCACCACCGCGCTGTTCGCGGCGATCATCGGCTTCGCGCAGAACGACTTCAAGAAGGTGCTGGCCTACTCGACGGTCAGCCAGCTCGGCTTCATGTTCGTGGGCGTCGGCACGGGCAACTTCTCGAGCGGCGTGTTCCACCTGTACACCCACGCCTTCTTCAAGGCCGGGCTGTTCCTGTGCGCCGGCTCGATCATGCATGCCATGAGCGGGTCGGGCGACATCACGAAGATGGGCGGCCTGCGCAAGCTGACCCCCTGGACCCACGGCGTGTTCGTGGTGTGCTGGCTGGCCATCAGCGGCGTCCCGATCTTCTCGGGCTTCTTCTCCAAGGACGCCATCGTGGCCGGCGCGTTCGCCACCGAGGCGTTCGGCGACGGTCTCGCCTGGGTGGGGCCGCTGGTCGGGTCCATGTTGCTGCTGGCGGCGCTGGGGACCTCCTTCTACATGTCGCGCCTCTACTTCCTGGTGTTCTCCGGCGCCTCGCGCGCCGATCACGAGACGCAGCACCACATCCACGAGTCCCCCTCGATCATGGTCGGCCCGCTGGTGGTGCTGGCGATCGGCGCTGGACTGGGCGGCCTGGTGGGCGTCCCCGGCGGCCTCTTCGGCCATCCCGAGTGGAACGTGCTGGGCGAGTGGCTGAAGAGTTCCGTTGGTTCCGAGCTCGAGGTTCCCCACAACACCGAGATGCTCTTCATGGCGATCTCGACCGGCCTGGCGCTGGCGGGCATCTTCCTGGCCAAGGCGTTCTACGGCGGCGGCTATCGAGACCCGGCCAAGAAGTTCGGGGCGGCGTTCCCCGGGCTGGTGAAGCTGGCGCAGGACAAGTTCCGGGTCGACGAGCTCTACGGCGCGGTGATCATTCGCCCCCTGCGCAACCTGGCGCTGCTGCTGTTCCGCTTCGTCGACCGCGTCCTCATCGATCAAGTGCTGGTGGGCGGCACGGCCGCCATCGTCGACCTGCTGGGGCGGATCACCCGGTCGCTGCAAGCGGGTGACGGTCAGCGCTACATGGCGGCGTTCGCCATTGGCGCCGCGGCGCTGGTGTTTTTCGCCACCCGTCCCACGCTCCCCTCGAACCTGAAGGTGAACGTCTCGGGGACCACCGTGACCGTGGACGCCAGCCGCGCCGGGCGCCAATCGCCGCGCGGTCTGACCTATGCCTTCGACTTCGACGACGACGGACGGGCCGAGGTGACGGGGACGTCGCCCGAGGCGCGTTACACCTACGACCGGGCCGGCACCCACACCATTCGCGTGACCGTGACCGACCCGCGCTGGCACACCGAAAGCCACATCAAGAGCAGCATCGATCTCGGGGGGCAGAACTAAGATGGGCGTCCTCGCTTGGATCACCCTGCTTCCGCTGGCGGGCGCCGTGCTCACCATGCTGGTGCCGCGCGAAGAGGAGGCCATTCACCGCGGCATCGGCCTGGGCACCGCGATCATCACCTTCCTGGCCTCGCTGTTCATCCTGTCGGACTTCGATGCCAGCAAGGCCGGCTTCCAGATGGAGGTCGACAAGGTCTGGGTCGAGGGGCTGGGCATTCACTTCCACCTCGGCATCGACGGCATCTCGCTGTGGCTGGTGCTGCTGACCACGTTCTTGATGCCGGTGACCCTGCTGGCGCCGCAGGCGATCGGGACGCGCAACATCCGCGTGCGCGACTTCGTGGTGGCGATGCTGATCCTCGAGGCGGGCATGATCGGGGCTTTTCTGGCCCTCGACATGTTCGTCTTCTACGTGTTCTGGGAGCTGATGCTCATCCCGATGTACTTCATCATCGGGATCTGGGGCGGCGAGCGACGCCTGTACGCCAGCATCAAGTTCGTCATCTACACCCTCATCGGGTCGCTGCTGATGCTGGTGGCCATCCTGTACCTGTACGCCCAGTACCACGCTGCGACCGGGACGTTCTCGTTCGATTACGTGGCGCTGACGCGGCTGTCGCTGCCGTTCGAGCCGCAGCTGCTCTGCTTCCTCGCCTTCGCGCTGGCCTTCGCCATCAAGGTACCGCTGTTCCCGTTCCACACCTGGTTGCCTGACGCCCACGTCGAGGCGCCCACCGGCGGCTCGGTCATCCTGGCGGGCGTCCTCCTCAAGTTCGGCACCTACGGCTTCCTGCGCTTCGCGCTGCCGATGTTCCCGCTCGCCACCGAGGCGATGGCGCCCACCATCGCCGTCCTGGCGGTCATCGGCATCGTGTTCGGCGCGCTGATGGCCTACGTGCAGAACGACGCCAAGAAGCTGGTGGCGTATTCGTCGGTCTCGCACATGGGCGTCATCGTGCTGGGGATCTTCTCGCTCAGCCAGATGGGCATGCAGGGCGCGATCTTCCAGATGCTGGCGCACGGCATCTCGACGGGCGGCCTGTTCCTGGGCGTCGGCCTGCTCTACGACCGCCGCCACACGCGCAACCTCGATGACTTCGGGGGACTGTGGAAGAAGGTGCCGGTGTTCGCGGCCTGTTTCCTCGTCATCATGCTGGCCTCGGTGGGGCTCCCCGGCTTGTGCGGCTTCGTGGGCGAGTTCCTGATCTTGCTGGGCACCTTCACCGCCTCGATCGGCTGGTCGCACGCCGGCATGGGCGTCTTCCTGCCGGGCGCGCGTGTGCTGACCATCATCTCGGCCAGCGCGGTCATCCTGTCGGCGATGTACCTGCTGACGATGATGCAGCGGATCTTCTTCGGCCCCCTCGACAAGCCGGAGAACCGCGACCCCCACGTGCGCGACATCCACGGCCGCGAGCGCTGGGTGTTCGGGTTCATCATCGTGGCGGCGCTGGCCACCGGCATCTACCCGCAGCCGATCCTCAGCCGCTCCCAGAAGTCGGTCGAGGGGCTGATCAGCACGTTCCAGGCGCGCCTGAAGGACGCCAAGGTCAACCCCGAGGCGCCTCCCCACATGTTTCCGGCCAACCCCTGATTCGGTACCCCGATGAACTTCGATAGCAGCCAAATGTTCTCGTATCTGCCGATGCTGATCATGATCGGCATGGGCTGTGTGGTCCTGCTGGCCGAGACGTTCGCCACGGCGGACAGCCGGCGCGGCCTGGCCTGGCTGGGCATCGGGGGCTGCATCGCCGCCTTCGTCGCCCTGGCCATGCAGTGGAGCGACGCCGCCACGCCGACGACGCACTTCCAGGGCATGCTGATCGTCGATCGCATGTCGCTGTACCTGGACGGGACGTTCCTGGTGGCGGCGTTGTTGACGTTGCTGTTCGCCCCGCCCTACCTGCGCGAGCAGGGCTTCGAGTTCGGGGAGTTCTATGCCCTGGTGCTGTTCGGCACGTCGGGCATGATGATGGTGGCGCACGCCGCCAGCTTCGTGACCCTGCTCATTGGCATCGAGACGATGTCGCTGGCGGCCTACGTGTTGACCGGCTGCTGGCGCCGCAACCTGCGCAGCTCAGAGGGCGCGATGAAGTACTTCCTCATCGGCGCGTTCGCGACCGGGTTCCTGGTGTACGGCATGGCGCTGGTGTACGGCACGACAGGTGGAGCGCTCTCGTACAGCGCCATCGCGGCCAAGGTCCCGGAGGCGTCGAAGTCGCCGGTTTTCCTGTTTGGCGAGTACTTCATCCTGATCGCCCTGTTCTTCAAGGTGGCGGCCGTCCCCTTCCACATGTGGGCGCCCGACGCGTACGAAGGCGCGCCCACGCCGGTCACCGGCTTCATGGCGGCGGGCGTGAAGGCGGCGGCCTTCGGCGCCATCCTGCGCGTGCTCGAGACGGCGTTCGGCAACCCGCTGCTGGTGTTCGACTTCACCGGCTGGGCCAACATCGTCGTCGTGCTGTCGGCGGCCACCATGCTGCTGGGGAATCTGGCCGCGCTTCGCCAGGACAACGTGAAGCGCATGCTGGCGTATTCGTCCATCGGCCACGCCGGCTACATCCTCGTCGGCGTCGCCGCGATGGGCCTGGGCTCGGCCAGCGCGAAGCCGGCGGTGCTGTTCTATCTGCTCAGCTATACGTTCACGACGCTGGGCTCGTTCGGCGTCATCGCCTGGATCGGCAACCGCCAGGACGAGCGCTTGTTCGTCGACGATTGGGCGGGGTTGAGCACGTCGCGACCGGCGGTGGCGCTGGCCATGACGGTGTTCATGCTGTCGCTGGGCGGCGTGCCGCCGACCGGTGGCTTCTTCGCCAAGTTCTTCCTGTTCAAGGCGGCGCTCGAATCGCCCCAGCTGTACTGGCTGGTCGTGGTGGGCGTGCTGTCGAGCGTGGTCAGTGTCTTCTATTACCTGCGCATCATCGTGGCGATGTACTTCCGCGATCCCCTGCGGCCGCTCGCCCCCACGGACGCGGCCTCGACGCGCGCGGCGCTCGTCATCACGGCGTTCGCGGTGTTGCTGCTCGGCATCTTCCCCGGCCCCTTCGTCGACTGGGCCGGCCCGCTCCTCGGCAAGTGAGCGCAGGGGGGCGTTGCCCCCCTACGAGGACCCCCCGGAGGGTTGCTGAGGTGGGCCGGCGCGGCGAAGCCGCGCCTCCCTGTGAAAGACCCGCGCCAGCGGCGCTCTGGCACCTCAGCAAAAACTACGCTGATCCGATCGCCTCTCCCAGGATGGGAGAGGCAGCCGACCGCAGGTCGGCGGTGAGGGCCGCGGTCGCGTCCGCTCGAAGGAGGAACCGTCGCTAATTTGCGTCGGTCGGCGCCGATGCGTCGGTCGTCGGCTTGACCCGCTCTTCAGGGAGATCATTGATGGCGGGCGCCTCGGCCTTCGGTCGGTCGGCCAGGAACCTCAGCACCACCTGTTCGGCGATCTGCTCGGAGAACCCGCCGAACACGAAGTCGAAGCTGTGCTGCGCATAGGGGATGTACAGCGTCTCGTAGCGCACGCCCGCGTCGTGGAGCTTGTCCGCCATCACCTCGCTGTTGTGCAGCCCCACGAACTGATCCCGGCCGCCGTGAATCAACAGCGTGCGCGGCGCGCCGGCGGTCACGCGCTCGGTCGGCGACAGCAGACGGTAGAGGTCCGCCGCCGTGTCGGGCGCGCCGCCGATGAAGCCCACCTCGCGGGCGCGGCTGTCGTAGACGCCGAGGTTCGCCGGGCTGGCGTAGCCGGCCGCGAGGTCCGTTGGGCCGTAGTAGGAGACGATTGACTCGACGGTGGTGTCGGGGGCGTCGCAGCTCGGGGGGAGCTTCGGGTCGCCGGGGGTGTAGCCGACCAGCAACGACAGGTGCGCGCCGGCCGAGCGGCCGAGCAGGGTGAGGCGCGCCGGATCGATGTTCCAGTCGGGGGTCGCCGCGTGCTGCTTCACCCAGCCGACGGCGCACTTCAGATCGCCCGTCGCCGACTTCCAGTTGGGCTGGGGGGCGAGCCGGTACTGCACGTCGAAGACCGTGTAGCCGTGGTCCGCCAGGAACGCACTGAACAGCGAGGCGTCCCCCTTCTCGCCGGCCGACCACCCGCCGCCGTGGGACACGATGACGGCCGGTGACGGCCCGTTCGACGACGCCCGCGCCGGATAGACGTCGAGGCCGAGGGCTCGCCCGTCAACGGTGTTGTACGTGACGGTCTTCGGGCTGGTGACCGGGCCTTCGGTGTCGATCTTCGAGCGCAGGTAACGGCCGAGGTCGAGGTCGACCCGCTTCTCGCTGGCCAGGCGCAACGCTTGCGCGGGCGGGATCAGGGCCACCACGAGCGCCGCCAGCGACAGCAGCACCGTCAAGGTGGCCAGGCCGCGCGTGCCGGGGCGGCTGCCCACCAGGGCCAGCACGGCGGCCAGCACCGCGGCCGCCACGATGACCAGGCTCTTCTCGCCGGCCAGGATGGCCGCCAGCGCCAGCGTCTTGGACGGGGAGGGGAAGACGATCAGCGCCGCCGCCGCCGCCGCCGCCGTCGCCAGGAGGAACCCGAGAATCGATGCCACGCGCGACATCGGCGAACGCTACCGCGATGCCCGGCCAGGTTCCAGAAAGCGGGGCCGTCCCCGGGACGCCCAGCGGCGGAGCCCGCGCCGATTGTGTAAGTTATCGGCCATGGCCGACGTGCCCGATGGAAACCGCGAAGGAAGCCCGGAGACGACAGAGCTCGCCCAGGTCCGGCGCGAGATCGATGGCACCGATGACGCCATCCTGGGCCTGCTGAATCGCCGCGCCGGCTTCGTGGCCCGGGTGGCCGAGCTCAAAGAGAAGATGAAGGTGCCGTTCTACGTTCCGTCGCGGGAGCGTCAGATCATCGAGCGCCTCTCCGCCGCCAACCCGGGCCCGTTTCCGACGGAGGCGCTCCGGCCGGTGTTCCAGGAGGTGTTCAGCGCCTGCCTGTCGCTCGAACGGACCGTCAAGGTCGCGTACCTGGGGCCCGAGGGGACGTTCTCGCACATGGCCGTGAAGCACCAGTTCGGCCTGTCGGCGCGCGCCATCCCCTTGAAGACGATCGGCGGCGTGTTCGAGGAGGTCGAGCGCGGCGGGGCCGATCTCGGCGTGGTGCCGGTCGAGAACTCCACCGAGGGCATGATCATTCCCACCCTCGACGGCTTCGTCGACAGCGAGCTGAAGGTCAGCGCCGAGGTGATCCTGAAGATCTCGCTCTGCTTGCTGGCCCGACCAGGGACCGAGCTCGAGCGCGTGGAGCGCGTCTACTCGTTGCCGGTGGCCATGGCCCAGTGCCGCAAGTGGGTCGCCACCAACCTCCCGCGCGCCACGGTCGTCGAGTCGGCGTCGACCGCCGACGCGGCCCGGTCGGCGCTGGGCGACAACCAGGGCGCCGCCGTCGCCTCGGAGATGGCCGCGAAGCTCTACGACATGCACATCCTCAAGCGGAACATCGAGGACTTCGCCCAGAACGTCACCCGCTTCCTGGTGCTGGGGCGGCAGGCGCCCGCCGCGACAGGACGGGACAAGACCTCGATGCTGCTGACGACGCGCGACCAGCCGGGCATCCTGTATCGCGTCCTGGGCGCCTTCGCCGAGCGAGGCCTCAACATGACCAAGATCGAGAGTCGCCCCTCCCGGCGCCGGGCCTGGGAGTACGTCTTCTTCGTCGACATCGACGGCCACGAGCGTGATCCCAGGCTCGGAGAGGCCATTGCCGCCGTGCGTGGTCAGTGCGAATCGCTCCGGGTTTTGGGGTCCTACCCGAAAGCTGACGCCGTCTAGCGCCGATACATCAGATCGTGCAGGTCGCGCGATCGTCGAAAAGGCCCCGCGCCGGGGCGCTGTTGACCCTGGCTATCGTGCTCGGGGGCTCGTCCCCAGCGTCCGCGTTCGTTCGCACCCGCAGCGCCACCACCCAGGCTCCCTTCTTTCACAGGTCGCCGCAGGCGATCCTGGAGGTGGCGGTTCCCCCCGACACCTTGCAGATCTCGGCCGACGACGTTCGCGCCGCCGCGCAGGCCGCCGTCGACACCTGGAGCTATCCCGCGATCGCCTGCACCAGCCTGTCGCTGACCCTGGCGCCCGGCCTGGTGGACAGCCAGGTGGTGGCCTACGACGGTCACAATCGCATCGTCATGCGCACGGGGTCCTGGTGCCGCGACCCTGACACCCTGACGAACTGCCACGACGACAACCAGGTGGCGCTCACCACGGTCTTCTCGCGCAACCATCCGGGCGCCCTCGACGACGGCCAGATCCTGGAAGCCGACATCGAGATCAACGACGTCGACTATCAATGGGCGATCATCCCCGACGGGCCCATCTCGGGGCGCGACTACGAGTACCTCTACGATCTCACCAGCGCGCTCACCCACGAGACCGGGCATTTCGTCGGGCTGGCGCACGTCTGCGAGCTTCCCGGCGATCCGGTCCGCGTCGACAATCACGGCGATCCCTCGCCCGACTGTACGGATGTGACGACGGTGGACGCGGAGCAGCTCAACGAGTCGACGATGTACCCCACCATGGGGCCGGGCGACGTCAGCCTGCGCACGCTGACCGACGACGACATGGCCGCCGCCTGCTCCGTCTACCCGACGACCGTTCCGACCGTCGTCGGCTCGTGCCAGGTGGCGCCGACCGGGCCCGCGCGGGGCGTCCTCGCGGCGCTGGGGGCATCCTTGGCGCTGATGCTGATCGCCGTCCGGCGCACCCGCCGACGCTAGATCACGCGTCATGCCGAGGGGGTCCAGCGCGACCGTTGTTCGCGCCGCTACAGGTTCCTCGAACCTGTTGCTGCATTGGCAACACTGCGAAACGACTCATGAACCTCAAGGTCGCTCCGCCGCCGACCGATGCCCATTGACAAGCGATGCGCAAACGAATCCTAGTGGTTGACGGCGACACCACGGCGCAGTCCGTCCTGTTGAACTTGCTCGGCAACCTCGAGTACGACGCCGTTCCGGCGTTCGACGGCGCCGATGCGATCGCCCGTTTGCGACGCGAGTCCTTCGACCTCTGCATGACCGACGTGCGGCTGCCCGGACCCGACATCCCCCACGTCGACGGTTACGCCGTGCTCAAGGAGGCCGAGCGGCATCACCCGGCCATTCCGGTCGTCATGCTGCGGGCC
This sequence comes from Polyangia bacterium, assembly GCA_036500205.1. GTDB lineage: Bacteria > Myxococcota_A > Polyangia > Fen-1088 > Fen-1088 > DASYCK01. The sequence goes on along the minus strand of DASYCK010000247.1, from coordinate 2,653 downwards.
GAGGCGACCGTCTCCGACGCCGTCTCCGCGGTGCGCGCCGGGGCCGTCAACTTCCTGCGCAAGCCGTTTCATCCCTCGACGGTGGAGGACATCCTGCGCCGCGTGCTGGAGGGGGCGCCTGGCGCGCCAGCCCAGCCGCGCGCTCCGGGCGTCGCCGCGGGCGCGGCCATCGTCGGCGAGCACCCCGTCATGCGGGCCCTGCTCGACCAGGTGGCGCGCATCGCCGACACCGATGCGGGCGTCCTGCTGCGTGGCGAGACCGGGACCGGGAAAGAGGTCATCGCGCGGCTCATTCACGCGTCGGGACGGCAGTCCGGCGGACCGTTCGTGGCCGTGAACATGGCGGCCATTCCGGAGAATCTGGTCGAATCCGAGCTGTTCGGTCACGTGCGGGGCGCCTTCACGGGGGCCGACGGCAACCGGGTGGGCCGCATCGCGGCGGCGCACCAGGGGACGATCTTCTTCGACGAGATCGGCGACATGCCGCGCGGCCTGCAGGCGAAGCTGCTGCGGGTCATCCAGGATCGCGAGGTGACCCCCGTGGGAGGCATCCCGCTGCCGGTCGACCTGCGAATCATCGCCGCCACGCACTGCAACCTGGAGGCGATGGTCGCCGAGGGGAGCTTTCGCGAGGACCTCTTCTACCGTCTGGACGTCGTGCCCATCGAGGTGCCGCCGCTGCGCCTGCGCCGCAGCGATATCCCCGCGCTGGCCGAGCATTTTCGCCGTGAGATCAACCTGCGCGAGGGGCGCTCGGTCCCCGCGTTCTCGTCGGACGTGATGGAGCGGCTGTGCGCCCACGACTGGCCGGGCAACGTGCGCGAGCTGGAGAACCTGGTCGAGCGCCTGGTCATCGTCGCCGGCAACCGCAACGTCACGACCCGCGATCTCCCCGCGCCGCTGCGCTTCGAGCCGGTCGACATCGAGGCGGCCCCCCTCGATCTTCCGGCGGCCGGCGTCGATCTGCGGACCTTGCTGTCGCAGCTCGAGGACCGCCTCATCAGCCAGGCCCTGGCGCGCACGGGGGGGAACAAGAACCGCGCGGCCGAGCTGCTGGGAATGAATCGGACGACGCTGGTCGAGAAGCTGCGGCGGAGGAACGTCGCGTGAGAACGACATCGCGGATTCGGTCGCACATCGGGGCAGAACAGCGCGTGCCCACCGACGTCAGTGTCCTGTTTTTCCGCGGAAAAACCCTCGTCGGCGAGGGCGTCAGAATTCCCCTCCCGTCAGCGGGTTGACGGCGCCAAGAACCCGCGATCGCCATTCGGTTGACGGTTTCGTCCGATCGCCAGGCCGAGGCCCGCGAGTTTCGCGGCGTAAGACGGGTCACGTTCGTGGCACGGGTCGTGCTGAAGCTGCAGGCATGGCGATCACGAAGCGGAAAAAAGCGACGGCAGCGAAGGCCCCCCGCGCGGTGGCCGGCAACGTCAAGAAGACGGTCAAGAAGGCGAAGAAGCTTTCCAAGTCCGAGCTGCTGGCGCGTCGCAACGCGTACGCCGCCAAGTTTTTCCCCTACATCGAGAAGGTGGCGCGCCGGCTGGCCCGCCGCCTGCCCGCCCACGTCGAGATCGACGACCTGATCTCCTCGGGCGTCATCGGCTTGATCGAGGCGGCCGAGCGCTTCGATCCGGAACGTGTCGATCGCTTCGAGGCCTTCGCCGAGTTCCGCATCCGCGGCGCCATGCTCGACGACCTCCGCTCGCGCGACACGCTCTCGCGCGACATGCGCCGCCTCTCGAACGAGCTGCGCGACGCCACCCGGAAGCTGGAGGCTCAGCTGGGCCGTACGCCTGATCAGGAGGAGATCGCCAAGCGCCTGGGCGTGAACGTGGACGAGCTCTACGCGCGTCAGCAGAAGCTGTCCGGGTCGTCGGTGGTGGGCATCGACGACGCGGGGCCGGATCTGCTCGAGCGCACGGGCGACCAGACCGCGGCGGACCCCTTCGAGCAGACCTCGCGTCACGAGATGACCGAGCGCCTGGTATCGGGCATCGGCCACCTGCCCGAGAAGATGCAGCAGGTGCTGTCGCTGTACTACTGCGACAACCTGAACCTGAAGGAGATCGGCGCCGTCCTCGGGGTCACCGAGTCCCGGGTCTGCCAGATCCACGGCGAGGCCACCCGCCGCCTGCGCGATTCGCTATCGGACATCGCCTCCGAGGCAGCCGCGTAAGAAAAAAACGACAGATAGTTTCTCAATCGTTTCAGGGGGATGTCGGTTTCGAGGGGGAGGGGCTCTTAAGAAATATGGGGCGCTGTCGATGGTGGTGTCATGCCCACCCACTCGAAGTACATCGCCCCTGGAATTCGGGCCCATGCCGCGCCCGCCGCCGCCATGTCGATGCTGGATGTGACCGAGGTCAAGCTTTCGCCTCGCGTGGAAGCGCTCCGCAAGCTGGTGGCGGCCGGTCAATACCAGGTCAGCCCGCGCCATCTGGCCCATCAGATCCTGCGCGCCGCCGGTATCCGGCCGGAGTAGGGACAGCGCGGCACGGCGCCGGTTCGAGGGGCTAGTTCAACAACCCGGAAATACGATCCGGGTTTCGGGAATAGAACGGAAGCGAGATGGATCTACGTGGGGTGCCCCGTGGACCTGCCCCGACGAGAAGTCGTGTTGAGCACTCGCTGAGACGTCAATTGAAACTGATTG
>DASYCK010000246.1:0-19252 GCA_036500205.1 Polyangia bacterium | reverse complement strand
GCCACACGCCGGCGGCGCCGGGCACGTCGGCCTGGCCGCCCAATCGCCCTTCCACGCCGACGTCGCGGGCCACGCCGATGACCTGATCGGCGAAGGTGGACAGCGTGACGATCATGGCGTTGATCGTCTCGACCAGGGTGGCGATCTCCCCCTTGGCATCGAGGGTCAGCTTCTGGTCCAGGTCGCCGTTCGCGACCGCGGTGACGACGCGGGCGATGCCGCGCACCTGCTCGGTCAGGTTGCGGGCCATCAGGTTGACGTTGTCGGTCAACCCGCGCCACACCCCGGAGACGCCGCGCACCTCGGCCTGCCCGCCCAGGACCCCCTCGGTGCCGACCTCGCGGGCCACGCGGGTGACCTCGGCCGCGAAGCCGTTCAGCTGATCGACCATGGTGTTGACGGTGTCCTTCAGCGCCAGCAGCTCGCCGCGCACCTCGACGGTGATCTTGCGGGTCAGGTCGCCGTTCGCGACGGCGGTGGTGACGTTCGCGATGTCGCGCACCTGGCCGGTCAGGTTGCTGGCCATCAGGTTGACGTTGTCGGTCAGCTCCTTCCACACGCCGGAGACGCCGCGCACCTCGGCCTGCCCCCCCAGCTTTCCTTCGACGCCGACGTCGCGGGCCACCCGGGTGACCTGATCGGCGAACGCGCTCAGCTGATCGACCATCGTGTTGACGGTGTTCTTCAGCTCGAGCAGCTCACCGCGCACGTCGACGGTGATCTTCTTCGACAGCTCGCCGCGGGCGACGGCGGTCGTCACCTCGGCGATGTTGCGCACCTGGGCGGTCAGGTTCGACGCCATCGAGTTGACGTTGTCGGTGAGGTCCTTCCAGGTGCCGCGCACGCCCTCGATCGACGCCTGGCCCCCCAGCTTCCCTTCGGTGCCGACCTCGCGCGCCACCCGGGTGACCTGGTCGGCGAACGTGCTCAGCTGATCGACCATGATGTTGATGGTGTTCTTCAGCTCCAGGATCTCGCCGCGCGCCGCCACGACGATCTTCTTCTGCAGATCGCCCTGAGCGATGGCGGTGGCGACCTGGGAGATGTTACGCACCTGCTCGGTGAGGTTGTTCGCCATCGAGTTGACGGCGTCGGTGAGGTGGCGCCAGGTGCCGGCGACGCCGCGCACGTCGGCCTGCCCGCCCAGCTTTCCTTCGGTACCGACCTCGGTGGCCAGCCGGGTGACCTGATCGGCGAACGCGCTCAGCTGATCGACCATGGTGTTGATGGTGTTCTTCAGCTCCAGGATCTCGCCCTTGGCGTCGACCATGATCTTGCGGGTCAGATCGCCGCGCGCCACGGCGGTGGTCACCATGGCGATGTCGCGCACCTGGTTGGTCAGGTTGCTGCCCATCAGGTTGACGTTGTCGGTCAGCTCCTTCCAGACGCCGCGTACGCCGGGCACCTCGGCCTGGCCACCCAGCCGCCCCTCGACGCCGACCTCGCGCGCCACCCGCGTGACCTCGGCCGAGAACGAGTTCAGCTGATCGACCATGGCGTTCAACACGTTCTTCAGCTCGAGCACCTCGCCGCGGGCGCTGACGGTGATGGTCTTCGACAGGTCGCCGTTGGCGACGGCGCGCGCCACGTCGGCGATGTTGCGCACCTGGTTCGTCAGGTTGCTGGCCATCGAGTTGACGTTCTGGGTCAGCTCGGACCAGATGCCGGCGACGTCCTGCACGACCGCCTGGCCACCGAGGACGCCCTCGGTGCCGACCTCGCGCGCCATGCGGGTGACCTCGGCGGCGAACGAGCCCAGCGAGTCGACCATGGCGTTGATGGTGTTCTTCAGCTGCAGCAGCTCGCCCTTGACCTCGACGGTGATCTTCTTCGAGAGATCGCCGTTCGCCACGGCGGTGGTGACGCCGGCGATGTCCCGCACCTGATCGGTGAGGTTGCGGCCCATCAGGTTGACGTTGTCGGTCAGCTCCTTCCATACGCCCGACACGTCCTTCACGTCGGCCTGCACCCCCAGCGTCCCCTCGGTGCCGACCAACCGCGCCATCCGGTTCACCTCGGCGGCGAAGCGGTTCAGCTTGTCGACGGTGGCGTTGATGGTGTTCTTCAACGTCAGGATCTCGCCCCGGGCATCGACGGCGATCTTGTGGCCCAGGTCGCCCTGGGCGATGGCGGTGATGACCTCGGCGATGTTGCGCACCTGACTGGTCAGGTTGCCGGCCATGCCGTTGACGTTCTCGGTCAGCTCGCGCCACACGCCCGAGACGGCGGCCACCTTGGCCTGACCGCCCAGCACGCCCTCCGTGCCCACCTCGCGCGCCACGCGGGTGACCTCGGCCGCGAACGCGCCCAGCTGGTCGACCATCGTGTTGATGGTCCGCTTCACCTCCAGCACCTCGCCGCGCACATCGACGGTGATCTTGCGCGACAGATCGCCGGCGGCGATCGCGGTGGCCACCTCGGCGATGTTGCGCACCTGCGTGGTCAGGTTGTTCGCCATCGAGTTGACGTTCTGGGTCAGCTCGCGCCACACGCCGGACACGCCGCGCACGTGGGCCTGCCCGCCCAGGATCCCCTCGGTGCCGACCTCGCGCGCCACGCGCGTGACCTCCGACGCGAACGAGCCGAGCTGCTCGACCATCGTGTTGATGGTGTTCTTCAGCTGCAGGATCTCGCCCTTGGCCTCGATGTTGACGATCTTGGTCAAGTCGCCCTGGGCGACCGCCGTGGTCACCTGGGCGATCTCGCGCACCTGGTTGGTCAGATTGCTGGCCATCAGGTTCACGCTGTCGGTCAGCTCCTTCCAGACGCCCGAGACGCCGCGGATGCGCGCCTGCGCCCCCAGTTTGCCGTCGATGCCGACCTCCTGCGCGACGCGCGTGACCTCCGATGCGAACGCCGCCAGCTGCGACACCATGCCGTTGACCAGCCGGGCGTGGCGCAAGAAGTCCCCGCGCAGGGGGGAGTCGGCCCCCTCGACGTCGATGGCCTGCCCCAGATCGCCCTTGGCCACCGCGCTCAACACGCGCGCCACGTCGGTGGTGTGCGCGGTCACGTCGTCGAGCAGCTCGTTGACGCCCACCACGTAGTTGGCCCAGCCGCCGCGCGCGCCCGTGCGACCCAGGCGACGGTGCGTCCGCCCCTCGATGCCGACGCTGTTGCGCAGGTCGACCACGTCGACGCGCAGGCCGTCAGCGAACTGCGCCAGCTCGTTGAACGTCTCGCAGATCTGACCGTCGACGCCCGACAGGTCGTCCGGCAACCGCACGCTGAATTCTCCCCGTTGCAGCGCGCGCAGGCCGGCCAGCAGCTGGCGGTGGTTGAGGGCGTCGTCTCGCCCGGTGGCGTCCCCGTTCATCGGCTCGCCGTTGCCGCCCCCATTTCCCCCGGCCGGACGCTTGCTCCTGGAAACCTTGGTCTTGAGGGAGGGGGTGCTCTTCTCGGTTACCTTTTCCATGATCGCTCTTTCACAGTGCTTTAGGGGAAGACCTCGCCACCGCCGATGCCTCGATCAGGGCGTTCACGTCCGCCGGCTTGACCAGATGCGCGTCGAAACCCGCCTCCATGGCCCGGCGGCGATCGGACGCTTGCCCGAAGCCGGTCATGGCCACCAGCCGCAACCGGTCCGGACCCAGACGTTCGCGGACCCGCATGGCCACCTGGTAGCCGTCGAGCAGCGGCAGCCCCACGTCGACGATCGCCAGATCCGGCTCGACCTCGAGGATGAGCGCGACCCCCTGCTCGCCGTCGCTGGCGTCTCGCACGGTGTGACCGAGCTCGGTCAGCAGCTCGTGCATCGAGTCGCGGATGTCCTCGTTGTCCTCGACCAGGACGACCGACAGCGGGGGGGTGGCGCTCGGGGCCAGGGCGTTCCCCGTGTCCTGGGCCGGCATCTCCATCCCGGCGCCGGACGACGCGATGGGCAGCGCGATCGTGAAGGTGCTTCCGCGCCCCGGGCCGTCGCTGGCGGCGCTGACCGTCCCCTGGTGCATGGCGACCAGGCGTTTGACGACGGTGAGCCCCAGCCCCAGGCCGTTACTGGCCCCGTTCGCGTTGTCCTGGACGAAGATGTCGAACACACGCGGCAGGAGGTCCGCGCTGATGCCCCGCCCGTTGTCGCTGACGGCGACTTCGACCGTGCCCTTCCCCTTGTCGAGGGCGCCTTGCACCCGGATCTTGCCCCCGACGTCGGTGTAGCGGGCGGCGTTGTGCAGCAGGTTGGCGACGACCTGGATCAGCCGCACCGGATCCGCGTTGAGGGTCACCGGCTCGGAAGGGAGGTCGACGGAGAGTTGATGCCCCCCCTCCTCGATGGCGGGCAGGCTGGTGGCGACCGCCTGCTCGACCACCTGCTGAATCGTGGTGAGCGAGCGCTTCAGCTCGATCTTCCCGGAGTTGATGCGGGCCAGGTCGAGCAGATCGTCGACCAGCCGGCGCAGGTGCTGAGCCTGACGATCGATGCGATCGCGCGCCAGCAGGATGCTCTGGTCGATGGCCGGCGCATCGGTGAGCTTGCGGCGAAGCAGGGCGCACCCGGTCACGATCGCGGACAGCGGGTTCCGCAGCTCGTGGCCGAGCACGGCGAGGAACTCGTCCTTGCGGCGATCGGCCCGCGCCATCTCCTCCATCTGGCGGCGCAGCGCCTCGTCATCCCAGCGGCGGCGCTCCTCTTCCAAGGTGCGCTCGTGCTCGCGCCGTTCGTGGGCGCGCAGCAGCTCTGATTGCCGGGTCACCTGGGCGGTGCGACGCTGCAGAGCGACGAAGACGGTCGCCTTGCTTTGCAGGATCTCCGCCACCACGGGCTTGAACAGGAAGTCGACGGCGCCGAGCTTGTAAGCCTCGAGGACGTTCTGCTCCTCGCGTCCGTAGGCGGTGACGAAGATGATCGGTGTGTGCCGGGAGCGGCGCCGCTCGCGGATCAGCCGCGCCGTTTCGAAGCCATCGAGCGACGGCATCTGGACGTCGAGCAAGATGAGCGCGAAGTCGTGCTCCAGCAACATGCGCAGCGCCTCCGCGCCGGACTGCGCTCGCACGACTCGTCGCCCCACGGTCCCCAGGGCCGCTTCCATGGCCAGCAGGTTGGCCGGATTGTCGTCGACCACGAGGATGTCGCCGTGCTCCGCGGCGTCCAAGGCGTCGTCCATCTCGGATGAGGTCGCTGTCATGAGACGCAGAGGGTCGTCTCACAACGCCGCGCCGGTGATCCCGATCTCCACGGTCGACTCCTGCTCCGCGAAAAAGGGGTCATCTGCTCACGCTTCGAGACGGGTGAAAGCGTTAAACTAGTCAACGGTTACTCTATCGAACCTCGACGTCAAACTAGTCATCCCTTTTTCGAAACGCTAGGGCGTAACGAACTCGAAACGGTCGATTTTTTACGAATGATTGTCTGGCGAATTCCCCCGCTCTTTCAGAACCCCGTCCCGCCCGTTCCTCGTCCCGGTTGGGTGGAATTGCCGACGCCGGGTGGTCGGGGCGCCGGTGCTGGGGTCGGTGTCGGGCTCGGCGTCGGCGTGGGCGTCGGACCGGGTAGGCCGGGCGCCGGCGTCGGCAGACCTGGTGTCGGGTTCGGGTTTCCGGGCGCCGGTTGACCCGGCGCCGGAGGAATCCCCGGGTTGGGAATGGGTGCCTGCAGCGGCGTCGCGGCGAACACCACGCTTCCCAGCAGCAGAGCCAGACAAAGACCGAACGTCGTCAGAACCAGGCGGCGAAGCGTCTCCATGCTCGCGACCTCAGCAAGGCGCGTGCCCCCAACACGCGTGGGCTTTCGAAGGCGCGCTCCGAACCGCGGCCGCACTTCCAGAAGCGCCGTTTCGCTCGAAATCCCCCGGCCATCGCGGCCGACGCGAGTCGATGACCGAGGCGCGTTTCGATGCTTGCACGCACGCGGCCTCCAAGCCGCGGTTTCCGCCCCGTAACCGGCGCGCGGTCCGTGCTACCGGTTCGTGCTGTCGAGAGGGAATCGGCCCGGTTTTCCGCGACGAAAACCGCGACGCCGTGCGCATGGGAGTTGCAGTACCGCACGCGCACCCCACCCGTCACGCCGTCGCAAGCGAGGTCGCCATGGAGATTCCTTCCGTTTCCGGTTTTGGTTTTTTGCCCGCCAGTCTGAACGGGGAGGCCGCGCGCCCTTCGAACGACCGTGCACAGAGCTCGTCGGCGGAAGACCCACGCACCGAGGTTCGCCGCACGAACGAGGCGGTGGTGGCGGCCTACGCGATCCTCATGAAGGCGCACTGCGGGCGCGTGTACCGGATCGTTCGTTCCATCCTCAGCGACCCGGCGGAGATCGAGGATGTGATGCATCAGGCTTACGTGTCGACGTTCGTGCAGGCGGACGGTGACCCGGTCCGCGATTCGAGCTGGCTCTGCCGCGTCGCCCTGAACGAGGCCATGGCTCGCATCCGCCAGCGCGGCCGCTTCGTCTCGCTGGAGGAGGGCGCCGCCGCCTCCGACAAGCAACTTCTGCGTGGGGCCGAGACCGTCGTCACTCAGATCGCCGATGTCGACATCATCCGGGTCTTCGAGAACGTCGTGGGGCGGCTGTCCGAGATCTATCGAACCGTGCTGATCATGCGGGACGTCGAGGGGATGACGGCGACGGAGACGGCGGCCGTGCTGAATGTCGACGTCGAGACGGTCAAGGTGCGGGTCCAGCAGGGGCGGTCACTGATCAAGGGGGTCGTGAAGGGCTATAACAGCGATGTCTTCCGCGCCGCCTTCCCCTTGCAAGAGGAGGTTTGTGCCCGGGTCACCGCCGGCGTCACCGACACGCTCGGCTGGATGCTGCATCTGACCGATCGCAAGGGTGGCGGGCGCTCGACCGCGGCGCCGCTGTCCTCGGGGCATGGCATCTCCGGTCGAGCCTGAGCCCCGGTGCTAGGCCGGCGAAGCTTCCAAGGTGATGACCACGGACTTCGACACCGGCTGATTGCTGCCGTCGGCCACGTCGTTCACCGCCACCAGCACGTTCGTCTCGGGGTAATAGGCGGCGGCGCACCCCTTCGGAATCTCGTACGGGACGACCTTGAATCGCGGCGCGCGCCGACGCTCGGTCGCGAAGTGGCTGACCAGATCGACCCACTGGTCCTTGGCCAGGCCGCGCTCCTCGATGTCGGCGGCGTTGAGGAACACCACGCGCCGGCCGCCGTAGATGCCGCGATAGCGATCGTCCTCGCCATAGATGGTGGTGTTGAACTGGTCGTGGCTGCGCAAGGTCGTCAGCAACAGCTGCCCCGCCGCCAGGTTCCGCTTGGGGATGGCGTGGACCGTGAAGCGCGCCCGCTTCGACGGCGTCGTGAAGGTCCCTTCGCGCGGCCCGTTCGGCAGATAGAACCCGCCTGGCTCGCGCACGCGCCGGTTGTACTGGGTGAACCCGGGCACCACGTGCTCGATGTGCTCGCGGATACGGTCGTAGTCCCCGGCCAGCCCCATCCAGTCGACCTTGGTCCTGCCCGCCAAGGTCGCGTGCGCCATGCCGGCGACGATGGCGGTCTCGCTGCGAAGGTGCGGGGACGCGGGGTCGAGCACGCCCCGTGACTGGTGCACCACCCCGGTGGTGTCCTCGACCGAGACGAACTGTTCGCCCGTGGCCTGGATGTCGCGCTCGGTGCGCCCCCGGCAGGGGAGGATGAGCGCCTGCTCGCCGGTGATCAGGTGACCCCGGTTCAGCTTCGTCGAGATCTGCACGGTCAGCCGGCAGCGCGCCATGGCCTCCGACGTGTAGTGCGTGTCCGGGGTGGCGCTGAGGAAGTTGCCGCCGAGCCCTACGAACACCTTCACCTGTCCTTCGTGCATCGCCTGGATGGTCCGGACCGCGTCGAGGCCGTGCCTGGCCGGCGGCGAGAAGTCGAACTCCTTCGCCAGCGCCTTCATGAAGGTGTCGCTCATCTTCTCCCAGATGCCGACCGTGCGGTCGCCCTGGACGTTGCTGTGCCCGCGCACGGGGCATAATCCGGCCCCGCGGCGGCCGATCTGGCCCCTCAGCAGCGCGAAGTTGGTGATGGTCTGCACGTTGCCGACGCCGTTCTTGTGCTGGGTGATGCCCATGGCCCAGCAGCAGATCATGCGCTCGGAGGCCATGGCGATCTCGGAGGCCTGCCGGATCAGCGCGCGCGAGACGCCGCTGTCCCTGACGATGTCGTCCCAGCTCTCGGCCTCGAGGTCGGCCCGGAACGCCTCGAACCCCTCCGTGTGCGTCTTGATGAAGTCGTGGGCCAGCACGGCGCGCCCCCCACGCCCGTCCTCGTCGCACATCTCCTTCATGATGCCCTTCAGCAGGGCCACGTCGCCGTTCACGCGCACCGGCAGGTGCAAGCAGGCGAGCGGCGTTCCCGGACCGAGCAGGCTGAGCGGCTGCTGCGGGTTCTTGAACCGGATCATCCCCGACTCGGGCAGCGGGTTGACGCTGACGATCTTGCAGCCGTTCTTCGCCGCCGTCTGCAGCTCGGTCAGCATGCGGGGGTGATTGGTCCCCGGGTTCTGACCGATGATGAAGATGCTGTCGGCGTGGGAGAAGTCCTCGATCTTCACGGTGGCCTTGCCGATGCCGATCGCCTCGGTCATCCCGGCGCCGCTCGACTCGTGACACATGTTCGAGCAGTCCGGGAGGTTGTTCGTCCCGAGCTGCCGCGCGAACAGGCCGTAGAGAAAGGCCGCCTCGTTGCTGGCCCGCCCCGAGGTGTAGAACGCCGCCTGGTCCGGCGAAGGCAGCGCGTTCAGCGCCCCGCCGATCAGGGCGAACGCGTCTTCCCACGACAGCGACTCGTAGTGATCGCCGCCGGCGCGCCGCCACATCGGGTTGGTGATGCGCCCCTGCTGGTCGAGCCAGAGATCGCTCTGCCGCAGCAGCTCGGGGATGGAATGCTTGGCGAAGAACTCGGGCGTCACCCGGGCCCGGGTGGCCTCGGCCGCGACCGCCTTGGCGCCGTTCTCGCAAAACTCGGCCGGCTTGCGGTGACCGTCGGGGTCGGGCCAGGCGCAGCTGGGACAGTCGAAGCCATCCTTCTGGTTCAGCTTCAGCAGGGTCTGAAAGGTGCGCTTCGGTCCCATTTCGCGGAACCCACGATGCGTGGTCTCCCAGATCGAGGTGAAGCCGGCCGCCGCCAGCTTCCGCCGGCCGACGCGGGGAGCGTTCTCCTCGGGAGGTGGCTCGTCGCCCGAGACGCCCCGTGCCCGATCCGCCCCCACCGCGGTGGGACGGCTGTCATCCTTCTGCCCGGGCGCACTGTTGGGGTCTTTCTCATCGCTACGTTCGGACACGGGACCCTCCTCTCGGCGGCCTGCGACGCCGATTCAATCTAGTGCGGCGGCGACGGTTGGCCAGGGTCCACGTCAGATTCCGTTCAACCGTTCGGCGCCGGCGTAGACGTTGAAGCCGCCGTCCCGGACGAAGCCGAGCAACGTCATCCCCGCCGTGCGGGCCATCTCGACTGCCAGGCTGGAGGGGGCCCCCACGGCCACCATCAGCGGGACGCCGGCCGCGATCGCCTTCTGCACCAGCTCGAAGCTGGAGCGTCCGCTCACGACCAGGATGCGATCGTGGGCCGGCAGTTGCCCCGCGAGCAGCAGCGTCCCCACCAGCTTGTCGACCGCGTTGTGGCGACCCACGTCCTCGTGGACCGCCAGGCATCCTCCATCCGTCGTGAACAGCCCCGCCGCGTGTAGCCCCCCCGTCTGCGCGAAGGTCGTCTGCGCTTGCCGCAAGGCCGCGGGAAGAGCGTGGATCACGGTCGCCGGGATTCGCCGCGTCTCCCCCCTCGTCGCCGGCGCAGCCGCGCTCATCAAGCCGTCGAGCGACGCGCGCCCACAGACGCCGCACGCCCCGCTGGTCACGAACGAGCGCTTCGTCGCGTTCAACGCCGCGTCGGCTTCGCTGCCCAGCTCGACGAGCACGGTGTCCTCGTCGACGCTCTCCAGGGCGCGGAGGTCGCTCGCCTGCTTGACGACCCCCTCGGCGAACAGGAAGCCCGCGACCAGGGCCAGATCCTCGCCGGGCGTTCGCATCGTCGTCGAGACGACCCGGACCGCGCCGTCCGTGCGCGCGCGGATCTCGAGCGGCCTCTCGACGGCCAGCCAATCCCGCGCCGCCACCGCTTCCACCCCGCGGACCCGGACAACCTCGGTCGCTTGGGACTTTTCCATCGTGCCGCCTGCCGGTTCAGCGGGCGGCGGTCGTCGCGCCGGCGCCGATGGCCCCGTGGACGATCTCGCCGCGCCTCAGCTTTCGGTACAGGTCCAACGATTCGCGCAACACCTTCAGCGCCTCGGCGGGCCCCAGGATGTCCTCCACGACGACCGTCTTGTTCTCGAGCACCTTGTAGTCCTGGAAGAAGCGCTTGATCTCGCGCCCCACGTGCGGCGGCAGCTGAACATGATCGGTGTAGTCGGCGAACGCCGGATCGCGGACGCTGACCGCGATGATCTTGTCGTCGATCCCCTTGTCGTCACGCATGCGCATGAGGCCGATGGCCCGCGCCTCGACGATGGTGAGCGGGTAGACGGGGTCCTGCCCCAGCACCAGGGCATCGAGGGGATCGCCGTCGTCGCAGAAGCTGCGGGGGACGAAGCCGTAGTCGGCCGGATAGTGCACGGCGCTGTACAGGACGCGGTCCAGGCTCAGCAGTCCGGTCTCCTTGTCGAGCTCGTACTTGTTCTTGCTGCCCTTCGGAACCTCGATGACGACGGGGAACGCGCCGTCGAGCTGATGATCGTCCACGTAGATGTCATGCCAGGGATGCACAGCCGGATTCCTATCAGATCCGGAGCGACTGGCCGGCGAAATCAGCGGCAGATCGCACCGCGCGGGCTCGTCACGGCTCGGCCGACAGGCACGCCTGATCGATCAGCGCGCCATCGACGGTTCGAAAACGAAACCGCATGTGTGCCGCCCCCACCTCGACCAGGCCGGCACCGAATCCCCCTTCGAGGCGAGCCCGCGTTCCGGGAAGAGCGGGGCCAAACTGATACGTGGGGGCGCCCCCCAGCCCGCAAACGATGAACGTCGTGCCGTCGGACTCGACCCGCTCGTAGTCATGATCGTGTCCCGACAGCACGAACGTGGCGCCCCACCGTCGAAACGGCCATTGCATGTAGGCCGTCGATCCGTGCGGCCCCGACGAGTAAGGCGGATGATGCATGTACACGACCCGCCATCTCTCCGGCGCCGTCGCCAACCCCGCCTTCAACCACCGCGCTTGCGCCGAATCGACCCCCACCCCGTCCGGTTCGCTCGGGTCGCTGTCCAGCGCGAACAGGTGAACGTTTCCGCGGACGAAGTCGTAATAACGCTCGTTCCCCGGCAGCGTGAAATAGGCCCGGTACGGTTCGGCGCCGGGGGCGAGCCAGTCGTGGTTTCCCAGGCTGGGGAAGAAGCGGTTCTCGCTGGCGCCGGCGCCGAACCTCCCGACGTAAGGGGCGATGAATCCATGAAAGTATTGCCCGATGTTTTCGTCGATCGTCTCAGCCGCCCCGCTCGGATAGTTGTTGTCGCCCAACGTGATGACGAAATCGGGGTTCCAGCGGGTCACCAGCGCGGCGACGCTCGCCTCGTTCGGACCGGCGGTGCCGAAGTCCCCGATGACGGCGAACCGGACCAGCGGCCCCGCCACATCGGCCGGGCCCAGGCAGTAAGCGGGGTCGTCTCGCAGGACGTTCCCCGATCGATCGCCTGGTGAATCCGCGTGATCTCGGCGCCACCGGCATCCCGACGACGACAAGAGGACCAGCGCCACCAGGCCGGACGAGGACAACGCCGTGCACCCTCCTCGTCTCGCGTCTCTGGACCGGGGATACGGCATGGCCTGGAGGCACGCACGTTACCACCCAGGCCGATGGACGCTGGAATTACCCATTCGTGGACAGGGCGCGGCGCGCCGCGGCGCGCTCGGCTCGACAGTTTGCATGATGTTGACCAACCGGCAATGTCGACGACATGGCCCATGGATAGCCTCGACCCCACATGACAAACACCCCGGCGAAGGCGACCCGCGGTCTCTCGAAGTTCCTGTCTTTCACCCTGCTTCTCGGCGCGGCCGGCACGTTCGCCCCTGGGTGCAAGACCCAGAGCGAGCCGCCTCCGGCCGCTCCGCCCCCCGCGGCCCCCGCCGCGCCCGCCCCGGAGCCGCCGAAACCGGCGGCGGCCCCGCTGCGCATTGCCTTCTCGGACTGGCCGGGCTGGACCGCCTTCGAGATCGGGATCCAGAAGGGGTGGTTCAAGGAAGCGGGCGTCGACGTCGACTTCTCCTGGTTCGAGTACACGCCGTCCATGGAGGCCTTCGCGGCCGGAAAGGTGGACGCCGTCATGATGACGGTCGGCGACGCCCTGGTCACCGGCGCGCCGGGGGCGCGCAGCGTCGGCATCCTGATCACCGACTACAGCAACGGCAACGACATGATCGTCGCCAAGAAGGGGATCTCCTCGCTGAAGGGCCTGAAGGGCAAGAAGGTCGGCCTCGAGATCGGGCTCGTCGAGCACCTGCTTTTGTTGAAGGGCCTGGAGAAGGCCGGCATGAAGGAGAGCGACGTCAAGCTGATCGCCGTCCCCACCCACCAGACGGCGCAGTCGCTGGCCTCGGGCGACGTCGACGCGATCGGGGCGTGGCAGCCGAACGCGGGACAAGCGTTGAAGGCCGTGCCCGGTTCGAAGGCGATCTTGACCAGCGCCGATCTGCCCGGCCTCATCTACGACATGGTGTGCGTCAGCCCCAAGAGCCTGGCCCAGCGGCGCGCCGACTGGGTGAAGGTCGTGAAGGTGTGGAACAAGATCGAGGCGTTCGTCACCGATCCCGCGCACAAGGACGAGGCGGTGAAGATCATGGCCGCGCGGGCCGGGGTGGGCGCCGACGAATACGCGAAGTTCCTCCCCGGCACGCGCTTCCTGAGCCCGAAGGAGGCGCTGGCGGCCTACGAGAAGACCGACACGCTGAAGTCGGTCTACGGCAGCGGGAAGGTGGCGGACGCCTTCAACGTCGCCAACAAGGTCTACAAGGATCCGCAAAAGGTCGAGGACTATCTCGACCCGTCGCTATCGAAGGAAGCGAGCGGTAACTAGACCGGGTGCCGGAGATGGACAAGGGCGCGCAGAACGTACGACGCCGCCCCTGGATGCGCATCCTCGGGGTCCTGTCGCCCAGGCAGCGGTTCACGCTGACCCTGGTGTCGTTCCTCGGTCCGCTGTTCGTCTGGTCGGCCATCAGCTACGTTCCGTTCATCTGGCACCCGATGGTGCGGGTCGCCGACGCGGGCGACTCCAGCTGGTTCTCGAACGGCGAGCTGGTCGACGGCGATGCGTTCGCCGAGGAGAACGGGCGCATCCGCTCCGTGCGCGGACACCTGGCCGCGGGGACGCGCGCGAATCCGGTGTTCCTGCCGCCTCCGCACGCCGTGGTGCGGGCCCTGATCACCGGCTTCACCACGCCGCCGGCCCGCCCCGACGAGCCCTGGCTGCATCAGGCGCTGTGGCACAGCATCACCATCATCTTCTGGGGCTTCGCCGTGTCGTCGGTGGTGGGCGTGCCGCTGGGGATCCTGTGCGGGGCGCTGCCGGCCACGGCGCGGTTGACGGAGCCCTTCATCGAGTTCTTTCGCTATCTGCCCGCTCCCGCGTTCGGGGCGCTGGCGGTGGCGGTGCTGGGCATCAACGACGCGCCCAAGATCGCCATCATCTTCGTGGGGACGTTCTTCCAGCAGGTGCTGGTCATCTCCAACACCACGCGGCGGATCGATCCGGGGCTGCTGGAGGCGGCGCAGACCTTGGGGGCATCGCGACGCGCGCTGCTGTTTCGCGTGGTGGTCCCGGGCGTCATCACCGACGTGTACACCGACATGCGCGTGCTGCTGGGGTGGGCCTGGACCTATCTGATCGTCGCCGAGCTGATCGGCGTCAGCTCGGGCATCACCTTCTTCATCAACCAGCAGGCGAAGTACCGCGCCTACGACAAGGTGTTCGCCTCCATCGTGCTCATCGGGCTCATCGGGCTCGGCACGGACGTCTGTCTGGCGCGGATCGGGCGGCGCATGTTCCCCTGGCTCCCGTCGGCGGGCGTGCGCCGACGGCTGTTCTTCGGGCTGCGGAAGCCGGCGAGCGTCTCCCCTGCTCCGGCGACCGAGGTGAAGCAGGTGGCGTCGGCATGATCGAGACGGTGACCGAGCTCGGCCATCGCGCGCAGGCGCCCGCGGTGGCGGAACGATTCGAGCGGCTGAAGGAGCGCCCCGTCACCCTGGAGGTGCGCAACCTGACGAAGACCTTCCGCGGCGCCTCCGGCGAGGTGCTGGCGCTCGATCGCGTCAGCTTCCGCGCTCACCGCCGCGAGCTGCTGTGCGTGATCGGGCCGTCGGGCTGCGGCAAATCGACGCTGGGACGAATCATCGCCGGCCTCGACACCCCCACGACGGGCGAGATGCTGCTCGACGGAAAGGCCATCGACGGCCCCGGCCCCGAGCGGGGCATGGTGTTCCAGAACTACACGCTGTTTCCCTGGCTGACGGTGCGGCGAAACGTGATGTTCGGCCCCGAGGTGTCGCGGAATCTGTCCGCGTCCATGGCCGAGGCAGAAGCGCAGCAATGGATCGATCTGGTGGGACTGTCGCGCTTCGCCGACAGCTATCCCCATCAGCTGTCGGGGGGGATGAAGCAACGGGTGGCCATCGCGCGCGCGCTCGCCAACCGGCCCCGCGTGCTGATCATGGACGAGCCGTTCGGCGCGCTCGATGCTTTGACCCGCGCCCAGATGCAGGCCTACCTGCTGCAGATCTGGAAAAATGTCGACGTCACCATCGTGTTCGTCACCCACGATCTCGACGAGGCGGTATATTTGGCGGATCGAGTGCTGGTGCTCGATGCCCATCCCGGGCGTGTCCGCGAGCTGATGGAGGTCCCCGTGCCACGTCCGCGCACCCGTGAACAATTCTCGTCACCGGCATTCATGGCGGCGCGGCGTCATCTGGAAGAGATGATTCACCCTCCCATCGAGGTGCAGCCCGAGACGTTGCCGCTCGGACGAATGACGGTCGTGGGAGACGATGTCGAATGATCCTTGAAGAGACGCTGCGGGGGGGGCAGGCCTGGTCGCGACGGCTGGCGCGCGGTCAGATCTTGCGCGTCACCGACCCGAGCGGGAGCGCGTGCGTGTCCGCGCTGTTCTACAACACGCATGATCCCGTCGAGCGCTATAACATGGCCGACACGCTGAAGGCGCAGTACACGGCGTTTCTGACCGCGGGGCGGGTGCTGTTCTCGGACATGGGGCGCGTGCTGGTCTCGATCATCACCGACACCTGCGGCTGGCACGACACGCTCTCGGGGTGCGGCGACGCCACCAGCAACGATGCCCGCTTCGGCGCCGGCCGCTACCAGGAGCTGCGCAACGAGTTTCATCGCAACGCCCGCGACAACTTCATCGTCGAGCTGTCGAAGCACGGGCTGGGCAAGCGAGATCTGGTGGCGAACGTGAACTTCTTCGCGCGCGTCTCCGCCGACGAGACGGGCCGCATCGTCTGGGTGCCGAATAACTCCCGTCCGGGCGCGCACATCGATCTCCGGGCCGAGATGGACACGCTGGTCGTGCTGACGAACACCCCGCATCCTCTCGATCCGGCGACGACCTATGGGCCGCCCGCCGTGGCGCTGGCGCTCCGCGCCGCGGCCCCTTACGAACGGCCCGGGACCGACGATCGCTGCCGCATGTCGCGCCCCGAAACTGGCCGGGGGTTCGCGCTGACCGAGGCCTACGTGCGCGAGATGTCGACCGACGAAGAGGTGCTGACGTGAGCGGCCGCATCACCTTGCCGATCCCCATCACCCCCTTCGTGCTGAAGGAGAGCGCGCTGGCGCCTTGGCGCGCCTGCCACGACGAGGTGCTGCCGGCGGGACGGGGCTGGAGTCGCGAGATCGCCCGCGGGCAGATCTTCCGCATCGTGGATCTGGAGGGCAATCAGGCCGTCGACACGCTGTTCTTCAACGCGCGCGACCCCGGTGAGCGCTACAGCGCCGTCGACACCATCCGCGGCCAGGGCAACATCTATTTGACGACAGGGACCCGCCTGCTGTCGGGCGAGGGTCGACCGCTGTTGACGATCGTCGCCGACACCTGCGGTCGGCACGACACGCTGGGGGGCGCTTGCTCGGCGGAGAGCAACCAGGTTCGTTACGCCCTGGAGAAGAAGTACATGCACAACTGCCGAGACAGCTTCTTGCTCGAGCTGGCCCGACTGGGCCGGGGAATGGGCAAGCGCGATCTCCCCAGCAACATCAATTTCTTCATGAACGTCCCGGTCACCGCCTCGGGCGAGCTGTCGTTCGCCGACGGGGTGTCGGCGCCGGGGCGCTACGTGGAGATGCGCGCCGAGACGGACGTGCTGGCGCTGATCTCGAACTGTCCGCAGCTCAACAATCCTTGCAACGCCTACAATCCGACGCCGGTGCGCCTGCTGATCTGGGACGCGGCGCCGTGAACGTCGCCCTGCCCCGCTCATCCGCCCCAAGACGCAATGGCCTTTCGTAGGGTCCTGGTCGCCAACCGCGGCGCCATCGCCACGCGGATCTCCCGCACCTTGCGGAAGATGGGCGTGGCCCCTGTCGCCGTCTACTCCGATGCCGATCGCTACGCGCCCCACGTGCTGCAAGCCGAAGCGGCCGTTCGCCTGGGCCCCGCGCCGGCGGCGGAGAGTTACCTGCGGATCGACGCGATCCTCGAAGCGGCACGCGCCACCCAGGCGGAGGCCATTCACCCGGGTTACGGCTTCTTGAGCGAGAACGCCGATTTCGCCGCGCGCTGCGAGGCGGCCGGCATCGTGTTCATCGGCCCCACGCCGGGGCAGATGCGGGACTTCGGGCTGAAGCACACGGCGCGCGCGATGGCCGAGGCGAGTGGCGTCCCCCTGCTGGCGGGGACGGGGCTGCTGGCTGACGTCGACGAGGCGCTGCGGGCGGCGGCGCGCATCGGCTATCCGGTGATGCTGAAGAGCACGGCTGGCGGCGGCGGCATCGGCATGCGCCGTTGCGCCTCGCCCGACGAGCTGGCCACGGGCTACGACGCGGTGGCGCGGCTGGCGCGCGCGAACTTCAAGGACAGCGGCCTGTTTCTCGAGAAGTTGGTGGAGCGGGCGCGGCACGTCGAGGTGCAGATCTTCGGCGACGGCAAGGGCGTCGTGGTGGCGCTGGGCGAGCGCTACTGCTCGCTGCAGCGCCGCAATCAAAAGGTGATCGAGGAGACCCCCGCGCCCGGCCTCCCCCCCGACGTCCGGAAAGCGCTCTGCGCGGCGGCCGTCCGGCTGGGCGGCGCGACGTCCTATCGCTCCGCCGGCACCGTCGAGTTCGTGGTCGACGCGGCGACGGGCGCATTCTCTTTTCTCGAGGTCAACACGCGCATCCAGGTCGAGCACGGCATCACCGAGGAGGTCACCGGGATCGACATCGTCGAATGGATGGTCCGGCTGGCGGCGGGCGATCGTCCCGCGCTGGAAAGCGCGTCGCCGCGCGCCGCCGGCGCCGCCATCGAAGCCCGGCTCTACGCCGAGGATCCCGGGCGCGGTTTTCAACCGAGCTGCGGCCTGCTCACCGAGGTGTCGTTCCCCTCCCACGTCCGGGTCGAGACCTGGGTCGACGCGGGCACCGAGGTCACGCCGCACTACGATCCCATGCTCGCGAAGCTCATCGCCACCGCGCCCACGCGGCAGCAGGCGATCGACGAGCTTCGCGCGGCCCTCGCGGCCACCCGCATCGGGGGCGTCGAGACGAACCGGGCCTACCTGCACGCGGTACTGGGGACGGCGGCGTTCGCCGCCGGCGAGGTGCACACGCGTTTCCTCGACGATTTCGCGGCGCCGGGACGGGCCTTCGAGGTGCTGGAGCCGGGTACGCAGACCACCGTCCAGGACCATCCGGGCCGGCTCGGCATCTGGGCCGTGGGCGTCCCCCCGTCGGGGCCGATGGACGCGCTGGCGTTCCGGGTGGCGAACGCGCTGGTGGGAAACGAAGGCGCCGCCGCGGGCCTGGAGTGCACGATGGTGGGGCCGACGCTGCGCTTTCGCGCGCGGGTGACGCTCGCCCTGGCGGGCGCCGACATGGGGGCAACCCTGGCGGGCGTGCCGGTCGCTCCGCATCAGGTCGTCACGGCGAGACCGGGTGACGTCTTGCGCCTCGGCGTCGTCGTGGGGGGCGGCAGCCGCGCCTACCTCGCCGTCCGGGGCGGCCTGGACGTGCCCACTTACCTGGGCAGCCGGGCCACCTTCACGCTCGGTCTGTTCGGGGGCCACGAGGGGCGCGCGCTGCGCACCGGCGACGTGTTGCACGTGGGCGGCGACGATGCCAGCGACGAGCCGCATGTGGCGCTGGAGCTCCCCGACGCGTTGATGCCCACGCTGTCGAACGAGACGACCCTGGCGGTCCTGTACGGACCGCAGGGAGCGCCCGACTTCTTCACCGACGACGACATCGACGCCTTCTTCGCGGCCACCTGGATCGTTCACCACAACTCGAGCCGCACCGGCGTGCGCCTCATCGGGCCGAAGCCGACCTGGGCGCGACGGGACGGCGGCGAGGCGGGGCTGCACCCGTCGAACATTCACGACAACGCGTACGCGATCGGAGCCGTCGACTTCACCGGCGACATGCCGGTCATCCTGGGGCCGGACGGCCCCAGCCTGGGCGGCTTCGTCTGCCCCGCCACCATAGTGACCGCCGAGCTGTGGAAGGTCGGCCAGCTCAAGGCCGGCGACAAGGTCCGCTTCAGGGCCATCAGCCTGGCGGAGGCGCGGCGCCTGAAGGCGGATCAGGAGGCGGATCTGGCGGCGCTCGCCGCGGCGACGACCGGCCTGCCACCGGCGCTGGCGCCGTCGGCGCCGGTCGCGGCCGCTGCGCCCCGCCCTCACGCCTCCGATCCGGTGCTGGTCGTCTTGCCCGAGACGGCGGAGCGCCCCTCCGTCACCATCCGCCAGGACGGCGACGCCTATCTCCTCGTCGAATACGGCCCGATGGTGCTCGACCTGGCGTTGCGATTTCGCGTCCACGCGCTGGCGGCCTGGTTCACCGACGCACGCCTCCAAGGCATCATCGATCTCACGCCGGGCATTCGCTCGTTGCACATTCACTACGACGACGTCGTGCTGCCGCGCGAACGGCTGCTGGCGCTGCTGGCGCGGGCCGAGGCGGAGCTCCCCCCGACCGATGCCATCGAGGTGCCGTCGCGGATCGTGCACCTGCCGCTGTCGTGGGATGATCCGGCGACCCAGCTGGCGATCCAGAAGTACGTGCAGTCGGTTCGTCCCGACGCGCCGTGGTGCCCCAGCAACATCG
>DASYCK010000245.1:0-32018 GCA_036500205.1 Polyangia bacterium | reverse complement strand
TGCCGCGCCCTCCGTCGCTATGCTCCCTTCCCGCGATGGAGCGAATTGTGGGGGGCGCGGGACCTCTTTGCTGGGGGGCCATGCTGGTGTCGGTCGCGTGTGCGAGCCTGGGCTGCGGGGCCCCCGCGCTTCCGCCGGTCGTGCACGTGTTTCCCCTGCGCGAGCACACGCTGCCCAGCGGGCTTCGCGTCGTGATCGAGCAGGACGACACGTCGAAGATGGCCGGCGTGTCCTGGGTCGTCGACGTCGGCAACGTCGACAGCCCCGTGGGACGCCCCGAGCTGGCGCACGCCCTCGAGCACCTGGTCCTGGGGTCGCCGGACGCCGCGGGGGTCTCTTCGTGGGAGCGGATGAAGGCGCTGGGCGCCGTGGGCGTCAACGGGACCACCGGTGCCGAGGAGACGATGTACGAGGCCTTCGTCCCAGCGGAAGCGCTGGATCAGCTGGTGGCCATCGAGCTCGGACGCATGGCCAACCCGCTGCAAGGAGCGACCGCCGAGCTGTGGGCGCGCGAGCGCAAGGTCATCGGCGAGGAGCTGGATCTGCGGAACGACTACAGAGGCATGGCGCAAACGCGAATGTTGATGGCCGCCCTGTTTTCCCCGACCAGCCTGCTGGGGTGCGATCTGGCGCGCACGCGAGAGGCGCTGAAGGACGTGTCGCTGGCCGACCTGCAGGAGTTCGCGGCCACCCACTACCGGCCCGAGCGCATGACGCTGGTGATCTCCGGCCCCATCGGCGCCGACTGGGACAGCCGTTTGTGGCCCACGATGCCGGGGGCGTTGTATGGCGAACCAGGCACGCGGCGAGAGCCCGTTCGTCGTTCCGTGGCGGCTGCGAGCCCCACGCTCAACCCGATCGCCACGCTCTCCCGGCAAAACGTGGTGGTGGGGGAGACCGCGCTAGGGGTGGCGTGGGCGCTACCGCCCGCGCGGGGGGGCGCCGCGGTCGCCCAACAAGCCCTCGGCGACGTCGCGACAGCGGTGCTTTCCGAGGCGCTCGAAAACGGCGAGCTTCCGGAGGTCACAGGGGTCACCGTGAGCGTAGAGCCGGGGGCGCTGGCGAGCACGCTCGTCTGTCGATTGTCGCTGCGTCCGGGCGCGGATCCCGCAGCCGTCGAAGAGCGGGTCAAGAGATTCGTTGGCTCCCTCGCCGATCTGCGCGGGGGTTACTCGCCCCGATTTTATCAGCGGGTGCTGCGCCTGGGGGTGCTGCGCGCGGCGCTCGGCATGGAAAGCCTGAGGGCCAGAACGGTGGCGCGTGGCTATCTGGTCCACGACGATCCCGACGCCTCGATCGGCGGGGTGGTGCAAGCGCGGCGGTCTCCGTCGACGACATCGTCTCGCTGGCCTCGCGGTACCTCGACGGCAGCGCGGCGCGCGCGGTGGCGTTTCTTCCCGCCGATACCGGCGGAAAGCGCTCCGCCGCGAGCGATCGCGTCGAGGGCGCCGGACCCCTCCATCGCGCCGAGCCCGAGGGTGAAGACGCGACGGAAGACGAGGAGGTCGTCGGGGGCGAGAAACGGAGCGTCCTCGCCGTCGCCAAGGCGCCAGGGGCCCGCGCGGCATCGGTGACCCATCTGTCGAACGGGTTGACGTTGATCGTGTTGCCTCGGCCCGGGCTCCCTTTCGCGTCGATGGTGCTGGGGTTCCACGCCGAGCCGGCGCCGGCCGACGCGCCGGGCGCGCGCATCGCGGTCATGTTCGCGCGGCGGCAGCGCGGAGGACTGTCTGCGCTCGAGCGAGGCGTGCTGGAGAGTATTTCGCGCGACAGCGACAGCTACCGCGAGCACATGTCCCTGTTCTCGGACGAGATCGAGCAGGCGTTGTCGCTGGTGGAGGATCAGACGGACACCATGTATCTGAAGTGGCCGTCGTCCGCCTTCGAGCGCTGGGGCGCGCGGGATGCCATCCTGGAAGGGACCGAGGAGCAGCGGGCCTGGCGCTCGTTCGAGGAGGCGCTGTGGGGGAGCCACCCCTATGGGTCCTGGCCCCGTGCCGAGAGCGCGCTGCGGGTCACGGAGTCGCAGGCCGAGGCGTGGTTGGACCGCGTCTACCGGCCGCGCAACGGCGTCCTGGTCGTGGTGGGCAACGTCGATGCGGCGGAGGTGGCCCGGCGCGCCGAGAAAAAACTCGACGGTTGGAAGGACGGCAAGAGCGCCGTGCCAGCGCCGCCCGTCCCTGCCGCGGCGTCTCGCCCCGCTGCCTCCGTGGCGCGGGTCGAGGTCACGGCGGCAAACCGATCGACGACCACCATTCACTTCGGTTGTCTACTGCCGCCGGTCGTTGCCACCCGCGACACCGTCGTCAACCGGCTGTTCAGCGAGCTCGTCGATCGGGACATGTTTCACCGCCTGCGCATCGAGCAGGGGGAGTCTTATTCGCCCAGCGTCAAGGCGATCTTCTTGCGCGGCGGCACCGCCTGGATGCACGGCGAGCTCGACGTGGCGCCGGGCGCCGCGAGCCGCGCGCTCGACGTGGTGCACGCGTGGCTCGACGTCGCGGCGCCCGTTCCCTACGACGAGATCGCCGTGGAACGGACCCGCTGGCGGCTCGCCCGCCGCAGCAACCTGCGCTACGACACGAACGAGAAGATGGCGCGGCTGCTGTTCGACACCTGGAACATGGGCTGGGAGCCGGCCTCGCTCGATGGCTATCCCCAGGCGCTCGCCCGCGTGGGGGCCGCGGATCTGAACCGCGCGCTGGCGGCCTGCCGCGCCAGCGCCGTGGTGTCCCTGGTGGGGCTCGCGCCGGCGCTTTCGCCTTCGAACGGGCCACGCTGAGGTGTTAGGGTAACGGTCAGTTTTTCGACGCCATCGAGAGCGCCGTTGTCAGCTTGGAAGGAGTAAAGGTCATGGCCCAAGAGACGAGCCCCGCCCCGAGAGCCGCGCGCGAACCGCATCCGGTGACGGGCAAGGCGTTGACGTTCAGCCTGGCCGCCGAGGCGGAGCAGCTGATGCGCGAGCCGACCTGGCAGGCCCATGGTCACAACGCGAAGACGCTGGTGAAGCACCCCGATTTCCGCGTCGTGCTGATCGCGTTGCGGGCCGGGTCGCGCATGCCCGAGCACAAGACCGATCACTGCGTGACCATTCACGCGCTCGAGGGCAAGCTGCGCCTGCACCTCCCCGGCAGCACCCTCGATCTGGGGCGCGGCGAGCTGCTGGCCCTCGAGCAGACGGTCCTGCACGACATCGAAGCGGTCGCCGACAGCGTGTTCGTGCTGTCGCTCGGCTGGTCGGCCAGCGCGACGGCCGGCACGTAGCGCCGCCGGTCAGCCGTGCGCGGCGGTGCGCGCGTGGCCGTTGGGCGGTGGGGGCGGTTCCTTGTTGAGGCGGAGGACCTGCCCCACCATCGACGGCTTGGCCATGGCCGCCGGGGCGGTCGGGACCTCGAGGATGACGCGCGAGCGCCGCTGCCAGGTGAAGTAAGAGAACGCCCACTCGATCAGCACCGACAGGCGGCTGCGAAAGCCGACCAGCGACAGCACGTGCACCATGAGCCACAGCCACCACGCGACGATCCCGGACGACTTGAAGCGCCCGATCTGCGCGACGGCGCGGTTGCGACCGATGGTCGCCATCGACCCCTTGTCGACATAGCGAAACGGCAAGCACGGCTTCCGCGCCACGCCGAGGAGGATGTTCTTTGCCACGTGGCGGCCGCTCTGCACCGCGAGCTGGGCCACGCCCGGTAACGGCTTGCCGTCCTGGGTCTTCGCGATGAGGTCGCCGATCACGAAGACCTCTCGGCGATCAGGCACCGACAGATCATCCTCGACCCAGACGCGGCCGGCGCGATCGAGCGGAACGCCCAGGTGGGTGGCGAGCGGGCTGGCGCGCACGCCCGCCGCCCACAGCACCGTGCGCGTGGTGATCGTCTCGTCGCCCAGCTCGACGAAGTCCTCGCCCAGATCCGTGACGCGCGCGTTGACCCGCACCTCGATGCCCAGCTCTTCCAGCTGATCGTGGGCCTTGTGCGACAGCTCCTCGGGGAACGTGGGCAGCACGCGGGGCCCCGCCTCGATCAGGATGACGCGCGTGGTTCGCGGATCGAAGCGGCGGAAGTCGCGCGCCAGGGTCCGCCCCGCGATCTCGGCCAGCGCGCCCGCCATCTCGACCCCGGTCGGTCCGGCGCCGATCACGACGAACGTCGTCAGCATCCGTTGCGCCTCGACCGACGTCTCCATCTCGGCCGCCTCGAAGGCGCGCAAGATCCGCCGGCGCACGTCCAGCGCTTCTCCGATCGTCTTCAGGCCAGGGGCGAACGCCGCCCACTGGTCGTTGCCGAAATAGGCGTGGGTCATCCCGGTGGCCAGGATCAGGTAGTCGTAGTCGATGTGACGCCCCTCGAGCAGCACCCGCTTCTTCTCGACCTCGATGCGTTGCACGCCGCCCATCAGGACGGTGGCGTTGCTCTGGCGCGACAGCAGCTGCCGGATCGGCGCCGAAACGTCGGGGGCCGCCAGCGCCGCCGTGGCGACCTGGTACAGCAGCGGCTGGAACAGATGATGGTTGCTGCGATCGATGAGCGTGACGCGAATCCCCGGCGCGTCCAGCGCGCGCGCCGCGGCCAGTCCCCCGAATCCCCCACCCAGGATGACGACGTGAGTCTGTTCCTTCTTCAGCATCATCGCGCTCGAAGCGTAGCCGACGATCGAAGGACGACGCGTTTCCAGCCGGCGGGCGAAATGTAACGGTTGGGAACCCTTCCGGACGCGCGAAAGCCCTGTTTTCCAGGGGGCTTGGGGGCGTCGAGGGTGGGCGCAGGGGGAGCCGCCATTGACAATGGGCCCGTCCTGAGGCTTGCTGACGACCCCATGCTGAGCCAGATCACCGAGAAATTGCGCGCATTTGCCCACCGCCAACTGGAGGGGGACAACCACGGGAAGCATCCGGTCGTGGTGCATGCGCGAAACTTCGTCAGCATCGTCAACGAGCTGCTGGGGGCTCCCATCCGCGCCCCGGAGACGGCGGAGGCGGCCCACGCGCCCGGCAGCAACGGTCACGCGAATGGCGTGGCGGCCGCCACCATCCCCACGCCGCTCGCTGTTCGTCAGGCGCCCGTCGTGCTGTACTTCGATGGAAAGGACCACCGCACCCGGGTCAAGGTGGAGGAGCTGCTGCGCGGCCGCGACATCGCGTTCCAGGTCCTCGACGTGACCGACGACGAGGCGGAACGTTCCTGGGTGACGACCGCGGCCAAGACGACCGAGTTCCCCATCGTGGTCATCGCCGGCACCCCGGTCGGCGGCCTGGCCGAGCTGACACAGCTCGATCTGTCCGGCGACCTGGTGCGCCGGGTCTTCGCGCCGAACTAGCGCATGGGACTGCTCGACGAGCCTGGGCTCAACCGCTTGATCGAAGGGGGCTGCCCCCGGTGCGGCAAGCGCAAGCTGCTGTTTCGCACCATCGTCGACGGCGTGACGCCGTTCATGGGCGGCGAGCCGGTCGGGAAGGTCGTCTGGAGCTACGACGGCGAGAAGTTCGTCGACGGCGTTCACCTCGTCACCTGCGGTGAGTGCGAGCACGTGCTGTTCTCGGCCGACGTCTGCCCGCGCTGCCATGCCGGCGAGGGGCTGAAGAAGGCCCTGGAGACGCCGAATCATTTTCCGGTGCCGACGCAGTGTCCTTCCTGCGACGACGACGAGGTCCGCTACACGGCGCTGCTTCCCGCGGTCGTCGTCTACGAGGACAAGCGCGCCGCCAAGGCTCGCACCACCACCGAGCCGCACGAGCCGGGATTCCACGGGTATCGCGTCGATTGTCGCTACTGCGGCAAGGTCGCCGAACGACTGGACGCCTGCCCGCTGTGCGCTGCGCCGGCGCCGTTGCGCCCGCGACCCTGACTCACGGATTGCAAGTGGCTGTGCCGCCCGACGGTGAGCAGCCATTCGGACAGCTGCTCACCGTCCAGACGTAGCCATAGCCGCTGCTCACGGCGGCGTCGGGGGCGCACTGTCCCCCCATGAACGAGTAGGTACACATCTCGACGCCGGTGCCGTCGCTCGAGCAGCGCCGGTCGTTGCTTTCGTTCTCCGAGCAGCACTGCAAGGCGGTCCCCATGTCGGGCGGCGTCGCGTCCGAAGGTCCGCCGTCGGCGGCCGCGTCCGCCTCGACGACGGTCTTGTCGCCGCAGCCGCCGCTCCAGATGGCGAGCGGGACCACGCAGGCGATCGCGCATCCCAACGCCCACCTCGTCACGCGCTCCGCCATCGCCATGCCCCGATCGTATCATCGGCCGGGCCGTGCCACCACGGCGCCGAGGGAGGGGCTGCCAGGGCTCTGCTACACTGGTCCCCGCGATGTTTCGTCGTCTCTCCGCCGCTTGCGCCCTGCTCGCCCTGCTGGCGATGGGGTTCGTCGCGCCGTCGTTGCCGCCGTTTCAGGTGGGGCGGACGGCGACCGTGGGGGGAAGGGGCGTCGTCGCGCCGCTGGCGTTGGCCGGGCGGCGCCTGCGCGCGCCGGTCGACGGTCCGGGAAGCGACGCGCTGCCCGACGGCGTCGATCGCGTTGGCGCCGATCTATTCGGGCTCGCGCGATTCGGCTTCGGGCACCTCTGGTGGCTGTCGACTCCCACGCGTCTCTCCGCGCCCGAGCTCGTCGTCGGAACCTTGGCCCTGGTCGTGGCACCCGCGGCGGTGCCGTCGCTGGTCGGGACGCCCCGGACGTCCCGCGGTCCGCCCGCGTTCGTGACCCTGTAACCCGAGCCCGTCTTTGGCGCGGCGGCCCCGCCGGTCGCCCGCGTCTGCCCGTCTTCATCGGAGTTGCGTCATGAACGAGAACGAGAAGCCTGTATTCGAGAACGAAGCGCGCCCAGGGGGCGAGAAGAAGCACGACAAGAAGTCGCTGGTGGTGTTCTTCAGCTTCGTGGCGGCGCTGGCCCTGCTGGTGGGACTGAACATGAAGTAGCGCGCGGGAATCGCGGGCCTCGGAGCGCATGCTGACGCGCCCCGAGGCCCGCTCTTTCCCGACGAGCGCTCTCGCCATGCCCGACTTTCTCGCCAACCTCGCCGTCGTCCTCGGCGTCGCCGCCCTCACCACCATGGTGTTCCAGCGGCTGCGCCAGCCCGTGGTGCTCGGCTACCTGCTGGCGGGGCTCATCGTGGGGCCGCACCTGCCCGTGCCGCTGGTGGCCGACGAGAAGCTGATCCACACGCTGTCCGAGCTGGGCGTCATCCTGCTGATGTTCGCGCTCGGCCTCGAGTTCAGCCTGCGCAAGCTGGTGCGCGTGGCGCCGACCGCGGGCCTGGTCGCGCTCATCGAGTGCAGCGTGATGGTGTGGCTGGGCTACCTGGTGGGGCGGGCCTTCGGCTGGACCGGCTTCGAGAGCGCCTTCGTGGGCGCGCTCATCGCCATCTCGAGCACGACCATCCTGGTCAAGGCCTTCGCCGAGCTGGGCATCAAGGGCCGGCTGACCGAGATCGTGTTCGGCATCGTCATCGTCGAGGATCTGATCGCGGTGCTGCTGCTGGCGATCCTGACCGCCGCCGCCTCGGGCGCGGGCCTGTCCGCCTGGGCGCTGGTGAAGACGATCGGCCGGCTGGCCGGCTTCCTGGTGGCGTTCGTGGGGGGCGGGTTGATGGTGGTGCCGCGGCTCATGCGCGCGGTCGTCAAGCTCGAGCGCAGCGAGACCACGGTGGTGGCCAGCGTCGGCATCTGCTTCGTGCTGGCGCTGCTGGCGCGCAGCATGGGCTACTCGGTCGCCATGGGCGCCTTTCTGGCGGGCGCGCTGGTGTCGGAGTCGGGCGAGGGGGCGAAGATTCAGCACCTGGTCGAGCCGGTGCGCGACGTGTTCGCGGCGATCTTCTTCGTGTCGGTCGGCATGTTGATCGAGCCGCGCCAGATCTACGAACACGCGGGCGCCGTGCTGGTGCTGACCGGGGTCGTGCTGGTGGGCAAGCTGCTCGGCGTCTCGGTGGGGAGCTTCCTGGCCGGCAACGGCATCAAGACGTCGCTGCAGGCGGGGCTGAGCCTGGCGCAGATCGGCGAGTTCTCGTTCATCATCGTGGGGGTCGGCACCTCGCTGGGGGTGGTGCGTGGCTTTCTGTATCCGGTGGCGGTGGCGGTGTCCGCGCTGACGACGTTGACGGCGCCCTGGTTGATCCGCGCGGCGGGGCCCGTCGCCGCCGCCGTCGATCGCCGTCTGCCCCGCGCGCTGCAGACCTACGCGGCGCTTTACGGCGCCTGGGTCGACGAGCTGCGCCGGGCCCCCGCGATCGCGTCGGTCGGCGCGCGCGTACGGCGCGGCGTGCTGTGGCTGGTCGTCGACGTCGCCGCGGTGGGGGCCATCGTCGCCGGGGCCTCGCTCGGTTCGCGGCGGGCCATCGGCGTGGCGGCGGCGTGGCACGCCGTCGGTCCGGGCGTGGCGAAGGTGGCCATCGTGGTGGCGGCGGGCGCGCTGACGCTCCCCTTCGTCATCGGCGCCGTCAGGACATCGCGCGCGCTGGCGGTGCTGCTGGCCCGCCAGGCGTTGCCGCTCGGGGCAGGGGAAGGCGGCCTCGATCTGGGGGCGGCCCCGCGCCGAGCGCTCGTCGTCGGTTTGCAGTTGACGATCTTGCTCGGCGCCGGCACGCCGGTCGTCGCGCTGACCCAGCCGTTTCTCCCTTCGCTGGCGGGGCCGCTGCTGCTGGCGCCGCTGCTGCTCGCGCTCGGCGTGCTGATCTGGCAGAGCGCGGGGAACCTGCACGGCCACGTGCGCGCGGGCGTCCAGGTGATCACCGAGGCGATGGCGGCCGAGGCCCGCTCGGTCCCATCAGGGGCCGAGGCCGACACGGAGTCAGCGAAGGCGTCCGACGCCGCGGCCCGTATTCTTCCTGGGATCGGCGCGCCGCGCGCGCTCACCCTGAAGGAAGGGGCGCTGGCCGTGGGGCGAACCTTGAAGACGTTGCACCTGCGCGGCCTCACGGGCGCGACGGTGCTGGCCATCGATCGGGGCGCGGACGGCGGGATCGTCGTTCCCACCGGCGACGAAGCGCTTCACGCGGGCGACACGTTGATCATCACGGGCAGCGGCGAAGCGACGCAGGCCGCGATCGACCTGCTTTCGTAGCCGCGCCTTCTCGAAGGCAACGACAGCGCGGTTGGTCGGGAGTCTACGCCCGATTAGAAGCGCGCGCGGAGGCCGGCCGAGGCGAGGGGCAGGACATTGATCTCGAGCAGATGGGCGGCGGTACGGAGGCCGAGCTGGGCAAACAGGGCAAAGCGGGGCGTGAGGGCCAGCTCCGCCTTCAGGCCGAGGCGGGCGCCGACGCTGGACTTAGGCAGGTTGCTGTCGCAGCAGATCACGTCAGTGGCGCGGAGGACCGCCTCCCCGCCGGCCTCGGCCTCGATCGAGCTTCCCCGCGCCGACTCGAGGCGCGCCACCAGTCCGACGTCGGGGACCTGCGCGAGGCGGCTGCCTTGCCAGGTGGGGTCGTCCTTCACGGAGTCTTCGAGATCGTAGCCGATCCGGATGCCCATGAAGGAGGGGCCTCGTCTCACGACCGGGACGATCGCCCCGATGCCAGCCCACGCAAAGGCCGGGCGGACGTAGGTCGTACCGACGACGACCGCGGCCTCGGCGTCGAGGCGCAGGTGGCGCTCGGCGAGCCACGCGGAGAGGCTGGCGCCGCTGCCGAATCCCGCGAACGCGCGCACATCGATGGCCCCCGGCTCGTCTACAGGTGCGGACGCGGCCCGGGCGGGCGCGTGGAAAGCAACGGCGCTGGCCGCCATGACCACCGCCCCCAAGAACCCGTGCCTGCGCATACCGGACAACAAAGCACGTCCGGTGCCATGGCTCCAGGACATGCTAACCCCGGATTCTCGTATGACGGGCGTCCAGGCGTGTGCGACGGCGTCAGATTTCAACCGTCCGTGCAGCCGATGGAACGAACCCAGCCCATGGCCGGAACCGCGGGGGCTGGCTACAATCGGGCCGTGTTCGCGAATGCCGAACGAGTGCGCCCCGGGCTGGTGCCGAAGATCTTCTTCTCGCGCGC
Source organism: Polyangia bacterium (assembly GCA_036500205.1). Classification (GTDB taxonomy): domain Bacteria; phylum Myxococcota_A; class Polyangia; order Fen-1088; family Fen-1088; genus DASYCK01. The sequence goes on along the minus strand of DASYCK010000245.1, from coordinate 22,037 downwards.
CCGTGAAGACGCCGCGCTCGTCGAGCTGATCGCGGCGTTTCTGGGGCCGTTCCCAACGCCGGTCTTCGTCACGCCGCAGGCGGCCGTTCCCGGCGAGCGCTGGAGCGGTCGGGTCGTCGCGGAGCTCGACAGGGCCACCCACGTCTATGTGTTCTGGAGCCAGCACGCCGAGCGGTTCACGCGGGTGGCGGCGGAGGCAGACGCCGCCGCCGGCGCGGGGAGGGTGGTGGTTCCCGTGCGCCTCGACGACACGCCGCTGCCCCGCTACATGGCCGGCGCGACGTGTATCGAGGCGCGCTTCGTCTCCGGCCCCAACGGCGGACACTACGACGCCGGCTTCACCAGCGGCTGCGTGCTCGACGGGAAGCGACTGCTGACCGGGCTGGGCGTCCCCATCTCCCAGGTGCTGTCGGAGGAGCCCTGGACCGCCGAGCCGGCGGCCCACCCCGACGAATACGCCCGGACCGATCCCCGCCTCGTCGCCATCGCGCTGTGCGCCGCCCTTCGCTGCCCGGGCTGACGCGAAATCCGGAAATCTGAGCCGTCGCTCGCCGCTGGGGACTCACATCAGATGATGGCACCCTCGATGAATTCAGGCGCAGGCGAGCCCGAGGCGGCAACGCCCGCTACAATCGACCCCATGAACTCCAGCAGGCTCGCGGGGCGCGCCCTGACAGTGACATTCGCCGCGGCGTTGATGGCGGTCACTGCTTGCGGCGGCGGAAGCAGCGCCGGCGGCGGCGCCGGACACGGCGGCGGGGCAGGCGGCGCCGCGGGGGGCGGCGGCATGGGGGGCGGCGCGGTGCTCGTCACCCAGCCGGTCGTCGTCTCGACGGCGACCCGGCAACCGCGCGTGATGACCTTGGGGGTCAACTACTGGATGTGGTCACCCACGTACGGGAACCAGCTGCCCGGCAGCGAGACGGCGATCGCGGCGCTGACGCCCGCCATCATGCGGGTCGGCGGCTACAACAACGACGCGAACACGCCCGATCCCTTCGACGACGCGCAGATGGACGCCGCCGTCGCCTACGCCCGTGCCATCGGCGCCGAGCCGCTGATCCAGGTGCCGCGCATCGCCGACACCGCCGGGAAGGTCCCCACCGCGGACACGGCGGCGGCGATGGTCCGCTACGCGAACGTCACCAAGGGCTACGGGATCAAGTACTTCTCGATCGGCAACGAGCCCGACCTGTACGACAGCGCGGGCGCCGTGGCCGATTCGACGAAGCCCGCTTACCCGGGCTATCTGCCCGCCGACTACTGCACCTCGGCGCGCGCCTACGCGACGGCGATGAAGGCGGTCGATCCGACCATCCAGATCGTCGGCCCGGACCTGTCGTACAAGTACCAGGGCAACACCGACTGGCTGACGCCGATCCTCATGGGGTGCGGCGATCTGCTGGATGTCGTCGCCATTCATCGCTACCCGTTCTCCGCCGTGCAGGCCACGCGCGAGGCGGCGGCCGTGGATGCCGCCGCCTTCCGGCGGACCGTCACGTCGGTGCGTACCCTGATGACGGCGGCCGGCTATCCCGACAAGCCGCTCGCGATCACCGAGATGAACGTGGCCTACGACGCCACCACGTGCGTGCTCGACGCGTCGCCGTCGACGGTGGGGGGAGGGCTGTGGATGGCCGACATCCTCGGCCAGGCGCTCGAGCTGAACCTGTGGACGAACGCCGTGTGGGACATCAGCGACGCGGCCCCGTACGCGTTCGGCCTGCTCGACGTGGGGCCCGCGCACGTGCCGCGCCCCGCCTACTACGCCTACGCGTTCTACGCGCAGCACTTCGGGACCACGCTGCTGAACGCGCCGACCACGCCCGGGGGCGTCAGCGCCTACGCCAGCCGCAACCAGGCGGACACGGCGACCCAGGTCATCGTCATCAACTGGAACACGTCCACGGTGAAGCTGGCGTTCCAGGTGACCGACCTGGCGGTGGCGCCGGCGATCGCGACGTATCAGCTGCCCGCCGTCTCGATGGCGGCGGTGGAGATCCCCGACGTGGGCGCGACGCAGGCGTGGAGCTACGGGGAAGCGCAGCGCCAGACGGCCAGCGCGCCGCAGCTGCTGACGCCGGACGTGGCGCCCCCGGCGGCCGGGGCCGGTGGCACCTCGGGGGGCGCGGGCGCCGTACCGGGCGCCGGCTGCGGGCCCCCCTCGACGGTGGTCTGTCCGAAGGTGATCCTGCCGGCGCCCACCATCACCACCAACGGGCTCATGGCGACGACCGGGCTGACGTTCGGCTCGGGCGCGACGGCCTGGGGCTCGTACGCGTACGCGGCCACGGGGCAGACGGCCCCGATCGGTACGGTGACCGCCGACGGCAACGGCATTCACATCACGGGCGGGTTCACCGCCCCCGTCGATCCGAACGGCAACTACACGGGGTTCGGGCTCTACTTCGACAGCGCGAGCTGCATCAACGCCGTCAGTTACACGGGCATGAAGTTCGACTTCGCGGGCAGCCTGGGCGGCTGCGGCCTGGCCCTCGGCTCCACGTTCAGCGGCGACAGCACCGAGACAGGCAACCCTGGCCGCGGCGCCTGCACCGGCACGTCCTCGACCTGCTACGGCCCGGCTGCCTCGGTGGTACCGGTGACGGGTACGACGATCATGGTCCCGTTCTCGTCGTTCGCGGGCGGCATGCCCGTGTCGATGCTCGACCCGACGACGCTCATGACCGTGCAATGGCAGCTGACGGATTCGACGGATCCGGCGGGGAACGGCAGCTGCGCGGCTGACTTCACGGTGTCGAACGTCGCGTTCTACTGAGGTCCATCGAGACACGTGACGAGGCGCAACCGATATGGGGCTTCGCCGATGACGATGAAATGATGCGCTCGGTCTCCTCTCCATCGGGTTGCTGTCGAATCGCCTGGCGGGCCTCCCACGATCCGGAGCACCGCGCTCCGACTGCCGCCTCGAAAACGTGCGGCTCTTGCCCACGATCTCATCCGGAGTGACGGGCAGGTCCGGCTGATCGATGCGGTCGACGTACATCGAGGCATCGCGGAACGGATCCGGGCTCGCGGTCGGCGGTGAACGTCCGATACCATCCCGAGGCTCGGGCTGAACTGGAAGCCGCGGTTGACTGGTACGAAGATCAGGCGCGGGCTCGGCGAGGATATGGATCGTGAAGTCCAGGGCGCCGAGAAGTCATCGCGGCCGCGCATCACCATCGTGCGCCCGGCTATTGGAGGCGGCGAGTCGGTCCCCGAGTGGCTCCCGGAGACCGCTGACTGCCAATTGCCGCGCGGAGGCGATGTCATTTTTACAGCAGATGCGTAGTCGCAAGACACCGCATCGCGCTCGAGCCCCGCAGACCGGCCGCGCCCTCGAAGTCGGTCAGTAGCTCAGACTGAACTGGTTCTCGGCGTCGGTGCGGTAGCGATCGGTGAAGGGCGAGTAGGTGCGGATGTCAACGCGCCGTTCGTTGGGGTGGAACCGCATGATGCGCAGGTAACCGCCGCCGCCGAGGTTGTTCATCTGGTAGTTGGCCAGGATCTGGTGAACGATGGTTCCGTCGGGGCGCACGCTGGTCAGGTGGCCGGTGCCGTCCTCCAGGTCGTGCCCGCACAGCACGAACCGTACGTTGCTGTTTCCGGCGACGAGCTTTTGCCAGATCTCCTCCCCATCGTTGACGGCTCCGGGGACGCGGTCATCGAGGTACACATGGGGGTTCCAGAGCTGATCGGGGCGCTTCCGATGATCGTATCGCGTCCCGTCGGAGTAGAGGTACGCATGGGTGACCAGGATGACCGGCAGCGATGCGTGCTGTTTGATGACCGTGTTGGCCCAGGCGAGGACGACATCGCGCGGGCCGAACTCCAGCGACATGATCAGCCACGGGCCCCCTGGTGCCGGAACGATCGCGAAGCTGTTCTCGATCCGCGCCATCTCGAACGTCCCCTTGAACCAGGCGTAGGGTTCGAAGTCCTGAACCGGGAAATACGAGCTCATGAGCGTCTCCCGGCTGATGAGCGAGCCCGTTCGCTGATAGTCGTGGTTGCCCGCGCTCAGGACGTAGGGAACCAGCCCATCGAGGCGACGAAGGGATCCAGCGGCGCGCTCCCACTGCGCGGGCTCGTCGGCGTCGACGATGTCCCCCTCGTCAGCCACCAGCGCGATATTGTCCCGGGCGCGCGCCCTGATGATCCAGTCGGTTTGCGCCCGTAATATCTCGGGATGGTTCGCGGTGTAGTACTGCGTGTCAGGCAGGACGACGATGTCGAAGTCGCCCTCGCCCTCGGCCGCGACCGCGGACCCCTGCGCCGCCTCGCAGCCGACGAGCCCGAGCGTCGCCAGCGCGAGCGGTAAGAAAACGGCCGCCCGCCGCGCCACCGCCAAGATTTTGTACGGTCGAGGCGCGGCGGCGGATGCGAAAGCGGGGGCGGCAAGCGGAGATCTGGACATTTACAGCGGGGACGGGCTTCTCACCAGCAATCAGCGGGCCAGGTCCCGGCCCCGCAGCGCCAGTTCCACGTGGTGGTGTTGCCCGTGGTCCCCGACGACGTGATCGTGCCCGAGAGGACCTGATCGGCATCCGGAGCGGTGCGCGAGATGGTCCTCCGCGCGCCACGATCACGAAAAGCGAAGAGCCTCGTCTTGCTCAGGTAGGGCGAAGGAGCCACAGCTTCAGCCGGGGTTTCAGGCGCGCCAGGAGCTCGGGCGCCAGCCCCAGCGCCTGGAGCGAGACGATGTCGGGGACCTGCTCGACCTGACTGAGCCGCTCGGCGACGAGATCGAAGCGCGCCAGGAACGCCCGCAGCGCGGCCTCGTCGTCGAAGGCGCTGTCGTGAAGCTGGCGATCGGTCGCGCCGGCGATGATGGCCCGAAAGCGGCGCTGCCGCTCGGAGATGGGGCCGGAGTCGTCCTTGAGGGAGAAGTCGGGCGTGATCCACAGCCCGCCGAAGCGGGTCAGCAGCGCCCGTACGTTCTGCGTGACGGTCTCGAGCTCGGGGCGCGATAGATACTGCAACAGGCCTTCGCTGACGACGGCGATGGGGCGCGTCACCTCGAAGCAGGTCGTCGCGGCGGTGAGCTGGGGCAGTTCGAGCGCGTTGGCGACCGCCAGGTGGAAGTTCTCGCGTCCGCCCAGACCGTGCTGGCGGCGCACCTCCTCGACCAGGCCGCGCTTCTCCGTGGTCAGCGCCTCGAGATCCGATTCGACGTAGATCAGCCCGGGATCCTCGGTCATCGCCAGGCCGCGCAGCGACCACCCGCTCGCCAGCTCGAGCACCTGCCGCGCCCCCGACGCGCGCAGGACCGCGGCGATGCTCTTGTAGCGAATCTCGAAGATGGGTGCGTACCACGACAGATCGTCCGCGCTCAGCTGGTGTGCGCGTAGCAGCTCGTCGAACGCCTCCTCGGCGCGGACGAACCGCGCTACGTCCTGCGCGAACGGAATGTCGGAGTACCGCCGCATGTAGGCGGTCAGCTTCGCCGTCAGGCTGACCTTCTCGAAGCTCATGGTCGCGCCGCGGTTCAGTCGTGCGGCTCGGTGCCGTTGCCGACGCCGGAGGCCTTCCAGCTCTGGCGGAAGGCCGTCAGCGCGGGCCAGCGCGCCAGCTCGATGACGTCGCGGAACACGATCCAGTCGAGGGTGCAGCCGAGCGACAGGCCGGCGTTGCCGAGCGGCCGTTCGAACGCCATGCGGGCGTCCAGCCAGCTGAGGACCCGCTCGACCCGCTCGCGCTGCTTGGCGATGTAGCCCGTCTCGACGAAGCCGTCGAGCCGCAGGTAGCGGTGGTTGATGGCGGCGTCCAGCGCGCCTTCGACGACGGTTTGCAGCGCGCGGTCGGCGAACGCGTTCGGGTCCAGGTTCCAGCCGGCCGTTCGCAAGGCCGGCGCGTCCTTCGCCCACAGCCAGCTGACGATCAGCGACGAGTCGGGAACCGTGGCACCGTCGTCGGCGAGGAGCACCGGGATCTTGCCCAGGGGCGCCGCCGCCTTCAGCGCGCTGGCACCGGGCTCGGTGCGGATGTCGAGAAATTCGTAGGGGCGCCCCATGGCGTTCAGCACGACACGAATCTTGCGGGTGTACGGCGACGTCGTCGTTCCTAACAGTTTCATTCGGGCGCTCTCCTCGGGTGGGGAGAATCTAGCGCGCGCCCCTCGACTTGTCGGTCCGTTTTTGTCGAGGGGCGCGCGGGCGCGCCGTTCGCCTATTTGGCGCAGGTCGCGTCGACGCACGACTGCTGCGCGCCGCAGTCGATGGCGAGGCGGCATTGCGGGGCCGCCTCGCCCGGGGTCACGCACAGCCCCGCCTGGCAGACGGTGGCGGAGCCGCAGGTGCAGCAGTCGGCGCTGGAGGCGCACTCGCTGCGGCAGACGGCGTTGACGCAGATCTGCCCACCGGCGCAGTCGCCGTTGGCCCTGCACTGCGGGCGGGGGCGGTGGTCGGCCTGACAGGAGCCGCTCTCGCAGCGATCGAGAGGACCGCACTGGGCGTCGGTCTGGCACGCCGCCCGGCACCCGCCGTTCACGCACAGCTGTCCCGTCGCCGCGCAGTCGCCGTTGTAGACGCACTGGCCGGCGGAGGCCGGGTTCTCGCCGCAGCTTCCGTTCACGCAGCTGTCGCCGGTGCCGCATTCTGCGGTGCCGGTGCAGGTGCGTTCGCAGGCGCCGTTCCGGCAGTGGGCGTCGCCGCCGCATTCGCTGTCGAAGCGGCACAGCGGCGTGTCGGCACCGGGGCGCGGCTGACAGGCGCCCGACACGCAGCAGTTCGTCGCCCCGCAGTCGATGTTGCTCGCGCAGGCGGGCGCGGCGGGTGCACCGCCAGCGCCGCCGACGCTCGTGCTCTCGGTGCCGTTCGCGCCGCCGCGGCTGCTCGCGCCGCCGTGGCCTCCCCCGTCGCCTCCGCCCGCGCCGCCGCCGCATCCGCCGGCCGCCGTCGCGTCGGCGCCACCGATGCCACCGGTGCCGTCGGTGGGAACGCAGGTCGCTCGAGAATCGCAGCGGAGCCCGACCGGACAGGCCTGGCCGCCATGACAGCGAACCGACGAGACGCAGACGAAGGTCGAGCGGTCACAATAAGCTCCGCCGTCGCAATCGGGATCACTGAAGCAGGTGTCGATGCCTGGCGACGGGCCGTTGCAGGCGGCGGGATTGTCGGCGCACCGATCGTCGGGACCAAGCTTCTCGATCCGACAGGCCGACAACGAGACGGACAGAATCGCGATCGCGAGCAAGGGAAGCACGTTTTTCATCATGGAAACTCCTTGTTCCCGACCTGTCGCAAGACGTGCGCCAGTCGGTGGCGCGCGTGACCCGGGCAACGTCCATCCAGACCTCGACGGCTCAAACGCGGGCGCGTTCTCGCGGAGGCGGGATCGACGAACGGGGAGTGGGCGCGATGGTCATCCGGGGGTGTGGTGGGATGTCACGGCCCGGCGTGAACCGCGGGCCTCACGTCGCTTTGCGCCAGAGAGTGCGAATCTGGTGACTGGTTTTCGTGCCTGGCGACACTGTGTAGCGGTCGGATCCCGGAGCGCCTTCGCTCCGCGCCCCGCATCCTGCATCCCGCCTGGGTTTCATTCACGATGAACGAGGAGTCCCCATGAATTCCGGTTCCGCGCGCCGCCGTCCTGTTCGTCTGCTTCCCTGGACGCTGTTCATGATCGCGTACGTCGGCTGCTCGTCGGGGGGCGGGGAAGGGGCGGGAACCGGGGGCGACACGGGGAGCGGCGGCAGTGGCAGCGGCGGGATCGGTACCGGCAGCGGCGGCGCGGCCGTCGGCAGCGGGGGGAACGTGTCGTCCGGCAGCGGCGGGACGGGCACCGGCGGCGCCGGCAGCGGGGGCGCGCCGGCCAGCGGGGGCGCGGTGGGGGCAGGCTCAGGTGGCGCGACGGGGTCGGGCGGCGCCGCCACCGGGGGACGAGGAGGCAACGGGACGACGGGGAGCGGCGGCGCGGCCGGCGGAAAAGGGGGCGCGGCCCCAGCGGGTGGAGGACGTGGCGGGATGACCAGCCCTGGTGGTCGAGGCGGCAGCGCGCTCGGGTCGGGTGGCACGAGCAGCGGTGGCAGCGGTTCGGGCGGCACGACCGGCGCCGGTGGGGCGAGCACGTTCCACGCGAGCTATTACATCGGCGCCGACATCACCGATCAGGAGACGGCGCCCGATGCCACCCGCGCCACCCTTTTGACGACGATGAAGGCGCACGGATTCAATTTCGTTCGCTTGCGCACGTTCGTCGATCCCAAGGCCGCCGACGGCTACGACAAGACCAACGGCTACGACGACATCGCCCACACGGTCGCGTTCGGCAAGCAGATCAAGGACGCCGGCATGGGCCTGCTGGTCGACTTTCACTACAGCGACAACTGGGCCGATCCCGGCAAGCAGTGCGTCCCGGTGGCCTGGCAGAGCTACACCGCCATCGCCGATCTCGCCACGGCGGTTCACGACTACACGAAGGACGCCATCATGAAGCTGGTGGCCGGCGGGGCACGCCCCGACATGGTACAGATCGGGAACGAGACGACGCCTGGCATGTTGATTCATCGCTGCGACAGCGGCGGTCAGCCGACGGGCAACAACCCGCTCACCGGCAGCACGTCGAACTGGACCAACCTGGGGGCGTTGCTGAAGGCGGGCGTGCAGGGGGTCAAGGACGTCGACACCGGCATCCTGATCTCGTTGCACATCGATCGCGGCGGCGACAAGGCGACCGACACCAAGGGGGCCGCGCTGGCCACCAGCACCACCTGGATCACCAACGCCATGAACCAGGGGGTGGTGTTCGACGCGTTCGGCGAGTCCTGTTACCAGAAGTACCAGGGCGATCCCAACAGCACGGCGAACACCAAGACCGGGTGGACGAACACCTTCGGCGGCCTGGCCACCAAGTTCCCCGCCGTGAAGTTCTTCTCGGCCGAGTACGGCCCCATGCAGCGCGAGATCAACGACGTGGTGTTCGGCCTGGCCAACAACCAGGGGATCGGCACCTTCAACTGGGAGCCGACCACGCAAGGGGACTGGAACACCGGACACGACCTGTGGCGCCGCTCAGGCACCACGTACACCGCCCAGCCCGACGTGGCGCTGTATGACCAGATGAAGATCGACTACGCCAGCCGGCTCTAGCGCGCCCCGCGCTGAAGGGTTATCCGACCACGCACTGAACCTGCACTTCGATGACCTTCAGCTTTCCCGCCGTGTAGTCGGTGCAGGCCTGGCCGATGAGCTGGATGCCGGTGTTGCCGACCGTCATGTAGTCGCCCGAGGAGAGGGGATTGCCATCGGCGTTCACGCCCGAGATCGTCTGCTTCGTGGGATCGAGCGTGGGCGTGATGCCGAAGAAGCAGGTTCCCACCATCGAGGTGATGGTTCCGAGAACGGTCTGCAGCTCGGCGTTGCTCGAGATCGAGTAGTACTGCGGCGTCCCTGCCTGAGGGTAGCCTCCGTTGACGGCCATCTGGTCCAGGGTGGCGTCTCCGCCCATTCCCGTGGTGGCGATGCCCACCACGAACGTGGGGATTCCGTCGGTGTCGTGGACCGCCTTCACCTGCGCGATCGCGTTGGCGTCGTCCGCGCTCGTCGCGCCCGTCGCGCCGCAGGTGGGGAGGCCGTCGGTGGCGAGCAGGATATACTTGGGATTGTCATCGCTCAGTCCCTTCAAGTACGCGGCGGCGTTCTTCAAGGCGACGGTGGTCGGCGTCGAGCTGCCGGGACTGGTGCCGGCGATGGCGGCCATGATCTTCGTCGCGTTTCCAGTGGCCGGGACGACGTCGGCCGTGGTCTCCGCGTTACAGGTGACACCCGAAGAGCGGGCGTCGCCGAAGAACATCAGACCCCAGTTCACGGAGCTCTCGGTGGTCGGTACGAACGAGTTGATGGCGCCCGTCACCTGAACCCACTTGTTCATGCAGCCGGCGCCGCACGTGTTTCCGTTCACGTCTTCGGCCATCGATAGGGAGCGATCGAGGAGAATGAGGACGTCGGGGGGGAGCGCGGCCGTCTGCGGCTTCGTCGTCACGCACGTCTGCGATCCCGTCTCGAAGGTGCTGCCGCCGTCTGGAGGCCGGACCACGACGTCCGGTGGAGACGTGCTGCCATCACCGGACGACGTCCCGCCGTCGTCGGGCGTCGCGGGCGCGCGGGTGAAGCTACAGCCGACCTGCCACATCGCGGCCAGCGCGACGGTCAGAACAGTCGAGAGGACCCTCGTGATCGCCGGCGCATGCTGTCTTTGTCGCATCACAAAAGCTAGGTGAACGTCGGGGCGATCGTTCTGTTCATCTATTTTGCTTTGTCGCGCGCGTGCCGTCGCCACGGCGAAAATTCGAAACGGATGTCACGCTGACGAACATGAGTTGGTCGGCCCTGCACTTTGCAAACATCGGTCGCGGGCTCCCTTGCTCAGCGCGATCGGCACTCTCACTCCGAGGCTTGTCACCGTCGCCGGCAGGGGCAAAGATGCGTCGTGCCCTTGTCTCCTCACCTGCAACCACTGTTCGACGCCCTGCTGGCGGCCCATCCGAACGGGCTCACCCTCGACGAGCTGAGCGAGGAGCTGTCGAACAAGCCGGTCACCTACGGCGACATCGACGAGCTGGTCGGGGCGCTGGAGGGGGCGGGCCTCGATCTGGAGGCCCCCGCGTCGGTGGGGCACCCCGACGAGCTGGCGCAGGTGTTGAGCGCCGTCCGCGCTCTCATCGCCGAGACCGGCAAGAAGCCTTCCACCGACGAGATCGCCGCGCGCGCGGGGCTGACCCCGACGGTGGTTCGGCGCGCCCTGCGCCTCGGTGGCTCCGTCACCCCGTGAGCGCGCCCGTCAGGCGGGACCGTCGAGGTCCTTGACCAGGCCGATCACGTGCCCTTCGGGATCCTCGAACGCCGCCACGATGGGGCCGTTCGGGATCTGGGTGGCCGGCATCACCACCTTGCCGCCCAGCTCGCGGGCGTTCGTCAGCGTCGCGTCGATGTCGTTGGCGGCGACGTAGAACGTCACCCAGGGGCGCGTGCCCGGGTAGGACGCGGAGATTCCACCGGGGATCCCCTTCTTCGCGCCCGTGGCGTTCGTATCGACCTCGCCGTACTTCGACGGACCAGCCGTGATGTTCCAGCCGAACAGGTCGGCGTAGTACTTCTGCAGCTTCGCGCCGTCGTTGCCGAGCACCTCGAACCAGACCACCGGATGATTCATCGACATGTGCGTTGTCCTTTCCCGAGCGTTGCGCCCGAGGTTCGGGCGTGGCTCAGGAATAGCCGTCGGGACTGACAGCCTTATGTCAGTTATTGCGCCCGGGCGAGGTTGTGGCGGTGGAGGCGCTCGCGGTAGGTTCGCTCGCGTCCATGTCAGGCGTCTCGCCCCCGCGATCCGACCCCGACCCCGACCCCGGCGCCGCGCTCGCCGTTCGCAGGACGGTGCGAACGGGCTGGCTGTTGCTGGCGTTCTCGTTGCCGTTCGGGCTCACCCTGGAGACACTTCACGCCTGGAAGGCGCCCCTCTACGTGGGCAGCGAGATGCGCCGCGAGATGTGGCGCCTCGCCCACGCGCACGGAACGTTGCTGGGGGTCGTCTGCCTGGTGTGGGCGGCGCTGGCGGAGAACCACGTGGCGCCGCGCATTCGCGCCGCCGTGGCGCGACAGGTTCGCTGGGGCGCCGTGCTGATGCCGCTCGGCTTCTTCGCCGGGGCGTCTTCAACAGCGAGGGCGATCCTTCGCTGGGGGTGTTGCTGGCGCCGGTGGGCGCGCTGTTGCTGATCGCGGCGCTCGTCAGGATGGCGATTCAACGCCCTTGACGACGCGCGCGGCGGAGCTACATCGGCGCGCCGGCCGTGATCCAGGAATCGATCGTGGCGATCTGCGCCGTCGTCAGGCACTGGCGCGGGTTGGCGCTGGTGGTGGAGCAGTCGTCGGGCATGCGCGAGCCCGAGCAGGCAGTGACGGCCGCCTTCACGATCTCGCTGATCACGCTGGTGGCCGTGCTGTTCGGGACGACCAACGTCATCGTCTTGCACGCGGTCTTCGTGCCGCTGCCGTCCGGCATTCCGTTCACGATACGCGCGTAAAGACCGGTGTTGTTGCGCAGGTCTACTTGCTTGGTGCCATCGTGGCAGGTGCCGGTGCCGCAGCTCGTCCCGAGGAGCTGCGCGACGGAGGCGAAGGTGCCGGTCGCCGCCGCGCCGCCGGCGCCGGTTCCGCCCGAACCGCTGCGTCCTCCCATGGACGTCGCGCGGCCGCCCGCGCCGCCGGTCGAGGCCGTGCTACCGCCGTGGGCCGTCTGCCCGGCGGCGCCCCCCGAACTGGACACCGTGCCGCCCGAGCCAACCACGCCGCCGGAGCTAACCTTGCCGCCCGAGCCGCTGCCGCCCGAGCCACTGCCGCCCGAACCATTGCCGTTGCCGCCCGAGCCAACCACGCCGCCGGAGCCGACCTTGCCGCCCGAGCCGTTGCCGCCGGAGCCGCTGCCGCCGGAGCCGCTGCCGCCGGAGCCGCTGCCGCTGCCGCCCGAACCATTGCCGTTGCCGCCCGAGCCGCCGCTCTTGCCGCCCGAGCCATCATTCCCGACGTCGTCGGTCGGCGCGCACGAAAACAGAAAGCCGGCGGACAGGAGGCCGAACAGCGCGACACGATGAATCTTCATGGGGGTGCCTCGTTTTTCTTCGAAGGGGAAAAGCGCAAGCACGCTAACCTTGTCCTTCGGAATATTCCACGACCAAAACGACGTCTGGATGACGCGATCGGATCATCAACCGAATCAAACGCTCAGCCGACCCAGGCGCGCGCGTTTCGGAACAGCCGCATCCAGGGGCTGTCGGGGCCGGCGAACGGATTCCATGACAGCTGCACGGCGCGATACACCCGCTCGGGGTGCGGCATCAGCACCGTGACCCGACCGTCGGGCGTGGTCAGTGCCATGATCCCCTCGGGCGAGCCGTTGGGGTTCGCCGGGTAGGTGGTGGCGACCCGACCGTGGTTGTCGACGAAGCGACCCGCCACCAGGCCCGCCTGCTCGAACGTGCCCCGGGCGTCCTCTGATTCGAACTCCGCGCGCCCTTCGCCGTGGGCGACGACGATGGGGGCCAGCGTTCCGGCCATGCCGGCGAGCAGGATGGACGGTCCCGTCTCGATCCGGACGCGGGCCAACCGCGCCTCGAACTGCTCGCTGCGGTTGCGCACGAAGCGTGGCCACGAGGTGGCACCGGGGATGATCTCCTTCAGCGCCGACAGCATCTGGCAGCCGTTGCACACGCCCAGGGTGAAGGTGTCGGGGCGGGCGAAGAAGCGCGTGAACTCCTCGCGGGCTCGCGCGTGAAACAGGATCGACTTCGCCCAGCCTTCGCCGGCCCCCAGCACGTCGCCGTACGAGAAGCCGCCGCAAGCGGCCAGCCCGCGAAAGCCGTCGAGCGCGGTACGCCCGGCCAGCACGTCGCTCATGTGGACGTCGACCGCCTCGAAGCCGGCGCGATCGAACGCCGCCGCCATCTCGATCTGACCGTTCACCCCCTGCTCGCGCAGGATGGCCACGCGTGGCCGGCGCGCCACCGCGTGAAAGCGGGCCGCGATGTCCTCGTCGGGCTCGAAGGTCAGGTGCGCCGACAGGCCGGGATCGGTGGCGTCGGTCCGCGCCGCCTGCTCCTCGTCGGCGCAGGTGGGGTCGTCACGCAGCCGCTGCATGGCGTGCGTCGTCTCCGACCATACGCCGCGCAGCGCGGCCCGCGATTCGTCGAGCAGCACCTTGGCGCCGTCGCGCACCACGAAGCGATCGCCCGAGGCCGGTCGGCCGATGGGGTGAACGAAATCGCCGAGCCCGTGTTGCGCGAAGGCCGCCACGACGCGCGCGCCGTCCGTAGCGCGCACCTGCACGACGGCGCCCAGTTCCTCGTTGAACAGCGCCGCCACGGCGTCGGCGTGCAGCCCTCCCAGATCGAGCTCGACGCCGATGCGGCCCGCGAAGGCCATCTCGACGACGGTCGTGAACAGGCCGCCGTCGGAGCGATCGTGATAGGCCAGCAGCACGCTGGCGTCCGCCAGCTCGCGGATGGCGGCGAAGAAGCCGGACAGCAACCGCGGCTCGTCGAGATCGGGGGGCGTCTGCCCCAGCTCGCCGTACACCTGGGCCAGGCAGGAGCCGCCCAGGCGATTCTTCCCGCGCCCCAGATCGATCAACAGCAGCACCGTCTCCTCGGCGTCGCGCAGCAGCTCGGGCGTCAGCGCGCGCCGCACGTCGGTCACGGGCGCGAAGGCGCTGACGATGAGCGACAGCGGCGCCGTCACCGCGTGCGTCTCACCGGCCTGCTGCCAGACCGTGCGCATCGACAGCGAGTCCTTGCCGACGGGGATGGCGATCCCCAGCGCGGGGCACAGCTCGACGCCGACGGCGCGCACGGCATCGAAGAGGCGGGCGTCCTCGCCGGGATGTCCGGCGGGGGCCATCCAGTTCGCCGACAGCTTCACGTCGCCCAGCCGGGCCACCGGCGCCGAGGCCAGGTTCGTGATCGCCTCGGCGACCGCCATGCGGGCGGAGGCCGCCGCATCGAGCAACGCCAGCGGCGGCCGTTCGCCCATCGCCATCGCCTCGCCCGCGAAGCTGTCGAAGCCGGCGCAGGTGACGGCGGCGTCGGCCACCGGGACCTGCCACGGCCCCACCATCTGGTCACGCGCGATCAGCCCGCCCACCGTGCGATCGCCGATGGTGACGAGGAACGTCTTGTCGGCGATGGTGGGGAGTCGCAGCAAGCGCAGCGCCGCCTCGCGAACGTCGATGGCGCCGGTGACGAACGGCCGGGTGGCGACGTCGACGTGGCGCGCGTCGCGCGTCATCCTCGGCGGCTTGCCCAGCAGCACCGACAGCGGCAGCTCGATGGGGCGGTTGCCGAAGTGGGCGTCGTCGACGGTGAGGCGGCCGTCGTCGGTGGCGTGGCCCAGCACGGCGTGCGGGCAGCGCTCGCGCGCGCACAGGGCGGCGAACTCGGCCAGCCGGTCCGGCGCCACGGCCAGCACGTAGCGCTCCTGCGCCTCGTTGCACCAGATCTCGAGCGGCGACATGCCCGGCTCGTCGTTGGGGATCTTGCGCAGCTGGAAGGCGGCGCCCCGCCCGCTGTCGTTCACCAGCTCGGGCAGCGCGTTCGACAGCCCGCCCGCGCCGACGTCGTGAATCGAAACGATGGGGTTCGCGTCGCCCATCGCCACGCAGCGGTCGATGACCTCCTGGCAGCGCCGCTGCATCTCGGCGTTGTCCCGCTGCACCGACGCGAAGTCGAGCGCCTCGGCGGACGCGCCCGAGGTCACCGACGACGCCGCGCCGCCGCCCAGGCCGATCAACAGCGCCGGTCCGCCCAGCACGATCACCGGCGCGCCCGGCGGAATCTCGTGCTTCTTCACGTGATCGGGCCGGATGTTGCCGAGGCCACCCGCGATCATGATCGGCTTGTGGTACCCGCGGATCTCCCGCGCCTCGGGCTGGCCGGGCGCCGCCACCTCGAGCTCGAAGGTGCGGAACGTGCCGCAGATGTTGGGCCGGCCGAACTCGTTGTTGAAGGCGGCGCCGCCCAGCGGTCCTTCGATCATGATGTCGAGCGCCGAGGCGATCCGCTCGGGCTTGCCGTGGTCCTGCTCCCAGGGGCGCACGGCGCCGGGAAGGCGCAGGTTCGACACCGCGAAGCCCGACAGCCCCGCCTTGGGCTTCGAGCCGCGGCCGGTGGCCCCCTCGTCGCGGATCTCGCCGCCCGAGCCGGTGGCGGCGCCCGGGTAGGGGGAGATCGCCGTGGGGTGGTTGTGTGTCTCGACCTTCATCAAGATGTGCACCGATTCGGCGTGGCTACCGTAGACCTGGGTGACCGGATCGGGGAAGAAGCGGGTGGCGGGCATCCCTTCGATCACCGATGCGTTGTCGTGGTAGGCCGACAGCACGCCGGCGGGGGAGGCCTCGGTGCTGCGACGGATCATCTTGAACAGCGACAGCGGCTCGCGGTGGCCGTCGACGATGAAGTCGGCGTTGAAGATCTTGTGGCGGCAGTGCTCGCTGTTCGCCTGGGCGAACATCATCAGCTCGACGTCCGTGGGATCGCGGTACATCTTCTCGTAGGCGTCGTGCAGGTAGTCGATCTCGTCGGGCGCCAGCGCCAGGCCCAGCGCGGCGTTCGCCTGCTCCAGGGCGGCGCGACCCGTCGTGATCACCGGGATGGTGGCGACAGGCCTGGGATCGGCGCGCACGAACAGCGCCTGGGCCGCGGCGGCGCTTTCGAGCACCGACTCGGTCATGCGATCGTGCAGCGCCGCCCGCAGCGCGCGCTCGTCGGTGACGTCGCCGCTGACGGTGTACCAGATTCCCCTCTCGACGCGCCGTACGTCGGTCAGGCCGCAGCCGCGCGCGATGTCGGTCGCCTTGGAGGACCAGGGGGAGATCGTGCCCAGCCGGGGGACGACCAGCAGCCGCGCGGCAGGCCCCTCGGCTGCGGAAGGGGTCACGCGCGGGCCGTAGCGAAGCAGCCGCGCCAGCACGCTGGCGGCCGCCTCGTCGAGCGGTGCCGCCACGTCGACGAAGTGCGCGAAGGTGGCGCCGAGCGCGGTGACCACTGGGTTGCTCGCGCGCACGGCGCGCAGGCGTTTTTCGAGGCGGGCAGGGGTGAACGCGGGCGCGCCGGCAAGCTCAATCATGATCTGGCCACAGACTGCCGCGCCCGCGCGCCGGATGCAATCAGCGGAGCCCCCTGTTTCCGCGACCGCCGGGCGGGCGCGACGTCAGAGCCGGAAGGCGTTCTTGCGGACGATCTGCGCGTTCAGGTAGGCGGCGAACGTGCTCCAGGCCAGGTAGGGGAGCATCAGGGCCGCCGCCGGCTTGTCGATCTTCCGCGCGGTCAGGCTGTAGGCGGCGATCGTCGGCACCATGGCGCCAGCGACGACCGCGGAGGCCTTTGGTCTGTGCGCGCCGAAGAACAGCGGCGACCAGGAGGCGTTGAGGGCCATCTGCACCCCCCACAGCTTCAGGGCACGCGTCCGCTCCGGCGAGTCGGGCCGCGACCAGGTGCGGTACCCCGAGTAGGCGATCGCCGCGTACAGGCCGGTCCAGACCGGACCGAAGACGGCCGACGGGGGCGTCGCCTTCGACTTGAACAGGGAGCCGTACCAGACCTTTTTCTTCGAGGAAGACGCCCCCAGCGCGGACGCGCCGAAGGTCAGCCCGCCGAAGGCCGCCGCCGCCAGCAGCTTGCCGAACGTGCTCGCGCGCCGTGGGGTACGAGAACTCCCATCGTCGGGCGAATCAGCGACGACGGGCGGCGCTTCGCGGGGAGGGGTCATCGAGCCACCGAGCTCATTGGGGCTCGAGGTGCCGTTCGATCCCGAATCTCGTCCTGAGGTCGTCGTGTTCATGCCGACCGGAAGATTCAAGGAACGTGCCGGAAAAGGGCCCCGAAACGGGCCTGCGCCCGCGGCACTTTGTTACGCACGGTGATCGCCGGAAGCTCGGGCGTAACCGGCAGCCCACGCCGAAACGGGCGCGCGAACCGCTACCGTTCCGTCTCGATGCGCCGCTTTTCGCGGGCCTGCTCGCGCAACATGAAGAGGTACAGGCTCTCCACCTTCTCGCGCGCCCAGGGGGTTCGCCGGAGGAACTTCAGGCTCGACGCGACGGAGGGCTCGCTGGTGAAGCAGCGAATCTTCACCTGCTCGCCCAGCTCGGGCCATCCGAAGTGGGCGACCAGCTCGGTGACGATCGCCTCCAAGGTCACGCCGTGAAGCGGATTGCCCGGTTGAGCGCTCATGGAACGCGGACCGTCGTCCAGCCTACAGGCGTCGCAGCATGATCGCCGCCTTGTCTTCCAGCACCCGGAACGTGAACGACTCGGTCAGGTACAGCTCGACCTTGTTCCGGTCGTGCGACGCGTAGCCGATCGACAGATCCTGTCCCACCGTCAGCTCGTAGTCGCCGCCCCGCGCCGACAGCAGCAGCGCGCCGCCCTTGAGCGCGGGGGCCCACACGAACGATGTGCCGCTCACGCTCTGTTCGATGCGCTTGCGAATCGGGTAGCCGTCGTCCCCCTCGGCCATCAGCTCGTCGAAGGCCTGGACGCCCAGCGCCAGCACGTACGGCCCGTTCACGCCGGCGAGACGCAGCTTGGCGGCCGCGGCGCTCACGGCGCGCGGCCAGTCGACGGAGGCCTTCACCTCGACGGGCGTGTGCGGGCTGGCCTCGACGATGCCCGTGATCTTGCCGGCCTTGAAGCCGTGGAAGATCGCGGTGTCCTCGGCGCGCGCCACCCGCTCGGCGGCCGCGATCACCGGATCGAGATCGAGATCCTCCGCGCCGCGCCCGGCGTAGTCGAGCTCGAGCAGGTCGAGCGAGATGGGCGAGCGAAGCTCGACCAGGGGGCGATAGTCGCGGATGGCGTGACCGACCTCGGGCACCGGCGGCGCCTCGATGTGCAGCAGGCGCCCCGTGTTCACCCCCCCCAGCTTCCAGCCGTGCGGCCCCGAGAAGTCGACCACCTTGCGTCCGGCGAGGTGCAGCTTCAGCACCCGTCGCGCCTCGGCGTCGATCTGCTCCCACGCCTCGCCCGCGATGGGGGCGAGCTCTCGTTTCAGAAGGTCCATTACAGCGCTCCTTTCAAGCTGCCAATGCCGAGGGACAGGGAGGACGGCCCGGCGGCGGATGCGGCGCCTCCGGCGACCTGTTGCTTCTCCACCTCGGTGATGGGGCCGCTCGAATTCAGGTAAGTGGTGATGTTGGTGGCGATGACCGGATCGTTCCGGCGCAACCACTCGAGCGTCATCATGGCGTGCTCGATCTCTTCGTTCTTGTTGTGGGTCAGAACGGCGGCCAGCCCGGCGTCGGTGCAGGCCTCCGCGCGCTGCTGATACCAGTCGACGGCCTCCAGCTCTTCGCGGAGCGAGACCAGGGCGCGGTGCAGGTTCTTCGTCCCCTCGGAGAGCACCTCCGGGGCTTCGTGCAAGTTCTCGCTGCTCATGGCCGAGGACCATAGCATTGCGCGGCGTCGCCGGGCACCGGTGGTATCGTCACCGCGTGACCGTGCTCGCCCCCATCCTGGCCCGCACCCCCGTCTCCCGGATCGAGGACGTGGTGGCGCGAATGGAGGAGATCGACGCGGCGCTGCCCCCTGGCGACGGGGTGGGGGCCTTCAACAAGCTGTACTTGGCGGTCACCCGCAACGTGCTCGGTGGGATGGGGCAAGCGACGTTCGCCGCGCCGGCGTTTCTGGGGGAGCTGGACGTGGCGTTCGCCAATCTCTACTTCGCGGCGCTGCGCGCCTTCGAGCTCGGACGCGATGGCGTGCCGCGGGCCTGGCTCCCCCTGTTCGACGGCCGCGCCGAGACGAACGTCGCGCCCATCCAGTTCGCGCTGGCGGGGATGAACGCGCACATCAACCGCGATCTGCCGGTGGGGCTGGTCGAGACGTTCACCGCCATGAACCTGCCCATGTCCCGGCACAGCGCTCCCCACGCCGACTACGAAAAGGTCAACGACCTGCTCGTCGCCACGGAGACCAGCGTCAAGGCGCTGTATCTGGTGGGCGCCGTGCAGAGCCTCGACCTGGTCTTTCACGGCGTCGACGACGTGGTGGCGATGTGGAGCGTGCGCGACGCGCGCGAGGCGGCCTGGACGAACGGCGAGGCGCTGTGGCATCTGCGGGGCGTGTCGCCGCTCGATGCCACCTACCTGGCGTCGCTCGATCGCATGGTCGGCTTCGCCGGTCGCGGGCTGTTGATTCCGACCGGCACGCCGCGGGCTGAATCGTAACGATCGCCTCCCGGCTGCTTCGTGCCGGTGACGCCGGCGCCCGGGGAGGCCCGCGCGAAACGCGCGATTCGTGGGCGTGGATGGTCTCGGCATTGCACCACACAACGATGCATGTGGCGCCGGCGCCGCGATCCGGCCGGGTCGCGTTAACTTCGAGACATGCGAGAACACGCGAGCTGGGGAGTTCTGGGGGCGATGCTGCCGGGTCCGATCACGACGGCCGGCTTGGCCGTGGTCGCGGGGACGGTCGCCGGTCTCGTCATCGGGACCCTCCTGTCGACGGTGCTGGGGCGGATCGCGCCCCGTCACGCCGCATCGATCCGCGCCCGGCTCCGCATCCCGTGCGCGCTGGCCGTGCCCCTGCTGGCCGTGAAGGTCATCGACCCCGGCGCCGTCTGGGCGGGGAGCCCCGGATGGACCGGGCACATGGATGGACTGGCGGCGCGCGGACAGCACATCGCGCTGATCATCGCCATCTCGTGGCTGCTGCTGCGGCTGATCTCCGTGGCGGAGATCCTGCTCGTCGAACGCGTGACGACGGTGGACGCGGGGGCGCGCAAGGCGCGCACGCAGATCGCGCTGCTGCGCAAGTTCCTGGGGGCGCTGATCGGCATCGTGGCCGCGGCGCTGATCCTGATGAGCTTCACCGCGATCCGGAACCTGGGGACGAGCCTGCTGGCCTCGGCGGGCGCGGCCGGCATCATCTTCGGCATAGCCGCCCAGCGTTCGATCGGCAACGTGGTGGCCGGATTTCAGATCCTGTTCACCCAGCCGCTGCGCATCGACGACGCGGTGGTGGTGGAGGGGGAGTGGGGCACCGTCGAGGAGCTGACCTTGACCTACGTGGTGGTGCGGCTGTGGGACCTGCGCCGGCTCATCCTTCCCATCACCTACTTCATCGAGAAGCCGTTCCAGAACTGGACCCGCACGTCGCCGAACATCCTGGGCACGGTGTACCTGTGGGTCGACTTCGACACCGACGTCGAATCGCTGCGCGCGCTGTTCCTGAAGATCGTCGGCGCGAACCCCCTGTGGGATCACGCCGCCGCGAGCTTGCAGGTCACGGACGCGTCGGAGTCGGGAATGCAGCTTCGCTGCCTGCTGAGCGCGGCCGACGCCGGGAAGCTGTGGAACCTGCGCTGCGAGGTGCGGGAAGCGCTGTTCAACGCCATCCGCGCCTCGGGGAAGCCGATCTGGCCGCAGCGGCGGTTTCGCGGGCTCGAGCGCGCGCCCGATCCTTCGGCGGCCGGGCCCGGATGAGCCGCTCGAGCCAGCTTCTCGCCGTCGCGCTGGCGCTGACGTCGTTCAGCGCCAGGGCTTTCGCGCAGGCGCCAACGCCAGGGCCGGCGGCGCCGCCGGAGCAAGCGGCGCCGCCGGCGATCGAGATCCTCTATCATGCCGATCTCGACGGACGCCTGGCCACGCCCGCCTGTGCCGGTGCGGCGAAGCGTGAGGGCGACGTCGACTACGCCACGCTGCTGGGTCGGCTCGCCGGTGAACGAGCCGACGGTTCACGCCCCGTGACGTTGCTGGGGGGAAACATCGCCACCCCCGATCTCTTCGGCGCGGGGCTCGTCGAGCGTGGCCCGGCCGGGATCGAGGCGCTCGCGGCGCTGCTGGCGCGTGGCCAGTACGACGCGATCGCGTTCGGTCATCACGAGCTGTCGATGACGCCCGAGGCGCTCGGTCAGCTCGCCCGGGCGCTGGTGGCGCGGGGCATGCCGGTGGTCGCGACGAACCTGCGCTGCGACGCCCGAGCGCGCGGCGCCTGCCCGGACGTTCGGCCGAGCGTCCTCGTTCGTCGTGGAGAGCTCTCGCTGGGGATCGTGGCGACGATCTCGCCGACGGTGGTGCCGGGAATTCCCGCCGCCTCCTTCAAGGGGCTGACACTCGACGATCCGGCGCCCGCCGCCCGCGCCGCCATCCGCGCGCTGCGGGCGCGGGGCGCGCGCTACGTGATCCTCATGGCGCAGGGCCCGCGCGACGCCACGTCGCTGGATCAGGTGGATGCGCTGGCGCGCAAGCTCGCGGGCGGTCCGCGCGGCGAAGGCCCCGACGTGATCCTGGCCGGTGGGCTGGCCGGCGAAGGCGCCGAGCGCCCCATGCGCGCGCTGTATCGCGACGGGGTCGCGCCCATCGCCGGCTCGCCGACGGGGACGGCGGGGCTGACCCGGTTGCGGCTCGGCGGGGGCGACGCCAGCCCCGTCATCGACACGCTCGCCAGCGCGGGCGCGACGCCCGACGCCGACGCGGCCGCGCGTCTCGCAGCCGAGCTCACGGCCGCCTGCGCCCGTTACGGCGCCGCGGCGGCGCCCGGTCCCGTG
>DASYCK010000244.1:0-4962 GCA_036500205.1 Polyangia bacterium | reverse complement strand
CAATCAGTTTCAATTGACGTCTCAGCGAGTGCTCAACACGACTTCTCGTCGGGGCAGGTCCACGGGGCACCCCACGTAGATCCATCTCGCTTCCGTTCTATTCCCGAAACCCGGATCGTATTTCCGGGTTGTTGAACTAGCGGCTGAGCGTGCTGGCCCAGACGCCGAGCGCCACCAGCAGGAAAATCCCGCTGGCGATCAGAACCCACGTCCGGGGCAGCACCGAGGCCCGGTTCGCCGACGAGCGCATGCGACCGCCCTCGAGCCCGGCGGCCAGATCGTCGACCATGGCCTTGACGGTGGGATAGCGCTCATCGACGTCGGCGCTCAGCCCCCGCTCGACGATCGGAAACACCCAGGCAGGCACATCCAGCCCTTCGGGCGGCCGGCGAATGTTCCCGGACAGCACCTCGCGCGCCAAGTTGATGAAGGTCGTACGATCGAAGGCGCCGAGCAGCAGGGAAAGCGAAACGCTACCGAGGGGCGTGGGCCGCGACTGCGACCGCGACGTCGACCACTCCGAGTCGAACGGCGTCTGCCCGTACAGGGCCCGATACAGCGCCACGGAGAAGCTGAACTGGTTGCTGGCGGTCTCCGCGGCCCCGCCGCGGAACTGCTCGGGGGCCAGGTACATGGCGGCCCGCATGCCGTCGAGCGCGGCCATCCGCTGCTGCAGCGAATGCGCCGCCGTACGCAACTCCTCGGTCGGGCCAGCCGCCCGCTCGGCGGCCGGTTTCGCCGGCATCAGCTCGCGCAGCGTCACCTTGCCGTCGATGCCCACGAAGATGTTGTCGAGCCGGATGTCCTCGTGGACCACCCGCGAGGCATGATCGGTCGCCAGCTGGCGACCCGCCTGGATCATGACGTCGAGGACGTCGCGCCAGCTGCGCGTCTTCGTCTGAAGCCAGACATCGATCCGATCCTCTGTTTCGTCTGTCTGCATGCGCTCTGAAGCAACGCATTGTAGTTCGGATTCGATGGGGATGTACATCCCGATCGCCCACCGCGGCGCCCGCGGCGCCATCCAAAAGCGGTCCTCGTCTCCGTCGGAGACCAGGGTCGCCGCGCACGCTCAGTGACTGGTGCGGTTCGCGGGGACGCGCCGTTCGTCGGGGTCGCGCGTGACGATTCCCACCAGCAAGCGTCCGAAAACCACCGCCACCCGATCGACGGAGTGGGAATCCATCAACTCCATCGCCTCGTCGAAGGGGGTATCGTTGGCGACGGTCGGCCCCAGCGGCTTCGCGCACCACCCCACGCTCTTGGTCGAGGGCGCCGTCAGCAGATCATTCAAGCTGGCCAGATGGTTGTCACCGCGCGGCCCGGCCACCAGGGCGAAGGCCTTCCCGGTGTGGCGCAGCACGCTGGCGGCCTTGTCGGCCGGGAACCAGGACGGCACACTGACGAAATCTTGCGTCATCACCCGCTCGACCCGAAGCGGTTCGATGGCCGCGAGCGCACGACCTTCCCCCCGGAGGTATTCGTGGAATCGCTCGAGTCGCATTTCGGTCTTCATATCGCTTCCCATCGTGCTGTCCCCGCCTATCAAACAACGTGCCAGGTTCTTTCGCCGCGGAGTCGCGGCGGGCCACCTGTCATCGTCCAAGCCTGGTAACTCTTGAGCCTCGCGGACGAAATAGCCGTCACAGCGAGGTAACTCGGTCCGGCAGCCGCCGTTACGGCACGGCATCGGATGTCACCCTTCAGGACGTCGGCCGAACGATCCGGTTACGGCAAATCGTCCGCCGGCACACGGAACCGGCTGGCTCCGGGGCTCAGTCCGCCAGGCCGGCGTAGATCGCCTGGACGTCGTCGTCGTCGTCGAGCGCGGCCAGAAAGGCCTCGACCTCGGCCCGCGCGGCGGCATCCACGGACACGGGATTCCTGGGGCGCCATCCGAGCACCACCGAGCTGACCTTCCATCCCGCGCTGGCGAGCGTCTTCTGCGCCGCCTCGAGATCGGGCGGATCCGTGTAGAAACGAAAGCTCCCTTCGTCCCCCGCCTCGACGTCCTGGGCCCCCGCCTCGATGGCCGCCGTCTCGGCGTCGACCGAGGCCGCGGGCGGCGTCGCCTCGATGATCCCCAGATGGGCGAAGTCCCACGACACGGCGCCCGAGGTGGCAAGCTGCCCCTTGCGAAACAAGACACGGACATTCGTGGCGGTGCGGTTTTTGTTCTCCGTCAGGCACTCGACGATGACCGGAACCTGATGGGGGGCGAAGCCTTCGTACGTCACCGTCTCGTAGACGACGTTTTCGTTCAGCAGGCCGGCGCCCTTCTTGATGGCGCGCTCCAGGGTGTCGCGCGGCATCGACGCCTTCTTGGCGGCCTCGACGGCCATGCGCAGCCGCGCGTTCATGTCGATGTCGGCGCCGGCGCGCGCCGCGATCATGATCTCCTTGGCCAGCTTGGTGAAGACGCGGCCCTTGGCATCGGCCGCCTCCAGGCGCCACTTCTGCTTCCACTGCGCTCCCATCGGCACAAGTCCTAGCCCAGATCACCGCCCGCGAGAAAGGGCGAACATCGTCTTTCGGGCGCCCTACCCCTCCTCCAGCACCGCCTTGTGCTGGCTGACGTTGTCCCCGTCGCCGTCCTTCAAGGTCCGAAACAGCGCGGCTGACAGCACGGTCAGCCCCCCCAGCGCGAAGCAGGCCTGGTGAATGCCGTGAATGATCTGTCCCGACGTCGCGTGAAAGCGATCGGGGATGAACAGCGCCGCCGTCAACGACGCGGCCGCCACGCCGAAGCTGACCGACAGCTGCTGGGTGGTGCTGGCCATCGTGCTGGCCATGCTGGTGTCACTGTCCGCGATGTCGGCGTAGCCGAGCGTGTTCATGCTGGTGTACTGAAACGACGAGAAGAACCCGAAGCAGAACGTCTGCGCCACGATCAACCAGACCGGCGTCTGCGGCCCCACCAGCGCGAACAGCCCCAGCAGGACGCCGATGGCGAGCGTGTTCGTCAGCAACACCCGCCGGTAGCCGAAGAGTCTGAGCAGCTTCGGCATCATCAGGCGCAGGCTCATGGCGGCCAGCGACTGGGGGAGGATCAGCAGGCCCGACTGCACGGCCGAGTAGCCGAGCCCGACCTGGTACAGCAGCGGCAGCAGGAACGGCATGCCGCCGATGCCGATGCGGGTGACGAAGCTGCCGGCGATGGCGGTGCGAAACGTCCGCACCCGCAGCAGCCCGAGCCGCAGCAGCGGATGTGGGGCGGCCATGGCGTGGCGGGTGTAAGCGAACAGCAGGGTGGCGGCGATGGCCAGCAGGCCCAATATCTCCATGGTGCCGAGCGTGTGCTCGCCGAACACCTCGAGCACGTACGACAGCAGCGCCACGCCGCACCCGAACAGACAGAGCCCCATGTAGTCGACCCGGTCGACCCGCGCGGCCCGGTAGTCGGGCAGATGGCGCCACACGAGGAACAGGCCCACCACGCCGAACGGCACGTTCAGCAGGAAGATCACCCGCCAGTGAAAGAAGCGCACGATGAGCCCCCCCGCCACCGGCCCCAGCATGGGCGCGATCAGCGACGGGATCGCCACGAACGCCATGGCCCGCACCAGCTCGGAGCGGGCGAACGTGCGCACCATCGTCAGGCGGCCGACGGGCACCATCATGGCGCCGCCCATCCCCTGCAGGACGCGACAGGCGACCAGCAGGCGCACGTCGGTCGAGATCCCGCACAGCACCGAGCCCAACGTGAACAGACCGATCGCCGACGAGAACACCCGCCGCGTCCCGAAGCGATCGGCGAACCAGCCGCTGATGGGGATGAACACCGCCAGGCTGAGCGTGTAGCTGGACAGCACCGACTTCATGCTGAGCGGCGCGATCCCCAGCGCGCCGGCGATGGTCGGCACCGCCGTGTTCAGGATGGTCGTGTCGAGCGACTCCATGAAGAAGGCCACCGCCACCAGCCAGGGCACGATCGCCTTCGGGCCGGTGCGCGCCTCCATGTGGGCCGTCGTCATCACGCCCATTCTAGCCAGCGTTGGGCGATCGGAGGCGTAAGCTCGAGCATCGGCGCGGCGTCCTGGCGCAGTCTAGGATGCCCCGCGATGGCGAAGTCCGCCGCTGCTCATCCTGGATAGCTACCGGCGAACGATGGGCGGAGGGACCGCCCTATCGTCCGCCCAGTACACCGGCCGCCCGTGGTAGTCGTAAAGGCGCGCTTCGTAGTCGCGGTTCACCGGATCCTCCGCACTCCAGGCCGGGCTGTTCTTGATATTGTCGCGCGACATGTCGACGTGCACCCGGTTCTCTGCCCAGTCGATTCGGGTGGCCCATTGCGGCGCGATGAGCACGTGCTTGCCGAACCACCAGCCGCGCGTGTCGACGACCAGGTAGCGAACCTCCCAGCTCTCGTCGTCGACGATGAAGTCCGTGACGTGGCCTATGCCATCGTCCGTCCCCTGGATATGATAGCCACGGACCTCGCGTGCGCTGCGCAGGTGGACGTCATTCGAGGAGTCTTCGTCTTGGTCGGGGGGAGGGGGAACCGTGGCCAGCAAGGCGGGCTGCGTGCCTATCCCCCAGGGCTGCATGAATCCCCAGTAAAACGGGTATGCGTAGTAGCCGGAGAACGCGCGTTCATGCTGCCGGGACACTGGCTTGTCCACGTCGACGCCAGGGCTGTTCTTGACCTTCTCCATGGTCAGATTCACCGGAAAGGCGTGCTTGCCCCACTGGGGTGGCTGGAATGAGATGGGCGAGATGAGCACCCGCGCACCGCTCAGAAAGACGCGGCCCGTCTGCACGACCAGATAGCGGATGACCCAGCGCTGGTCATCCAGCAGGAAGTCGACGACCTTCCCCACCTCTCCGTCGACGGCGGTCACGTTGTATCCCTCAAGATCCTTCAAGGTGCGCAGCATGTGGCAATCCTCCCGCGATGAGTGTTGGTGCCTCGCCTGCAGCCTGGATCCGCTGCCCCCGGAAGGCGCGGATGTTTTTCGACCG
>DASYCK010000243.1:0-4848 GCA_036500205.1 Polyangia bacterium | reverse complement strand
ATCTTGCCAGCGCACCCCCGGCGCCCGCAAGTCTTGCCCACGCGGGTTAGAAGCCACGACCAAGGCTCACCCATAGAAGTTCGTTGCCCGCAGCGTCGGAACCATACGAAAGTCGCGCTGTGCCCGAGCCGCCGCGCCCGCTTCGCGATCGCCTGACCGCGTGGGTGGGCGTCGTACCGGTGGCGCTGCTGGCGCTCTGGATCTTCGCGCCGTTCTTCGCCGACCCGCGCGCGATGGGATTTCAAGACTGGGACGTGCAGGCGGCCTACCGCTACGTGACCGTGCTCGCGCTGCGCCACGGGCAGCTCCCCTGGTGGAATCCCTGGTTGTGCGGCGGCTTTCCGGCCTGGGGCTACGCCGAGGGGGCCACCAACCTGGTCTCGCCCTGGCTGCCGATCTACCTGGTGTTCTCGTTCCCGCTCGCGCTGCGGCTCGAAGCCGTCGCCGCCACGCTGGCCGGCGTCGCCGGCGCCTACCTCTTGGCGGGACGCTTCAGCCGCAGCCCCGCCTGGCGCGCGTTCGTAGCGACGATCTGGATGCTGGGGAGCCGCTGGGCGCTGCAGCTCGCCTCCGGCCACCTCTGGCACCTCGCCTACGCCTGGACCCCTTTCGCGATCTACTTCTTCGACCGGGCGGTGGAGGAGGATCGGCGCGACCTCGCGGCGGCGGCGGGGGCGATGCTGGCGCTCATCATCTACGTGGGTGGGATCTATCCTTATCCGCACACGCTGACGGTGCTCTGGCTCTACGCGCTCGGGCGGGCGATCGCCGCGCGCAGCCGGCGGCCCCTGGCGCTGTTTCTCTTCTCGATGGTCTCCGGGATCGGTCTCAGCGCACCCAAGCTGCTTCCGGTGCTGGCCACCATGTCGCGCTTCCCACGCCTCATCGAGTCGAACGAGCCGGTGTCGCTGCATTCGATCTGGATCATGCTGACGGCGCACCAGCAGGGGTTCGACTTCTACCCGCACCTGCCGCTGCAGGTCTTCTGGGTCTGGTGGGAGTGGGGGGCTTACGTGGGCCTCGTGGGCGCGCTGGCGCTCTGCGCCGCGCTGGCGGTCGGCTGGACGCCCCGCCTGGTCTCGCTCAAGGTCGCGGCCGTCTGCTGCGTGATCCTCTCGCTGGGACAGTCGATCTGGCAGCTGGTCCATCGCCTCCCGCTGTTCAGCTCGCAGCACATGCCGGCGCGCCTGCTGTTCCTGGCCATCCTGCTGCTGGCGCTGGTGCTGGCCGCCGCCGCCGACATCCCCTGGGCGCGGTTCGCGCGCCGGCGTCGCTGGGCCGAAGCGGCCGCGCTGGCGGTCGTCACCCTCTACGGCCTGGATCTGGCGACGGTGGCCCGCCAATCGACGGTCGCGCCGTTCCGGCTGACGGTCCCGCCGGTCGCGCCCAGCGCCGAGTTCCGGCAGGAGAGGGCGCAGCACTACGTCTACGGCAAGCCTGACGTCGGACCCAAGCTGCGCGATCGCTACGAGTGGCCGGCCAAGATCATCTACCCGTCGATGCTCGCCAACACGGGGATGGTCACCTGTTACGGCATCCCGCCGCAGGCCGCGCCGAGCGCGGTCATCGGCAGCGATCAACCCGGCTACCGCGGGCTGGCTTTTCTCGCCAGCGGCTCCGGCCGCGCGGAGGTGACGCGCTGGAGGCCGAGCTCGGTCACCGTACAGGTCACGGGCGCCGCCCCGGGCGATCGCCTCGTCTACGACATGAACGCCGCCCCGGGCTGGCGCGCGGCGGGAGCGCCCACCGGCAGCTGGCAGGGTCTGGTCAGCACCAAGCTCGCGCGCGGCGACGAGGTGGTCGAGCTTTCGTACTGGCCGCCGGGGCTTTCGGGCGGGTTGCTGCTGTTCGCGGCGACGCTGGTGGTGCTGGCCGTCGTCCTGACCCGCGATCGCCGGCGGCGACGCGCCGCCTAGCGGTGTCCCCACCAGGGGGTGTGACAGACGATCGCCGTGTGGTTGCCCATGCCCCCCGTGTAGGTGCAGATGTCGATGTTCCAGTAGTGCCAGGCGGAGAACGCGATCCAGATCAGCGCCAGCGTCGGCCGGTGCCGCATGACCGCCCCCATCGCGAAGAACATGGGAATCGCCAGCAGCAGATAGCGGCTCATCCCCGCCAGCGAGATCGGCAACATGCCGACGGTGGCGATTCCCACCGTCGCCAGGAACGTCACGTACCAGAAGGCCTGCTCGGAGAGCGAGAACCGGCGAAGCGCCTCGCGGTGGCCGAGGGCGAACCAGAGCAGCGCGGCCGCCAGCCAGAGCCCCTCGTGCAGCGGCCAATCGAGCGAGCCGGTGATCTTCTCCGGATCGGGCGGGAACAGCGCGCCGAGGCCGGGGTCGTGGTGAAAGATCTGGGCGTGCGCGTGGACGTACGTCAGCGGATCGCCGAACCGGTGCGCGTGGTAGGCCATCAGCGCCAGCTGGCCCCAGACGCACACCACCCCGAGCAGCACGGCGCGGATCCAGGGCCAGGCTCTGCGGGGCCGCTCCCGGAGCAAGTCGACCAGCAGCCCGGCGGCGAAGGCCATCCCGATCGCCACCCCGGTGATGCGAATGCCGCTGGTGGCGCCCGCCAGCAGGGCCCCCAAGAAGAGCCGCCGCCGCACGAACGCCACGTAGGCGCCCATGGCCAGGACCAGCGTCAGCGGCTCGGTCTGGACCGTGACCAGGCAGTAGCCGGTCGTGTAGGCGCCTAGACAGAGGAGCGCCAGGTACGTCTCCGCGACGCCCAGCCGGGAAGTCAGCTCCTTGCCGGTCCAGAGGTAGAGGAAGATGAACGACGAGACCAGCGAGACGGCGAAGAGCGCGTAGTCGATGGGCAGCCGGGTGAGGCGCGCGACGTAGCGGCCGATGAGGCCGTAGGTCGGATAGAAGGCCAGGTTGCAGCCCGGCGCGCGCACCGGAAGCGTCCCGCTGCGTGGCGGACAGTGCTGGTAGCCGCGCAGGCCGAGCTCGATGTAGTTCCCCG
Source organism: Polyangia bacterium (assembly GCA_036500205.1). Taxonomy (GTDB): domain Bacteria; phylum Myxococcota_A; class Polyangia; order Fen-1088; family Fen-1088; genus DASYCK01. Next base: position 1,878 of record DASYCK010000243.1, on the reverse strand, counting down.
AATCCCACCGGCTCACCACCAGGCGGTCCCAGTTGACGGGCGCCCAGTCGGTGGCCGGGTTGCGAAAGTGGGGCGGATCGCCCGGCTTGCTGTCGAACGCCTTCACGTCGAACCGGTCGCCGGAGTGAATCGCCACCAGCAGCTGCAGGCCCAGCATCGCCAGCGCGACCGCCAGACGAAACGGGACGGTGGTCGCGCGGGCCGCGAGCCAGGCCCCAAACCTGTGCGCCGCCGCTCGGCCGCGCTCCAGCGCCGCCCGCACGCCGTCAATCGTCACGGAGAGCCGACTCACCGAGGGCCGCCGCCTTCTTTCGCTTGACAGTGCCCGCGGGAGCCGTAACGTACGCCGAATCGAAATCGACGACGTCCTCGCAAAGTCCGCAACAAGAGAATCCCAGGCACGTAGCTCAGTGGAAGAGCACTACCTTGACACGGTAGGGGTCGGCGGTTCAATCCCGCCCGTGCCTACTGTCCTTTTTGGAAACCCTCAAAGGGTTTCCAAGCCTTCCCGCGAAGGGCTACGGCGGGCAGAGCTCGCCTCCGCCCACGCGATCGACGGGAACCCCGCTCGCTCGATTGCGGCGGCCGAAGGACATCCTGGGCTCGAGCGCGGGGCTGGACAGGGCGATTTCGTTGCGGTTTGGTTGGATATGGGCGGGGTGCCTGCGGCTATGCTTCGTTCGTGAGCGCAGAGAGAGACAAGAAGGTCGTTCGGCCGCGGGATAAGGGGGACGTTCCGGACGATCCTCTGTCGCGGATGCGGCACTCGGCGTCGCACGTGATGGCCGACGCGGTCCGCCGGCTACGGCCGAGCGCCAAGGTGGCGATCGGTCCGTCGATCGAGACGGGGTTCTACTATGACTTCGACACCGAGCCGTTCGCGCCCGAGGACGCGGCGAAGATCGAAGCGGAGATGGCCAAGATCATCGCCGAGAACCTGCCGTTCCAGCGGCACGTGGTCTCGCGCGCCGAGGCGATCGAGAGGTTCCGGTCGCGCGGTGAGAAGTACAAGGTCGAGATCATCGAATCGATCCCGGAGGGGGAAGAGGTCTCATACTTCCAGCACGGCGACTTCATCGACCTCTGCCGCGGGCCGCACGTCGAGCGAACCGGCGACATCAAGGCCTTCAAGGTGCTGTCGTTCGCCGGCGCCTACTGGCGCGGCGACGAGCGGAACCCACAGCTCCAGCGCGTCTACGGGACGGCGTTCTCGTCGAAGGCGGAGCTCGACGAGCATCTGCAGCGGCTCGAGGAGGCCAAGAAGCGCGACCACCGGACGCTGGGGCGCGAGCTGGATCTCTTCTCGTTCGACGAGCTGGTCGGCCCGGGGTTCGCGCTCTGGCACCCGAAAGGGGCGGTGGTTCGACAGATCCTCGAGGATCTCATCCGGCGGGAGGTCGTCCGGCGCGGGTACCAGCCGGTCTACAGCCCCCACGTCGCGCGCCAGAAGCTGCTCGAGACCTCGGGCCACCTCGCGCACTACAGCGAGAACCTGTTCGGCGGAATGGAGCTCGAGGGACAGAGCTACCTGGTCAAGCCGATGAACTGCCCGATGCACATCGCGATCTATCGATCGCAGATGCGCTCGTACCGCGAGCTGCCCATTCGCTACGCCGAGCTCGGCACGGTCTACCGCTACGAGCGCTCGGGCGTGCTCCATGGCCTCCTGCGCGTGCGGGGGTTCACCCAGGACGACGGTCACCTGTTCCTGCGCGAAGATCAGATCCCCGACGAGATGGGTGGCTGCGTCCGGTTCGCCCTCGACATCCTCGACCTGTTCGGCTTCAAGGACATCAAGCTGTTTCTCTCCACGCGGCCGGAGAGCTTCATGGGCGAGCCGGCGCTGTGGGACATGGCAGAGTCGGCGATCCGCAGCTC
>DASYCK010000242.1:0-15960 GCA_036500205.1 Polyangia bacterium | reverse complement strand
CGGGCGCGCCGGGCGGAAGAACTCGAGGATGGCGATGCGCCCCCCCGGCCGCACCACGCGGCGCAGCTCGCGCATCCCCTGGGGGAGATCGGACAGGTTGCGCACGCAGAACGCGGAGAAAGCGCCGTCGAAGGCGCCGGTGCGATAGGGGAGGGCCTGCCCGTCGGCCACCTGGGGCGCCACGCGCGCCTTCAGGTCGTCGGTGCTCAGCTTGGAACGTCCCGCGCGCAGCATCTCGCGCGCGAAGTCGGCGGCGATGACGACGGCGCCGGGGGCGCGGCGGACGATCTCCAGCGCGCCGTCGAGCGTCCCGGCGCCCAGATCGAGCAGGCGCGGCGTCGGGCCCAGCCCTTCCAGCAAGCGCGGGATCGCCTTGCGGCGCCAGAAGATGTCGACGCCCGCCGACATGATCCGGTTCGCGCGATCGTAGCGGGGCGCGATGTGATTGAACATCGCCTGGGGCGAGCGCCCGGCGCCGTCGTGCTGGCCGCGCACGGGGAGGTTCGATGCCTCGGCGGCGGTCACAGCCCCAGCTCCTTCCACAGGCCGTCGACCCGCGCCACGACGTCGGCCGGCATCTTCAAGACCTCGGGCCACTCGCGCGTGAAGCCCTCTTCCTTCCATTTACGGGTGGCATCGACGCCCAGCTTGCCGCCGAACCCCATCGCCACCGAGGCGTGATCGAGCACATCGATGGGCCCCTCGGCGAAGAACACGTCCCGCTTGGCGTCGATGTTGTTCAGCGCCCGCCAGGCCACCTCGCGCACGTCCTGCACGTTCACGTCGTCGTCGACCACCACGATCACCTTGGCGAACATCATCTGCCCCATCCCCCACAGCGAATGGCAGATCTTGCGCGCGTGGTGCGGGTACTCCTTGCGGATCGATACGATGCACAGGTTGTGGAACACCCCCTCGATGGGGAGGTTCATGTCGACGATCTCGGGGAAGGTCATCTGCAGCAACGGCAGGAACAGCCGCTCGGTGGCCTTGCCCAGCCAGGCGTCTTCCTGCGGCGGCGGCCCCACCACCGTGGTGGCATAGATGGGGTTCTCGCGACGGGTGATGGCGGTCAGGTGGAACACCGGATAGTCGTCGGCGAGCGAGTAGTAGCCGGTGTGATCGCCGAAGGGACCTTCCCGGCGCAGCGCCTCGTTGACGTCGACGTAGCCCTCCAGGATGAAGTCGGCCGACGCGGGGACCTCGAGGTCGACGGTCTTGCAGGCGACCATGTCGACCGACTTGCGGCGCAGGAAGCCTGCGAACAGGAACTCGTCGATGCCGTCGGGCAGCGGCGCGGTCGCCGCGTACGGCAACACCGGATCGCCGCCCAGCGCCACCGCCACCGGCATGCGGGAGATCCCCAGCTCCTTGTAGCGGCGCATGTGACGGCGTCCGGTCTTGTGCAGCTGCCAGTGCATGCCGGTCTCGCGCGGACCGTAGACCTGCATGCGGTAGCAGCCGACGTTGCGCGTCCCCTTGTCGGGATCGCGCGTGATGACCATCGGCAACGTGATGTACGGCCCGCCATCCTCCGGCCAGGTGGTGAGGATGGGCAGCTTCCCCAGGTCGGGGTTCGTCTCGACGATCTCCTGACAGGGGGCGTTGGTGACGGTGCGGGGCATGGCGCCCGCCACCCGCCCCAGCTTGGGGAGCATGCGCACCTTGTCCATCAACGACTCGGGCGGCTGCGCCTTCACCAGCTCGGCGATGGTCCTGGCGTGCTCGGCCAGATCGGCGACGCCCAGCGCCCACGACATGCGCTCGCGCGTGGCGTAGGTGTTGATGAGCAGCGGGAACCGCGAGCCCTTCACCTTCTCGAACAGCAGCGCCGGGCCGCCCGCGCGCATCACCCGCTGCGCGATCTCCGAGATGTCCAGCACCGGATCGATCTCGCGCTTGATGCGGCGAAGCTGCCCGCGTGCCTCGAGAAAGCGCACGAAGTCACGCAAGCTGTCGAAGTGCGGCGGAATGCCCGTGGCGGGTTCGTTGCTCATCAGAACTTCCTGTCGACCGACAAGGTGGCCACGTCGGTCAACGCCTGGCGATACGGTGAAGGGGACAGCGCGCTCAGCTCGGCGACGGCGCTCGCCACCAGCTCGCGCGCCCTGGCGCGGGCCCGCTCGACGCCGCCGGCGCGCAGCGTGCCGGTCAGGATGCGGTGCGCGTCCTCGGGCGTCACGGCGCGCTCCCCGACCTTCTCGCGAATCAGGGCGCGCAACGCCGGATCCGCCTCGCAGGCGTACAGGACGGGCAAGGTCAGCTTCCCCTCCTGGATGTCCTGGCCCACCGATTTCCCGGCCGTCGCCTCATCGACCGCGCAATCTAGAACGTCGTCGGCGATCTGAAAGGCACGTCCCACCGCCCGGCCGTAGCGCCCCAGCGCCGCATCCAGGTCGGCTGGCAGCGCGCCCCCGATGCGCGCGCACCAGGCGAACAGCGAAGCGGTCTTACGATCGATGACGCGAAAGTAATCCTCGACGGTGGCGTCGGGATTGCCGGCCCGCTCCAGCTGCGCCACCTCCCCCTCGGCCATCTCGGTGACGGTGGCGGCCAGCGACTGCACGGCCGTCAGCGAGCCCGTCAGCGCGACCGTCTCCAGGGCGCGCGCCAGACAGAAGTCGCCCACCAGCACGACGATGCCGTTGCCGTACACCATGCGCGCCGCGGGCCGTCCGCGTCGCACCCGCCCGTCGTCCACCACGTCGTCGTGGTACAGCGTGGCCGTGTGAATCAGCTCGGCGGCCGTTCCCACCGCCACCGCCAGCTCGAGGGGGGTGTCGGTAGCGCGCGCCGCCAGGACGGCCAGCACCGGGCGAAGCCGCTTGCCGCCCGCTTGAAGCAGGTGGGCCCCTACCTCGGGGATGGCGCCCACGGGGCTGTCGAGCCGGGCTTGCAGCGCCGACTCCACCAGCCGCATCTCGTCGGCGACGAGCGACAGGATCTTGTCCGAGCGGCGATCCGGCTCGGGCGGTGCGGTATTTTGAACGGCTTGAATCACGAAACGGTCAATCTTTCAAAATGAATTGAACAAACGCAAGGCCCGTCATGCCCGCGCAGCCTGTTTTTCACGGTGGGCGGCGTAGGCGGGACAGTCCGCCACCAGGCGGGACACCAGCTCGGCCACGGGGATCTGGCCGGGCGCCGCCGACGTGTCGACGAAGCCGTAGGTCAGGCGAGACCCGATCGCCGGGAGATAGGTCCGCAGCGGCCGCCCCACCGCGCCCATGCCGATGACCGCCAGCGCGTCATCGCGCTGGCGATGGCGGCGCAGCAGCTCGATGAGCCGATCATGATCTTCCAGGGTGTCGACCCGGGTGGCCAGCTTGACGATGTCGGCCCCCAGGCGGCGCGCCCGCTCGACGATCTCGTCGAGCGCGTCGGCCTGGGCGGTGCCGCTGAAATCGTGATGCGAGACGATCACGCGTGCCTCCGACCGGCGCGCCAGCCGGATGACGTGGTCGGCGATGACGCTCTCGATCTCGATGTCGACCCAGGCGCAGCGCCCATCCGTCAACGCCGCATCGAACAGCGGCAGGCGTGATGCGTCCGCGGTCCAGCGACCACCATCGGCGACGAGGCGCAGCGTCGCCAGGACGGGGGTTCCCGTCTCTCCCAGTCGCCGGCAAAGGGGCATGAAGCGGCGGATGTCAGGCAACGGCGCGGGTTCGCTTCCCAGAGGGCCCTCGGCCATCGCCAGATCGAGCCGCACCTCGATGATGTCCGCGACGCGCGACGCGGCTGGCAGGCCCGCCAGCGCGTCGAGGCCCGCCGGCGTCACCGTGCCGACGACCAGCGGTGATTCCGTCAGCAGGGTCATGGCGGCGACTATTATCCGGGCAGGCCCACGGTGCAACGTCGATGTTCAGTGATGTTTCGGGACCATCAACGCGCCGCCCGGCGCGGCCGGCGCGCGGGGGTTTCGACGGCTTCCGTCCCGTCGCCGGGAGGGACCCGCAGCACGTCGCGAAAGCGTCCCACGTCCAGCTTCAGCTGTCCGAGCAGCATGTCCAGCATCGTCTGCCCCAGCAGGCAGATGTCATGCAAGCGGTCGAGCCGCGCGCCCACGAACGCGGCGTCGGCCTGGCGGTCGGTTCCCGATCGTCCGGCGCGTCGCCTGACGGCCGAGACGTCCTGCTTGGCTTTCTCCACGACGGCGATGGCGGCGGCGATCTCCTGACGTTCGCGCTCGTCCAGCACCCGCGAGATCATCTTCCAGAAGTCGGTCTCGGCGGCGTAGTGCGCGGCGCGCAGGCCCCGCACCTTCACCCGGTGCACGACGCCCCAGCGCTGCAGACCCGCCACCGTCATCGACGCGCTCCCCACGGAGATGGCGAGGCGCCGCTGGATCTCGGGACGGGTCAGCGGCGCGGGCGAGAGATAGAGCAGTCCGAAGATGCGCCCCATGGTGCGCGTGAAGCCCCAGAAGGCGGCGATGCGCCCGCAGGTGTCGATGCCGCGCTGGCGCGCGCGCGCCAGGGAGGCGCCAGGGGAAGGGGTGCGAGGCATGGTTTCTCGGCGCCCAGCGTAGCAGCAACAGGGGCGAGCCTTCAGCTGGGACCGGGCGGTCGTGTCGACTATTTCCTCGTGCCGGCTCCGCTCCCCGGCGGGGTCGTCCAGGCCGAGGGCGCTCACCTGGCCCGGCCGGCTCACGACGAGAGATGGTTCTCTTACAATAGACGTCGTCAATGCTGTCGACGTTTTTCGGGGGGCGTCCTAGCATCGGGTCATGGATCTCAAGAGAGTCATCACCGAGTTCACCGAGCGGCTCCACGCCGTCATCGAAGCGCATTCCATGGAGCAAGCGCGCGCTGCCGTCATGCGCGCCCTTGGCGTGGACGCTCCCCGCAGACCGGGCCGTCCCGCGAAGGCGTCGGCCTTGCCAGCCCCGGCCAAGAAGCTTCGCAAGAAGCCGCCCCGACAGCTGTGCCCGGTCCCCGGCTGCAAGAACGTCGCGGCGCCGGTGTTCGGGATGGTCTGCGCCGATCACAAGGCCGTCGCCAAGTCGAAGATCAAGAAGTTCCGCGATGCGCGCAAGGCGACGAAGCTGGGCGGCAAGGCGGTGGCGAAGCGTCCCGCCAGCAAACCCGCCAAGAAGCGCGTGACACGGAAAGCGGCGGTCGCCGCCAGGCCCACCCCGAAGCGCGCGCCGAAGGCCAAGCCGAAGCGGACGCTGCCCAGCCCGACGCCGAAGGTGGAGCCCGAGGCCGTGCCGACGCCGCCCGCGGCTTAGGACCTCGCCCGGCAAAGCGGCGGCCGACGAAGGGAGGGCGGCAATTGGCGGGGCGTTTTCCCCTCGACTAGAATCGGGCGATGGATGCTGCCGCGCGTGAGCGAGCTGCCCGACGGCGCTCGAATGCCGAGCGTTGGCCCCTCCGGTCGTACCCGCTCACCGACGAGCCGGTTCGAGATCCGTTCGATCGATCGACGGTGGACGAGCGGGTGGCGGCGATGTGGCCGCTGACGAGAGAAGCCTGGGCGGTTGCCGGCCTGCAGATCCCCACCTACACGCGGGCGGAGACTCCCGGGCGCCTGGTGCGGCAACCAACGTGACGACCGCCGACGTCAACGAGGACTTCGTCGACCTGGCGTCATGTTTTCTCGAACGGGGAGTGAGCTTCGTCGTCGTCGGCGCCTACGCGCTCGCCGCTCACGGGTTTCCCAGAACGACCGGCGATATCGACTTCTTCATCTTGCCGACCCCGGCCAACGCGGACCGGGTCTATCAGGCTCTCCTCGACTTCGGCGCGCCCGTCGAGGCCCACCAGGTCGAGCGCGCCGACTTCGGGAAGTCCGGCACCGTCTATCAACTGGGCCTCCCTCCGCGCCGCATCGACGTGCTCACGTCGATTTCTGGTGTGTCCTTCGAGGAAGCCATGGCGGAGTCGATCGAGGGGAAGCTGGGGTCGTTGTCCGTTCGCTTCATCGGACGGGCCGCCATGCGGCGCAACAAGCTGGCCGCCGGACGTCCCAAGGATCTTCTCGACGCGGCCTTGCTCGCCGAGCAGCTCCCCCCAGTCAGGTAGCGGCGCCCGGGCGCTCCGCGGTCAACCCGAGATCGAGCGGGGGCTGGTGCGCAGCTTGACCACGTCGGTGCGGACATCGACATCGACCTCGCCCTTCGCCACTTCACCGTCAGGCTTGGCGCGGGCGGCGAGCTGTCCGCAGGCGGCGTCGATGTCGTCGCCGCGCGGGGTGCGGATGAACGTCTGCATGCCGTGGCGGCGCAGGATGTCCTGGAAGGTGCGAATGCGCTCCGCCGAAGGACGCTGAAACTGCGGCCCCGAGAACGGGTTCCAGGGGATCAGGTTGACCATGCTGGGCATCCCCTTCAGCAGCCGGGGCAGTCGTTCGGCGTCGGCGTCGGCGTCGTTCACGCCTGCCAGCAGCACATACTCGAAGGTCACCTTGCGCCCGTGCGCCAGCGGGAACGCCCGCGCCGCCTGCAGCAGCTCGGCGATGGGCCACTTGCGGTTCACCGGCATGATGCGGTCGCGCACCTCGTCGGTGGTGGCGTTCAGCGAGATGGCCAGGTTGGGGGCGGGGGAGAGCTGGCCGAGCTCGGCGATCTTGGGGATGACCCCAGCCGTCGACACCGTGATTCGCCGGGGCGAGAACGCCGCGCCCCATGGGTGAATCAGCAGCGAGAACGCCTTCGTCACCTGCTCGAAGTTGTGCATCGGCTCGCCCATCCCCATGAACACCAGGTTCGTGGGGCGACGGCCGGCGCGCTCGGCGGCGATGTAGACCTGCTGCACGATCTCGCCGGCGGACAGGTTGCGGCCGAAGCCCAGGGTGGCGGTGGCGCAGAAGCCGCAATCGAGCGCGCAGCCGACCTGCGACGACACGCACAACGTCAGCTTGTCGCGGCCGGCGGTCAGTTCGCCGCGCTCCTCGGGCGGACGCTCTTCGGGGATCAGCACCGACTCGATGCTGCGGCCGTCGTCGGTGCGAAAGCGCATCTTGCGTGTGCCGTCCGTCGACACCTGCTCCATGTCGAGGGTCAGCGCGTTCAGCGCCGTCTCTTCGTCGTCCGCCAGCCGTGCCCGCAGATTGGGCGGCACGTTCTTCATCGCCTCCCACGACGTCACGCCCTGCTCGTGAAGCCAGCGAAAGACCTGCTCGGCGCGGTAGCTGGGCTCGCCCGCCGCCTTGATCCGCGCCCCCAGCTCTGCCGGGCTGAACGAGCGCAGGTCATTCCGTACGGGCATTTCCTTCGTCCTTCCGGCGGGGCCGGGTGAATCAGTTCGCGGGGAGCTGGCCCGGCAGACAGCAGCGGAAGCCGACCGACGGCAAGCGCACCGGCACCGAGGGGGCCGTCGTCGAGGCGTCGCACTGCAGACCGGCCGCCTGCTTGACGCCGTTTACGGTGAAGCTGGCGATGTCGTACGCGCCGCCCCGGATCTCGTAGGCCGCCGGGGTGATGGTGGTCAACGTCCACTCCTTCACGTTGCCGCTCATGTCGTAGACGCTGCTGCCCGTGGGCGGGCTGGCATCCGAGACACACATCGTGGCCGTCCCGGTGGGCAGCGGCGCGGTGGGCGCCGGCGTCGAGTAATCGTAGCCGACGCAAGCGGTGGGATTGTACGTGGCGCCGTAGGGGAAGGCGGTGTTGGTGGGGCCGTTGCAGACGTCCTGCCACTCGTCCTTCGTGCACAGCCGCCAGCCCGTGCCGATCAGGGCGCAGGCCGCCGCCGCCTCGTCGGAGGTGATGTTCGACCAGGGGAGCTTGCTGGGGACCGAGCAGGGGCGATGATTCGAGACCACCCCGGTCACGGTGGCGCTGGCGTCGAAGCGGGTCGCCTCGTACGCGAACATGGTGACGTTCTTGGCCGCGAAGTACACCAGCTTGTCGTCGGTGGTCCGGTCGGCCACGGACTTCAGCTCGTCGACCTCGCCGTCGCAGTCGTCGTCGAGGCCGTTGCAGATCTCGGGCTGGGGCGCCTTCATGGTGCCGTTGCAGGCGCGGGCGCCCGTGCTGTCGCAGATCCAGGTTCCGGCCCCCGCGCACGGGCCGGTTCCGACCTGGCAAGCCTTGCCGATGTCGAACGCCTCGTCGACGAGGCCGTCGCAGTCGTTGTCCTTGTTGTCGCAGCCCTTCGCGGTGTCCTCGACGAGCTGGAAGTCGGCGGGATAGTCGCAGCTCCAGCCGCTCATGCCGTGGCAGGTGGGGGTCACGCCCGCGCAGACGCCCTTCGAGCGGCAAGTGGGCGGGCTCGTCAGGTTGGCCGGCTCGTCGATGTGGCCGTCGCAGTTGTTGTCGATGCCGTCACACACCTCGACGCCGCCGTTGGTCTTCTGGCATTCGCAGCCGTCGGCGTCGCTGCCGTTGGCGTCGAAGAATCCCGCCAGGCAGGTCCCCATCGCGCAGACCCCCGCGTTGCAGGCGGCGCGCGCGAACGGATACGAGCACGTGACGCCGCAGCGCCCGCAGTTCAGCGTGTCGGTCGTCAGGTCGAAGCCTTCGTCGACGACGTTGTTGCAGTTGTCGTCCTTGCCATTGCAGACCTCGATGGCGCTGGAGATCTGGCACTCGCAGCCGTCGGTCGGATTGGCGTTCGCGTCCTTGAAGCCGGCCAGACAGGTGAACTGGCAGCCGACGACGCCGCTGGCCGGATCGGCCAGGCACTGGATGTTGTCGGCGTTGGCCTGGTTGCAAAGGTTGAAGCACGCGCCGCAGTTCGCCAGGTCGGTGAGCTGGCTGGGGTCGACGTCGTTCGCGTTGCCGTCGCAGTTGTTGTCGATGCCGATGTCGCCGCACGTCTCGGGTCCCGTGGGAACGCAGACGCCGGTGCCTCCGCTGCCGGTGGCCCCGCCGCCGCCGATGGTGCCTCCCGTGCCGCCACTGTGACCCCCGGCGGGGTTGATGGTGCCGCCGGTCCCCGTGGTGACATCGGGCATCGACGCATCGATGGGCGTCACCGTCTGAACGAACTCGTGCGGGGGGCGATCCTGACAGCCGGCCAGCAACAGCCCGGCCATGAGCAAGCCCACGACGCGGGGCGGCGAAATGCGGGTACGGGCGACATAGGCTAGCGACATACTCATGGACTCCTCGTCATAGGATAGGCGCTTCTTTACCGATCCGACAAGTTGGCGCGATGGCGCCGCCGGGGACGGGCCTGTTCAGGCCAGCTCGGCGGCCGAAAAGAAGAATGAGATCTCTTGCTTGGCGGTGTCGGGACCGTCCGAGCCATGAACGGCGTTCCGCTCGATGTTCGTGCCGAACTGCGCGCGAATGGTCCCCGCGGCGGCCTTCGTCGAGTCGGTGGACCCCATCACTTCCCGGTAGCGGCTCACCGCCGACTCGCCTTCGAGGGCCATCACCACGCAGGGACCGGAGATCATGAACTTGACCAGCTCGGGGAAGAACGGGCGCGCCTTGTGGACGCAGTAGAACGCCTCCGCCTGGGCGGGGGAAAGCTTGAGCATCTTCACGCCCAGCAACTTCAGACCGGCCCCTTCGATCATCTGGATCACACCGCCGACGGCGTTCTTCGCCACGGCGTCTGGTTTCACGATTCCGAACGTTCTTTCGATGGACATGAGCAGGCGTTCTCCTTGAGCGTCGAGCTACGGATGTTGTTGCAGAATCAGGCGAAGAAGCGGGCGACCGTCTTGCCCAGCTCGGCCGGCGTGGCGGCGATGGCGATCTTCGCCTCGCGCAGCGCGGTGAGCTTGTCGGCGGCCGAACCGGTGCCGCCGCTGATGATGGCGCCAGCGTGCCCCATGCGCTTGCCGGGGGGCGCCGTCTGGCCAGCGATGAACGCGGCCACCGGCTTCTTCATGTTGGCGCGCACGAACGCGGCCGCCTCCTCCTCGGAGGTGCCACCGATCTCGCCGATCATCAGCACCGCCTCGGTCTGCGGGTCGGCCTCGAACAGCGCCAGCACCTCGATGAAGTCGAGCCCCTTGACCGGATCGCCGCCGATGCCGACGGCGGTGGTCTGTCCCAGGCCGAGCGCGGTCAGCTGGTGCGCCGCCTCGTAGGTCAGCGTTCCCGAGCGCGAGACCACGCCGACCCGGCCGGCCTTGTGGATGTAGCCGGGCATGATCCCGATCTTGCACTGGCCGGGCGTGATGACGCCGGGGCAGTTCGGACCGACCAGCGTCACGGGCTTGCCCGACGCGCCCTTCATGTTCGCCAGGGCGCGGCGTGCCTTGACCATGTCCAAAGTGGGGATTCCCTCGGTGATGCACACGACCAGATCGATGCCAGCCGCCGCCGCTTCGAGGATGGCGTCCGCGGCGCCCGGCGGCGGCACGTAGATGACGGTGGCGTTCGCGCCGGTCTTCTTCACGGCGTCGGCCACCGTGTCGAACACGGAGAACCCCTCGTGGATCTGCCCCCCCTTGCCGGGCGTCACGCCGCCGACCACCTGCGTTCCGTAGTCGCGCATCTGGGTGGCGTGGAACGTCCCCGCCGAGCCCGTCAGCCCCTGCACGATGACCTTGGTGTTCTTGTCGACCAGAATCGCCATTACCGTTTCCCTCCAGCGGCGAGCGCGACGATCTTCTTCGCGCCATCCGCCATGTCGTCGGCCGGCGTCACGGCCAGGCCGGACTCCGCGAGCATCTTCTTGCCGAGATCGACGTTCGTTCCTTCGAGCCGCACCACCAGCGGCACCTTCAACCCCACCTGCTTCACGGCGGCGATGACGCCGGCCGCGATGGTGTCGCACTTCATGATGCCGCCGAAGATGTTGACGAAGATCCCCTTCACCGAGGGATCGGCGGTGATGATCTTGAAAGCCGCCGTGACCTTCTCGGTGGTGGCGCTGCCGCCCACGTCGAGGAAGTTCGCCGGCTCGCCGCCGAAGTACTTGATGGTGTCCATGGTGGCCATGGCCAGGCCGGCGCCGTTCACCATGCAGCCGATGCTGCCGTCCAGCTTGATGAAGCTGAGGTCGTAGCGCTTCGACTCGGTCTCCGAAGGCTCTTCCTCGTCGAGATCGCGGTAGCCCTCCAGCTCCTTGTGACGGTAGAGCGCGTTGTCGTCGAAGGTCATCTTGCAGTCGAGCGGCAACACCTTGCCGTCCTTCAGCACGACCAGCGGGTTCACCTCGAGCAGCGAGCCGTCGGTCTCGACGAACACCCGGTAGAGCGCCAGGAACAGCTCGGCCCCCGCCTTGGCGGTCGCGCCGGAGAGCCCCAGCCCGTAGGCGAGGTTGCGCGCCTGATAGGCGCCCATCCCCACCGCCGGATCGACGATCTCCTTCAAGATCTTCTCGGGGTGCTTCGCCGCGACCTCCTCGATCTCGACGCCGCCTTCCGAGGACGCCATGACGACGACCCGGCCGGCGCCACGATCGACCACCACGCCGAAGTACAGCTCGCGGGCGATGTCGACGCCCTGCTCGACGAGCAGCCGCTTCACCAGCTTGCCCGCCGGCCCCGTCTGATGGGTCACGAGCGTCATGCCCAGGATCTTCTGCGCCGTCTCGCGGGCGGCGGCCGCCCCCTTCACCACCTTGACCCCGCCCCCCTTGCCGCGACCCCCGGCGTGAATCTGCGCCTTCACCACCACCACCTCACCACCGGTGTCGGCGATGATCTGCTTGGCGGCGGCCTCTGCCTCGTCGACGCTGAAGCAGGCAACGCCCTTCGGGATGGGGACGTTGAACCGGTGAAGGAGCTCCTTGGCCTGATACTCGTGAATTTTCATCGTTACAGCTTCTTCGAGACTTCGATGAGCTCGCGGACCGCCGTGGCCGACTTGTCCAGCATCGCCTTCTCCTCGGCCGTGAGCGAGATCGCGACGATCCGCTCGATGCCCTTGGCGCCGATGACGACCGGCACGCCCATGTACAGATCCTTGTAGCCGTATTCGCCGTCGAGGTAGGCGGCGGCCGGCAGCAGCCGCTTGCTGTCCTTCAGGTAAGCCTCGGCCATCAGCACCGCGGCGGATGCCGGCGCGTAGAAGGCGCTCGTGCCCATCAGCTTGACGATCTCGCCGCCGCCGTTGCGGGTGCGCTCGACGATCGCCTGCAGCTTCTCGGCCGCGATCACCTGCGTCACGGGGACGCCGTAGATCGTGCAGTAGCTGGTGACGGGGACCATGGTGTCGCCGTGGCCACCGAGCACCATGGCGCGCACGTCCTTCACCGCCACGCCCGCCTCGCGGGCGAGAAAAAGCTGGAAGCGGCCCGCGTCGAGCACGCCCGCCATGCCCACCACGCGCTCGCGCGGGAAGCCGGTGACCTTCTTCATCTCGTAGACCATGGCGTCGAGCGGGTTCGAGATGACGATGACGAACGCGTTCGGGCACTTGGCCTTGAGGTTCTCCGCCACGTTGCGGATGATCTTCAGGTTGATGGTCAGAAGATCATCGCGCGACATGCCGGGCTTGCGAGGGACACCGGCCGTCACGATGACGACGTCGGCGCCGGCGCAGTCGTCCCAGCTGGACGTGCCGCTGATGCCGGCGTCGTAGCCGAGCACGGCGCCGTTCTGTTCCAGATCGAGGGCCTTGCCCTTGGCCAGCCCTTCTTTTTCGGCGATGTCGAACAGCACGACATCGCCGAGCTCGCGGCGTGCCACCAGGGCGGCCAGCTCGCCGCCGATGTTTCCTGCACCGATCAAGGCAATTTTCTTGCGTGACATGGGGGTCTCCGATTCGAAGAAAAAAACGTTGGGGGCGTGAAGCTCAGAGATTGCGGATGATCGCGTCGCCGAAGGCGGAGCACGACACCTCGGTCGCCCCCTCCATCAAGCGCGCGAAGTCGTACGTGACGACCTTCTGCGAGATCGCCTTCTCCAGGCCCGCCACCACGCGGGTGGCGGCGCCGGTCCAGCCCAGGTGCTCGAGCATCATCACGCCCGACAGGATCACCGAGCCCGGGTTCACCTTGTCCTGGTTCGCGTACTTGGGCGCCGTGCCGTGGGTCGCCTCGAACACCGCGTGGCCGGTGGTGTAATTGATGTTGCCGCCCGGCGCGATGCCGATGCCGCCCACCTGGGCCGCCAGCGCGTCCGACAGGTAGTCGCCGTTCAGGTTCAGCGTGGCGATGACGTCGAACTCGTCGGGGCGGGTCAGCACCTGCTGCAAGGTGATGTCGGCGATCGAGTCCTTCACCAGCAGCTGCCCGGCCGGCGGCTTGCCGCCACAGTCGTCCCAGCCGATGGCGCGGCCGGCGTACTCCTTCTTGACGAGGGCGTAGCCCCAGTCGCGGAAGGCCCCCTCGGTGTACTTCATGATGTTGCCCTTGTGCACGATCGTCAGGCTCTTGCGGTTGTGACGGAGGGCGTAGTCGAGGGCGGCGCGGATCAGCCGCTCGGACCCTTCGCGCGACACCGGCTTGATACCGATGCCCGACGTCTCGGGGAAGCGAATGTTCTTCACGCCCATCTCGTTCCGCAGGAACGCGATGACCTTCTTGGCCTCGGCCGACTCGGCGGCCCACTCGATGCCGGCGTAGATGTCCTCCGTGTTCTCGCGGAAGATCACCATGTCGACCTTCTCGGGGCGCTTCACGGGCGAGGGGACGCCGGTGAAGTAGCGCACGGGACGCAGGCAGACGTACAGGTCGAGGATCTGGCGGATGGCGACGTTCAGCGAGCGGATGCCACCACCCACCGGCGTGGTCAACGGCCCCTTGATTCCAACCAGATACGTCTTGAACGCGTCGATGGTCTCGTCGGGCAACCAGGTGTCGAAGAGCTTCTTCGCCTTCTCGCCGGCGTAGACCTCGGTCCAGGCTATTTTCTTCTGGCCACCGAACTCTTTTTCGACGGCCGCGTCGAGCACGCGCACGGAGGCGCGCCAGATGTCGGCGCCGGTTCCATCCCCCTCGATGAAGGGGAGAATCGGGTGATCGGGTACCTCGAGGGTCCCATCCGCGCGCATGCGAATCGGTTCACCCCCGGCCGGAATCTGCGGTTTTGCACTTGCCATGCGAAGTGATTATCAGAGGAGCGCGCGCAATAGAAGCCCCGCGCGCGCGAACCGTGAGGATGTCACTTGCAGATTCGGCCGGGGTCGCAACCGGGTCGTCCCGAGGACGCTTCGGCCGCCACCAGGAGCGCTCCCATGAAGAGCGCCCCGGCCCCCGCCCAGAACCACCATCGCTTGTAAACCGGCAGGGGCGCCGGCTCGGCGCTGGCCGCGACGTAGACCGGCGCCGCCGCCATCGGGGGCATAGGCGCGGGCGTGTTGATGATGCTCGTGGCGGATGCCGAGGACGGCGCCGAATCGGGCACCGCGGCGGGGGCCTCGACCACGGGGGCCGGCGCGGAGAACTCCGGCGCCACCGGGTGCAGCGGGATCACGGGAGGTGACGGCGCCGCTTCGACGGGTGGAGGCGCGCCGTAGGCGGGGGCGGCCAGCCCGTCCGCAGGGGCAGTCCGTTGAAGGTCGGCGATCTGCTTCTCGGCGACTCCGCGGCCTGGCCCTTCGGGGGCTTCGCGCAGGTAACGCTGGTAATATTCCACGGCCGCCGCGCGGTGACCGAGCAGGCGCTGGCATTGCGCCATGTTGAAGATGAAGACGGGATCCGGCTTCTCGAGATAACCCCGCTGGTACTCGTCCATCGCGTCGGAGAAATTCCGGGACTTGAAGTAAGCTTCGCCCTGCAGATAGTGCTGCTTGGCCTTCTGCGCGGCGGTCGGGGCCTCGGTCGGCGCCTTGGTCGGGTCGACGGTGGGGAAGGCGGCGCTGGCGGGGTGGGAGACGGGGCCAGCGGAAAACATGACGAAGACCAGCGTCAGGCCGACTCCAAAGATCGAACCGGGTCGTTTCATCGGTGAAGCCTCATTTCTGAACCTGGACACATCCAACAAAGGGTGACATGCGAATCGTGATCGAACGTCGATTCATTTCGGGACTTCGACCCTCGGCCAAGCGCTGGGAGCGCTCGCTGTTCGTGCTGTTGCTGAGCTGCTTGTTCGCATCTTGTGGCGAGGAGTCGCTGGTAAAAATCAACGTGACTGGAGACGTGTCTTACACGAACGTCGAGCTGCGCGTCACCGCGAATGGTGGAGCCGTCCAGCAATCGTTCCTGAACGCGACGTTTGGTCCGGGGGTCGTTTTCAAAGCGGGCCTCTATCTCCCCTCGAAGGTGACGGGCACCGTCTCGATCGAAGCTGACGCCTATCGCAATAAGTGCCTGGTGGGAACGAAAACCGTCACCGTGCCGAAGGTCACCGAGGGACAGCCCACCGCCGAGGTGCCGATCGAGGTCATCGGCACGGGGTCGACCTGCCCGGTCGATGGAGGCGGCGGCGGAAAGGGCGGCGGGGCCGGGGGGGCGGTCGGGGCCGGTGGGAAGGCCGGCACGGGCGGCGTCGTCGGGACGGGTGGGCGCACCGGAAGCGGAGGTGTCGTGGGCACCGGCGGGACCGGGACCGGTGGCGCTGGTACGGGTGGAATTCAGCCGGGGACAGGCGGAACCGGTAGCGGCGGCAACGGCACGGGCGGCGACCGCGGCGGCAGCGGCGGACGGACCGGCAGCGGTGGACGAGACGGAACGGGCGGTCGCGGAGATCGAGGCGGGGAGGGCGGCTTGGCGGTCGTGGGCGGAGGCGGTGATGGCGAGGGGGGCCGCGAGGCGCGCGGGGGCGCCGGAGGGCGCACGCGCGGAGATCGCGGTGGAGATCGCGGCAACGGCGGAGGCGACAGCGGCACCGCGGGCGACAGCGGCGCGGGAGGTGGGGCCGGGTTGGGCGGTATCGGCGTGATCTTGCCGCCGATCTTCGCTGACTCGACGTCCAGCGCTCCGGTCTCGCTCGCGATGTCGGTGCCGAGCCATGACTGGAAAGCGTGGGCGTGCACGTTCTGAAGCCCTCTCGACGAGACCGTCACGCAAGCAAGCGGGTTTGACGGCGCTCGGCACGTCTTCGGGCTTACTTCTCACTGTTTGAAAGCGCTCTGCGAGCGGATCACCTGGTCTCGCGGCACGAGAGTTAGCTGGAACGACAGCGGCCGGGGCCGCGCGATGCGGTCCTAGGCGTTGGCGGCGGACG
>DASYCK010000241.1:0-33996 GCA_036500205.1 Polyangia bacterium | reverse complement strand
AACGGCGCCGGCAAGACCACCACGTTGAAGATGCTGATGGGCCTGATCTTCCCCAGCCGCGGGCGCGCCGAGGTGCTGGGGCGCGCCGTGCCCGATCGCCAGGCCAAGCGCCGCATCGGCTACCTGCCCGAGACGCCATATTTCTACGAGTACCTCACCCCCGAGGAGTTCCTCGATTTCGCGGGCGCGCTGTGTGATCTGCCGCGCGCCGTGCGGCGCCAGCGCGCCAACGCGCTGTTGACCCGGGTCGGGCTCGAGCACGCGCGCGGCCGGCCGCTGCGAAAATTCTCGAAGGGGATGTTGCAGCGGATCGGCATCGCGCAGGCGCTGATGGGTGATCCCGAGGTGATCGTGCTCGACGAGCCGATGACCGGCCTCGATCCCATCGGGCGCAAGGACATCCGCGATCTGATCCTCGAGCTGGGGCGTACCGGCAAGACGGTGCTGTTCTCGACGCACATCCTGCCCGACGTCGAGATGACGTGCGACCGCGTGGCCATCGTGGCGGGGGGCCGCCTGCGCAGCGTGGGCACGCTGGCGGCGCTGCTGTCGGCCCGCGTGCTGTCGACCGAGGTGGTGCTGCGCCCCACGGGCGAGACCAATCTTCCCGCGCTGCCGCCGGGCGCGCGCCGCCTGCCCAGCGACGGCGACGTGGCGCTCGAGCTGCCCGCCGAGGTCGACGTCGACGCGTTCCTGCGCGCCGCGCTAGCGCTGGACGCGCGGGTGGTTTCGGTCACGCCCCGCCGTGAATCGCTGGAAGATCTGTTCGTGCGCCAGGCCGTCGCGGGGGACGGCCCCCCGTCATGAGGCGCATCGCCGCGGTGGCCAGGAACACCTTCCGCGAAGCGGCGCGGAACAAGATCCTCTACAGCCTGCTGTTCTTCGCGGTCGGGCTGATCGTCTCGGCGCTGGCGCTCGGTCAGCTGTCCGTCCACGAGGACCGCCGCATGATCCGCGACGTCGGTCTGTTCGGCGTCGACATCTTCAGCGTGCTCATCGCCATCTTCGTGGGCGTGAACCTGCTGTACAAGGAGCTGGCGCTGAAGACCGTGTACACGATCCTGCCCAAGCCGATCGCGCGCTGGGAGTTCGTGCTAGGCAAGTGGTTGGGGGTCATGGCCACCTTGCTCGCCCAGATCGTCATCATGGGGCTGGTGCTGGCGGCCACCTTGCTGGTGGAGGGGGGCGGCGAGGCGCTCGACACGGCCCTGGCGAAGGCGCTGTGGCTCTTGCTGATGAACGTCACCATCGTCACGTCGGTGGCGATGTTCTTCTCGTCGTTCTCGAGCCCGTTCCTGTCGGGGCTGTTCTCGCTGGGGGTGTTCGTGGTGGGGCGGTCGATCCCGGAGGTCCGCGCCCTGGCCGAGCGCATGGGCGGCGCCGCCGGGCAGGCGCTGGCGGCCACCTGCGCCGTGCTGCCCAACCTGCACCTGTTCACGCCTTCGGGGACGGTCGTCGGTGGGCAGCACGTCTCGGTCCACGGCGCCTTCGTGGGGACCGCGTATCTGGGATGGACGACCGCGTATGCGATAGGCTACTCGGCGGTGATCCTGGTGTGCGCGATGTTGATCTTCAGACGGCGGGACTTCGTATGACGGGGGGGGCGATGATCCACGTTCGCGCGATGGTCGAGGGGGACGTCGACGACGCCGCCCAGATCCTGGTGGGCGCGTTCGCGCAGGTGTACCGGCAGCGCGGCCACACCCCGCCGTTTCCCAACGTCGAGAGCGCCGCCTGGCTGTGTCGCTCGTACCTCGATCTCGACGGCGACGGCTGCGTGGTGGCCGAGACGGGCGGCGTGCCGGTCGGGGTGGGGTTCATTCACCTGCGCGGACTGACCGCCAGCATCGGCCCGGTGGCCGCGCGCCCCGGCGGCCCGCGCGGCGTGGGGCGGGCCCTGATGGACCACCTCACGAACCTGTCGCGCAACTGCACCAGCGTTCGCCTGTTTCAGGACGGCTTCAACCCCGACTCGTTCGGCCTGTACACGCAGCTCGGCTTCGTGGTGCGCGACGTCGCCCCCTATCTGCTGGCGGTCGAGATGAAGCCGGCGGCGCGCGCCCTGCCCGAGATTCGCCCCGGGCGCGCCGAGGACATCGAGAACATCATCGAGCTCGATCGCCGCCTCATCGGCGCCGACCGGACCCGCGACATCGAATTCCTGTTCGTGACGGGCACGGTGATGGTGCTGGAGCGCCGGCGCGCCATCGAGGGCTTTCTGTTCCTGCGGGCGCTGCCGGCGCGCGCGGTGGTGGGGCCCGCGGTGGCGACCTCCGAGGAGAATCTGGCGGCCCTCATCGACGCCGCCAGCCTGGCGCTGCCCGGGCGGTCGGCCGTCATGCGCGCGTCGGCGGCGGCGCCGCTGGTGCTGCGACGAACCTTCGAGCGGGGCTTCCGCGTCGATCACCTGGGAAACCTGATGGTGGCCGGCGCGCGCCCCACGCCGCCGGCGCAGCTCTACGCGCTGTTCCCCGAATCGCTCTAGCTGAGCAGACTATTCATCGGGGCCGCAGTCGCCCACGGCGCTGCGGCGGTGCACGCTGTAGAGCTCGGCGTTCGCCGAAGCCAAGGTGATGCCGAAGAACCCCAGGCTGGCCAGCGCCTCGCCCACGATGCTGCCCCGAACCTCGTTGCAGGCGGGCGAGAAGGTGAACGTCGATGATGCGCAGTTGTTCTGCGTCAGCGCCACCGACGGTCCCTCGCCGAGGATCGACAGCTCGAGCCGCGGCGCCTCGAGGCAGGCCGTCATCCCCGCCGCGACGCCGGCGGCGCTGCCGCCCATGAAGTTCTGGAAGTCGCCCGTGCCCGAGCTGCCGCCGAACTGGATGTTCGTCGACAGCGACGACGCCGTCAGATCCGCCTCGCTGTCGAAGTCGATGTCGAGCTGCGCCTCGGCCGAGCTGGGATCCTCGTCGAGCGCGAGGGTGATGTTCGCCTCGGCCTTCACCGCCAGGATCAACGGCACCGGCCCCAGCTCGATGGGGATCTCGATGCCGAAGGGAATGCTCAACAGATCCTGGCTGACCCCCGCCGCGCTGGCGGCGGCCTGGAGGTGCAGGTGCCCCTGCATCTGGTGGCTGCCGGCCTGAAACGTGATCCCACCCGCGCCGATGTCCGCCTGCCCGTCGACGTCGAAGCCGCTGATGTTCCCCATCGCCGAGATGGCGAACGTCTCGTCGGCGTTCTTCACCGCCAGGCTGATCGACAGGCTGTTCCCCGACGGCGTCAGGGTCAGCGACACGTGATAGCCCTGCACGTCTCCGTCGTACGTCATGGCGCCGGCCAGCCCGCTCCGGGTCGGGCTCAAGGGCTGTCCCGCGAACAGGGGCTGCATGGTGGCCGTCACGTCGGCCGAGCCGAAGTCGACCTTCTTGCTCCAGGCCAGCGTCCCCGACGTGATGGCCTCGGGGAGCGTCGTTCCGAGCGTGTCGAGCTGAAGCGTGCCATCGGCCAGAGGGGTGACGGCGACGACCTTGCGATAGGCGACGCCCCCCAGCACGACGATCTGGCCAGGCTGCAGCGCCGCGATGGCCGTGGCCTGGCCGTCGAACAGGTAACTGCGCGTCGAGGCGACCAGTGTCTGCCCCGGCAGCAGATGGGCCTGGCCGTCGGGGGCGGCGACCACCTGCGTTCCGGGCGACCAGGCGACGTCGAACTTCGGCGTCACGCTGGGTGCCTTCGTCGAGCTTCCGCAGGCGCCGACGGCGACGATCAGCAAAGGCCAGACGCGCATTCGCTTCATCGAGTCTCCTTTCGGATGGCGGCGACGACCAGCGTCGCCAACAGCAAGCCGCGTCGGCTCCGCACGCTCCAGGCGCTCATCTCGTCGAGAACACTCCGCTGATCATTTGACCGCCGTTGTCCGACGCCGTCAAGCTTCACGCCGACCAGCGCGGTGGACCTAGTGCTCGCCCAGCGCCGGCCGCGGCGACAGCAACAGCCGCGCCCCGAAGACCACGAGCAGCAGCCCCAGCACGACGTGCACGACGTGGTCGCCCGGCCGCAGGTGAAAGACCTGCGCGGGAAACAGGCCGATGAGACCGGCGAAGGCCTGATACAGATCGACGGCCCCGAACCCCAGGTTGAACAGCGCCGCCCCCCGCGCCGAACGCAGCAGCACGATGGCCACGCCCAGCGTGCCGAAGCAGATATGGAAAATGTCGTAGGGCGCGGCGTTGCTCATCAGCGACGGCGGCAACAGCAGTCCGGCCACGCCCGTCAGGATCAGCACGGGGCCGAACAGCGCCAGCAGCCGCAGATTGCGACGCGCCCAGATCGTCGGTGAGCTCGTCACGGGCGTCTCAGGCCGAAGTAGAGGATCAACCGGGATCGTTTCCGCCACATGAAATAAGCTAGCCCCAGATACAGCCCCGGTGCCACTTCCCTCACCTCGTCCTTGATGGCGCGGATCAACGCCGGATTCTCCGGGTTGTCGTAGTCGAGCTGAAGCGCATCGAACGCTCCGGCGCGCGACGGGGCTAGGAACGTGTCGAAGCGGAACCACCGGCGCGGGGCGCGATCGCCGAACACCCGGTTGATCCCCTCCCCCTTGTCCTCGACCGTCGCCGAGAAGCTCTTGCCGCGCCACGGGAAGTGCGTCCAGGCCGCGAACCGGCGCATCAGGCCGCCCATCCAGCGCGGCAACGCCGGGATCGCCAGCATTCGCCCCACCAGATGCCCGTTCAGGGTCGGAACAGATGGCGTCAGCGCGGTCCGGTACAGCACCGCCAGCGCGTCCGGCTTCAGCGCCGCCAGCTCGTCGAGGGTGCGCGGGCCCTCCGCGACGGACGGCCCAAGGGGCGGGCGCTGACGCTCGATTGTGGGGTCGAAAACCTGGGGCGCGATCGACATTGCCTCTCCTTGCCTGGCTCCCTGCGACATCGTTTCCGTGCCGGCGTTCGTCGCGCCGGGTCGGGCAGCGCAGCGGCGTCTCGCATCAGGTACGTTCCGGAGGCCCGTTCGGATCGCCGGCAAAAGACCCGGAGAGACCGACCGGGATGGCCCTTCCCGTCGGCCCCGTCGTGTTATGGTTGCCGGTCTGCGGGTTTCGCAAAACTATGGACGTTCGCTGCGACCGATGCCAGACCGAGTACGAGCTTGACGACGGCTCCGTCAGTGACACCGGAACCTCGGTTCAGTGCACGACGTGCGGCCATCAGTTCATCGTCACACGCCGGCCGTCGTCTCCCCTGCACCAGATGGCGCTGACGCCTCCGGGCGGGAGCGAGAAGGTGCCGGAGCCCGAGGTCCCCGAATGGACGCTGAGCACGGACGACGGAAAGGTGCATCGCTTCCGCGAGCTCAACACGCTGCAGAAGTGGATCGTCGAGCGCAAAGCCTCGCGCACCGATCGGCTGTCGCGCGCGGGCGGTCCCTGGCTGGCGCTGGGTGACATGGACGAGTTCTCGTCGTTCTTTCGCGTCGTCGACGAGGCTGATCGGGCGCGCGGACACCGCGGCGCGGGCTCGGGGCCGATCGCGAAGGTTCCCGTGGCGACGGCCGCGACGGCCCGCCGCGCCACCGGGTCGGCGCCTTATGGGACGACCGCGCGCACGCCCGCCGGAGCCGCCGGTACGCCGCCCCCCGTCCCCTTCGACGCGCGCCGGACCGTCCCGGGTGACGGGCCGACGGTACCCAATCGGAAGCTCCCCGAACTTGGATCCGATCTTCGGCCCGATCTCGGGTCGGATGCGGTCACCCCCACCCGCCCGCCGCGCCGCACGCCTGGCCTGGGCTTGCCGACGACGAACGCCGCCCAGACCGCCCTGATGCCGACGGTCACGGCCGCCCCCCGCAGCCCCTCGTCACCGATCGCCACGGCGGTCCCCAAGCCGGCCGCGCCCTCGCCCTCGCGTTTCCATCAGCTGCCCGTCGAGCGCGCCCCCACCCCCAGCGCGTTCTCATTCAACAGCGCCGCCGACGAGACCGCCGGAACCGACGCCGATTTTCTGATGCCGCGACATCGGGGCCGGAACGCGGCGATCGCGGTGGTGCTGCTGGCCGGGCTGGGCGGCGGCGGCGCGTACATCTGGAAGACCCAGGGGACGCACCTGGCCACGACGACGCCCGTGACGCCCGAGCCGACGAAGACCGCGTCGGTCGACGCGGTCGCCGAGACCACCCCACCCGTCGCCGAGGCACCACCAGCCGTCGCGCCCGCACCGCCACCCGCACCCGCGCCCGCGCCCGCGCCCGCGCCCGCGCCCACGCCGAATGTTGCGGCCGCCGCTCCCAAGCCCGCCGCGAAGGAGCCCGCCGCGAAAGAACCGGCCCTGACGAAGGCGCCGCCCACCGGTCCCAGTCACGGAAAGACGGCCGCCAGCGCCCAGCCCGCCGGTCATGGCGCCGCCGCCGCCCACGCCACCGCGAATGCGGGTGAGCCCGCGGCGAACAGCTATGACCGCCTGGTGACGGAAGGCGATCGCCTGCTGGAACGAGGGCAGGCCGCCAAGGCCGAGAAGCTGTACACGCAGGCGCTGACGGTGAAGCCCGATGGCGCAGGCGCGATGACGGGATTGGCTTACGTGTACCTGGATCGCCAGCGGCACTTCAAAGCGATCGAGACGTTCCACAAGGTGCTCGACGCGCAGCCGACGTACGGGCCTGCCCTGTTCGGCATCGCGGAGTCGTACCGGGGTCGCGGCGACACGACGCAGGCGCTGGGTGCCTATCGGCAATACCTGGTCATCTCGCCGTCGGGCGCCGATGCCCCGGCGGCGCGGCGACAGATCAAGGATCTCGAGAGCGCCGGCGCGGCCGCTTCCAACGATCACGGCGCCACCGCCAGCGCGAAGAAAGAATCTCCGCCCGCGCAAGACGAAGAGTGACGAGGGCGCGCCGCCAGACGCGCGCGAAGCACTGTTTTGTTGACGGCGTCGCCGGGTTCCGTAGGGTGGAGGACGACGGTTGTGAAACGTCGAAAGGAGCGACCACGATGGAGTTCGTGCGGGAACGCGAGCTGGTCCATCTGAGGTACGAGTTGCGCCGGCTGCTGGCGGAGCGGCGGGGCGAGGAGGCGAAGCCCCTGCTCGAACGCCTGCGCCGCATAGCCGAGGACGAGGCGCGCGAAGCGGTGACCTTGCAGCCCGAAATTCTGCGCTGGGCGACTACCTTCGGCTTGTAAACCGGGTAAGCCGGCCCACCCACCCGGCGCCCCGAAATGGTCCCGGACGCCGAGGAGGCAAGGCAGCCCGAAGAGTCGTGCCAATTTGGCATGTGCCCGGGCCGCCAAATGGAAGTTAAGTTATTGATTTAACTTACGTATCTGTCTTCCGCCGGGTGGCCCCGGCGTTGCTGTTGCCGGGACCACGGAATCCCGATGGAGACACTGCTCCGAAAATACCTGTGGGTGATCGACTTGCTGGTCATCGCCGTGTCGGCCGTGTTCGCCGCCCGGGCCACGGGGGTCACGATCGAGACCGCCGTCGGGCGCAACATCCCCACCGTCCCGGCCCTTCGGCGCGCCTCGACCGAGGGGCAGCCCACCACCCGCTACGACAAGGACGTCGACTCGATCCTCAAGCGGAACATCTTCTGCTCGACCTGCCCGCCCATTTTGGCCGAGCCCGAGGACACGGACCCGGGCGTCCCGCCCACGCCCACGCCGGTGCGGACGTCCCTGCCGCTGAAGCTGATGGCGATCATGTTCTCGCCGCCGCCCAATGATCCGCGCTGGTCGGTGGCGGTGATTCGCGACACCGAGAAGAACTCGGCCGGTCCTTACGCCATCGGCGGCACGGTCCACGACGCGACCATCGTCGACATCCAGGAGACGCGCATCTACCTCGATGACGCCGGCAAGCCCGAATTCCTGGACCTGCTCGACCCGCCGCCCGCCCCCCCTGCCGCGGCCGCCGCAGCGCCGCCGCCCGCCCCCTCGACCGATCCGTTCGTGGCCGAGATGGACAAGGGGATCAAGAAGACGGGCGAGAACTCGTTCGAGATCCAGCGGGGCACCGTCGACTCGATGCTGGGCAACATGGCCCTGCTGTCGCGCTCGGCGCGCATCGTCCCCGAGGTTCGCGACGGCAAGTCGGCCGGGTTCCGCCTGTTCAGCGTGCGGGCCGACGGACCGTTCGGAAAGATTGGCCTGCAAAACGGCGACGTCATCTACGCCATCAACGGCCTCGAGATGACCAGCCCCGACAACGCGCTGATGATTTACACGAAGCTCAAAGCGGCGAACCACATCTCGGTCGCGCTCGAACGCAATGGGACGAAGCTCACCAAGGACTACAACATCCGATGACATCGAGAACGTTCGTGATGACGCCGGCCGCGCGGAAGCGTAGCCGGCCCGGTTGGCTGCTCGGCTCGCTCGGTGCGGGCGCGCTCGTTCTCGCCGCCGGTTCCATGCTGCCGATGCCGGTCTCCGCGGAGACGACCCTGACGGCGCAGGTGGGACCCGTGATGCCTGGGCGGCCCACCCTGGGCCGCGCCCTGACGGCCCCCACGACCGGCGCCGGCGGCGCTGGCGGCAAGGAAGCGAAGAAGCCGCTGACGGCCAAGGAACGACGCGGCGGCGGCAAGAGCACCACCCCGGCCACCCCGCCCGCTCCCCCGGCGGCCCCCGCCCCCGGCGCCGCACCAGCGGCGAACGCAACCGGAACGACCACCCCGGGCATCGTCGATTCGCAGGCCGAGCGCGAGTTCAATTCGTGCCACAAGTTCCCGGGCAACCGGCGCATCGTCAAGCTGAACATGAAGCCGGACACCGAGCTCGGTGATCTGATCTCGTGGATCTCGTCGATCACCTGCAAGCAGTTCATCTTGCCGGGCACCATCCCCAGCAACAGCAAGAAGGTCACCGTGGTGGCGCCCCAGCTGATCACGCCCGAGGAGGCGTATCAGCTGTTCCTGGCGGCCCTCGACTCGGTCGGGTTGACCGTGCAGGAGAGCGGCAAGTTTTATCGCATCATCGAGACCGGCAAGGCGAAGATGGGCGCGCCGCTGCTCGGCACCGATAGCGAGGCGCCCCCCGGCGACCGCTACATCACCCGGTTGATCCGCGTCGACCACGCCGACGCGAACGAGCTGTCGCAGGTGCTGCTGCGCCTGAAGACCGAGCAGGGGGACATCATCGTCTACCCACCCCAGGGCGCGCTCATCATCACCGACCTGGAATCCAGCATCGACCGCATGCTGAAGATCGTCGAGGAGCTGGATCAGCCGACGCAGGGGGAGAAGGTCTGGATCGTGCGGATGAAGAACACCGCCGCTTCCGAGATGGCGCAGAAGCTGGCGGAGATCTTCAAGGTCGAGCAGCTGGGCGGCAAGGGGCGAGGTGCCGCCGCCACGCCGGCCGGGCAAGCCGCGCCCAAGCGGGGGGGCGGGACCGGGGTCGCCGATCTGGCGATGGAGATGACCATCTCGAAGATGATTCCCGACGAGCGGTCGAATCAATTGATCGTGATCGCCACCGAGCGCGCCTATGCGCGGTTGCTGACCCTGATTCACAAGCTGGACGTCCCCATCGAGGGGGGCGACGGACGCATCCATGTTTACTACTGCGAGAACGCGAACTGCGACGAGCTGGGACAGACGCTGACCGCCATCACCGGCGTGGCCATCACCGGCGGCGGCACCAGCCGCTCGCGGCGCGGCGCGGCCGCCACCCCGACCGCGGCCACGCCGGCGGCCACCGGCGGCCAGCTGCCGCTGCTGTTCGAAGGCGACATGCGGGTCAGCTTCGATCGCCCCACGAACTCGCTCATCATCCTGTCGTCACTGAAGGACTATCAGTCGCTGCGCCGGGTGATCGAGAAGCTGGACTCGCCGCGCAAGCAGGTGTTCGTCGAGGCGATGGTGATGGAGATTTCGCTCGACAAGACCCGGACCCTGGGCGCCTCGTTTCACGGCGGCGTGCCCAACGTCCCCATCTTCGGCAAGCAGAGCCTGGTGCTGGGTGGCCTCGACATCACCAAGACCTTGAATCCGGGCGGTCTACTGTCGGGCGGCGGTGACACCCTGCTGGGCCTGGCGGCGGGCGTGATCGGGCCGCCCATTCCCGACGCGGCGCAGACGCTGAACGCTCCCGCCTCGGTCGCCTCCAGCATCCCCAGCTTCGGCGTGCTGGTGACGGCGCTGCAGCAGAACAACGACGTGAACGTGCTGTCGACGCCGCACCTGTTGATCATGAACAACGAGGACGGCGAGATCAGCGTCGGCCAGAACCTCCCCTTCCAGGGCGCCAGCTTCGGCGGCGCCGCCGGGGCGGGCTCGTTCGGCGGCATCCCGCTGGCCACGCCGGTGCAGCGAACCGACGTCGCCCTGAAGATGAAGCTGACCCCCCACGTGAACGAGCACGACATGATCCGCCTGGAGGTCGACCAGGAGATCCAGGACATCCTCTCCCCGAACTTCAACGGCCTGGGCCCCGCCACCTCGAAGCGCAGCGCGAAGACCACGGTGGTGGCCCGCGATCAGCAGACCATCGTCATCGGTGGTCTGTCGCAGGATCGCGACGTCGAGAAGGTGGTGAAGATTCCCTTCCTGGGTGACATCCCCATCCTGGGCTTCTTCTTCCGCAACACCACCAAGACGATCGAGAAGACCAACATCCTCATCGCCCTGACCCCGTACGTGATCACCGACCAGGCCGACCTGCGGCGGGTGCTGGAGAAGAAGCTGAAGGAGCGCCGCGAGTTCGTGGAGCGCTTCGGCAAGCAGGACGTCGTCAACCCCGAGGCGACCATCGACTACCGACGCAAGCGCGGCATGCTCGAGGAGATCAACCGCGGCGTGCGCGAGATCGAGGAAGAAGAGGACGCCCTTCAGCGCAACCGCGAGAAGGATTCGCTGGAAGAGGCGGGGGCGCTCGACATTCCCATCAACATGCACCCGTCGGGCACCAGCATGCCGGCGGGCCCCGCCACGCCCAGCGCGCCCACGCCGACGATGGGACCGGGCGTTCCCGCCGCGCCGGCGGCACCCGCCCCCACCGCGCCGGCGAACAGCGGCGCCGCCGTGCTTCCGGTGCCCGTGCCGGTGGGCTCGCCCGCCGGAGCGCCGCTGCCGCAGCCCCCGGCGCCCGAGCCGACGCCGGGCTCGACGTCGACGACGTTCCCGGGCAACGCCATCACATCTCCCCCCTCTCCGACGTCTCCGCCGGCCCCCAGTACGGTGGCTCCGCCCGCTGGAACGGCGCCCCCCGTGGTGACGATCCCGTCCGGCACGTTGCCCCCCACGCAAAATCGGTGAAAGGCCTTCCGTGGGTCACAAGCTCTTAGGACAGATATTGCTCGAGCTCGGCGCCGGCGGCGTCACCGTCGACACGCTCGAGCAGGCGCTGGTGTTGCAGCAGAAGGAGGGCGGCCGCATCGGCGAGGTGCTGGTGAAGATGCGCGCCGCCACCGACGAGGACGTGCTGGCCGCGCTGGGGCGTCAGCTCGGCATCGCCGTGCTCGGTGACCTGAAGACCGACGACGTGGACGCCGAGCTGGCGACCAAGATCCCCATCGGCTTCGCGAAGCAGCACCGGCTGCTGGTGCTGCGGGCGGAGGCGGGGACCGTGCTGGTGGCCACCGCCGACCCGCTGGACGTGGGCGCGATGGACGATCTGCGCGGGCAGCTGAGCGCCGAGATTCAGCCGGTCCTGCACTCGCCCACGAAGATCCTCGAGCTGATCAACGCCGTCTACGGCAAGAAGCACGACACCGGCGGCAACCTGGGCGAAGGGGAGGACGAGGACGAGGAGGGTGGCAGCGAGGAGCTGGTCGACATCCTCGACGTCACCGACGAGGCCCCCATCATCCGCTGGGTGAACTCGCTGCTGTTCAACGCCGTGAAGGAGCGGGCCAGCGATATCCACATCGAGCCGGGCGAGAAGGAGGTGGTCGTCCGCTACCGCATCGACGGCGAGCTGTACGAGGTGCGCCGCGCCAACAAGCAGTTCATGCCGTCGATCATCTCGCGCGTGAAGATCATGGCCGGGCTGAACATCGCCGAGAAGCGCCTGCCCCAGGACGGCCGCATCCGCCGCAAGATCGCCGGCAAGGACATCGACATGCGCGTCGCCACCGTCCCGACGGTCAAGGCCGGCACCGCCGAGCGCATCACCATCCGTCTGCTCGACCGCGAGTCGGTGCTGCATGATCTGGCGGACATCGGCTTCGGCGACGATCACCTGCGCCAGATGGATGATCTGATTCATCGTCCGCACGGCATCTTGCTGGTGACCGGACCGACCGGGTCGGGCAAGACGACGACGCTCTACGCCTGTCTGGCCAAGATCAACTCGCCCGAGCTGAACATCCTCACCATCGAGGATCCGGTCGAGTATCAGCTGGACGGCATCTCGCAGACGGCCGTCAACGACAAGATCGAGCTGACGTTCGCGGCGGGCCTGCGGTCATTCTTGCGTCATGATCCGGATGTCATCATGGTCGGTGAAATTCGTGACGTGTCGACGGCCGAGATCGCCATCCAGGCGTCCCTGACCGGTCACCTGGTGCTGTCGACCATTCACACGAACGACGCCGCGGGCGCCATCACCCGCCTGGTCGACCTGGGTGTGCAGCCGTTTCTCGTGGCGTCATCGTTGATGGCGCTGCTGGCGCAGCGGCTGGTGCGCCGCATCTGTCGCGTCTGCCGCGAGACCTACACGCCGACGGCCGAGGATCTGAGCAGCATCGGCATCGATCCGGTGGCGTTCACCGAAGGGCGGGCGCGGCGCGTGCGCTTCAAGGGGGACGAGAACTGGGTGCCGCCCGAGGGCCTGCTGTTTCGCGCCCACAACGGCGGCTGCCCGGCCTGCCTGGGGGCAGGCTACAAGGGGCGAACGGCCATCTACGAGCTGCTGATGATCGACGAGGCGACCCGCCAGTTGACCATCAAGAACGCCGACGCCCAGAGCATCAAGCGCCACGCCGTCGCCCACGGCGGCATGCGCACCCTGCGCGACGACGGTGCCCAGAAGGTCCTGGCCGGCATGACCACCACGGCCGAGGTCCTCATGATCACCACGCAGGACGTGGATTGATGCAATTCCCTCTTCGTTTCTCGGTTGATCGGAGGGCGGCTTTGCCGCCCGGAGAGGCGACAGGCCAGAGAATCCGGCGTCGATCTTTGGAGGGGGGTCCCGCAGGGGGGACGCAGTCCCCCCTGCGGGCCTTGATGATCACCATGCAGGACGTGGAATAGCGACGTCATGTCCTTGTACGCGTGGAAAGGGCTCGACGGCAGCGGGAAGTCCGTTGGCGGGACGCGCGACGCCGATGGCGGCAAGGCTCTGCGGCAGGCGCTGCGCAGGGACGGCATCTTCATCACCGAGCTGGCCGAGGTGCTGGGCAGCGGCGGCAAGGCCGCGAAGGCGTCGGCCGCGGCGGGGGCGAAGCCGAAGGGGTTCTTTCAGCGCAACGTCGACTTCCAGCAGATGCTCGAGCGCGTTCGCCCGCAAGAGGTGGCCGTGCTCACCCGCCAGATCGGGACGTTGCTGGCGGCCGGCATCCCCCTCGCCGAGACGCTGAGCGCCCTGTCCGAGCAGTCCGACAACAAGAAGCTCGAGCGCGTGCTGGCCGGCATCCGCCAGAAGGTGAACGAGGGAGCGTCGCTGGCCGACACGCTGTCCGAGCACCCCACCTTGTTCTCCGACCTCTACGTGAACATGGTTCGCTCGGGCGAGGCCGCCGGCAACCTGGACGCCGTCTTGCTGCGGCTGGCCGCCTTTCTCGATTCGCAGCTGGCGCTGCAGTCGAAGGTGTCGGGCGCGCTGACCTACCCCGTCATCATGATGGTGCTCGGCTCGCTGGTGATGGGCGTCTTGCTGGTGGTGGTCGTTCCCCAGATCACCTCGGTGTTCGAGGACATGGGGAAGACGCTCCCCTGGAACACCCAGCTCCTCATCTTCGTCTCCGGCACCGTCGGCAGCTACTGGTGGCTGCTCATCCCGCTCGGCATCGGCGGGTACTTCGGCTTCCGACGCTGGTCACGCACCCCCAAGGGGCGGGATCTGCTCGATCGCATCAAGCTTCGCGCCTGGGTCATTGGTCCGTTGATCCGCTTCGTGGGCGTGGCGCGCTTCTCGCGCACCTTGGCCACCATGCTGGCGGCGGGCGTGCCGGTGCTGACGGCGCTGGAGATCACCAAGAAGGTGTTGAACAACACCGTGCTGGAGAAGGTCGTCGAGAACGCCCGCGACGCCATCCGCGAGGGCGAGTCGATCGCCGTCACCTTGCGTAAGTCGAAGCAGTTCCCCTCGATGATGGTGCACATGGTGGCCGTCGGCGAGCGTTCGGGCCAGCTCGAGACCATGCTGGAGAACGTCGCCGGCGCCTACGAGCGCGAGGTCGACGGCAAGGTGGCGCGCCTGACCACCATCCTGTCCCCGGCCATCATCGTGACGATGGCGCTGGTGGTCGTGTTCGTGGTGTTTTCGATCCTCACCCCCATCTTGGACATGCAGAACTTCGTGCAGTGACGGCTGTGAACAAAAAGGAGACTCCGATGAACGCTTTTTCATTTCGAGGTAACCGGATCGCGCGGGCGGCCCAGCGGGGCTTCACCCTCATCGAGGTCATGATCGTCATCGTGATCATCGGCCTCATCGCCGGCGCCGTCAGCTTCGGCGTGGTGCCCAAGCTGAAGAAGGCCAAGATCGAGACGGCCAAGATGGTGGTGGGCAAGATCGCCAACGCCGCCGCCGCCAACATGGGGACGAGCAGCGCCTGCCCCAAGGGGATCGAGGAGCTGATCGCCCAGGGCGACCTGACGAAGAGTCAGATGAAGGACCCCTGGGGCACCGCCTACATGTTCCGCTGCCCCGGCATCAAGGATCCCGACGGCGTGGACGTCGCCTCGTACGGCCCCGACAAGCAGCAGGGCACCCCCGACGACATCAATTCCTGGGACCTGCAATAGCGGAGCATGCGCCAGCGGCGGGCACATAGCGGCTTCACGCTGATCGAGATCCTGGTGGTGCTGGCGATCGTCGGCATCCTGGCCGGGCTGTCGATCCGTGGCCTGCGCTCGCTGGCGCGCAGCGATCTCCGCGCCAGCGTCACCCACATGGCGGGGGCGATTCGCTACCTGTTCGACCGGGCCTCGACCACGGGGAAGTATCACCGGCTGGTCATCGACCTCGACCAGGGGAAGTACTGGGCGGAGGTCTCCGACGATCAGTTCTACCTCCCGCGCACTCCCGAGACCGAGTCGTCGCAGAAGAAGCTGGCCGAGCTGGAGGCGCGGCTGGACGAGAAGGAGGCGCAGCGGAAGGAGCTGGCGGAGGCGTCGGGCGACATCGACATGACGAAGGTCCTGCCCATGGACTTTCGCCCCAAGCGGGCCCGCTTCGGCGCGTTCAAGGAGACGGCGCTGAAGCCGGTCACCTTGAAGAACACCGAGGTCATGGACGTGTTCACGCCGCGCATGGCCGACCCCATCACCAAGGGGCGCGCGTACATCTACTTCTTCCCGCTCGGCCAGACCGAGCCGGCCATCGTGCACCTGAGCGATCCCACCGAGCAAACGATCTATTCGCTGGTCGTTCACCCGATAACGGGGCGTGTTCGCATCGTGAATTCGTACGTGCAGCCGCCGATCGACGTCCGGGTCGACGACGAGGGGAACGACGCACAATGACGTCGCGGCGCGCGGCGGCCCGGCGCGACCAGGGCTTCACCTTGCTGGAGGTCATGGCGGCGGTGGCCATCCTGGCCCTGACCCTGGTCGTCCTGTTGAGCGTCGTCAGCAACAACATGCGCGCCACGGCGCACGCGCGCATGCTGACCACGGGGACGTTCCTGGCGCGCGGGAAGATCGTGGCCCTCGAGGATCATCTGATCGAGAAGGGCTTTCAGGATCTCGACGAGAACGAGGAGGGGACCTTCGTCGAGGAGGGGTTCCGCGACTTCTCGTGGACCACCGCCATCGAGAAGATCCAGCTCCCCACCGACATGGCGCAGACGGCGCAGCAGGCGTCGGGGGATCTGTCGCAGAAGAAAGATCCGATGCAGGCGCTGACCGGCATGGTCGGGGGCCTGATGGGTATGTTCATCGAGCCGGTGCGCATCGGCCTGGAGGAGTCGGTCCGGCGGGTCACCGTGCGGGTGTTCTGGACCGAGCGGCGGCGCCCCGAGCAGTCGATCGAGGTGGTGACGTACGTGACCGATCCCGCCAAGCTGGACCTGGCGCTGTCGCTGGGCCAAGGGCTGAGCGGAGGCCAGGGGGGAACGTCGGGGACGTCGACCCCGCCGCCGGTGAAGAAATGATTGCGCTTCGCCCGACCCAGCGGCGGCGTGACGCCGCGTTCACGTTGATCGAGGTGATGCTCGCCATCGCCATCCTGGCGCTGATCACCACGCTCATGTGGAGCTCGTTCAGCCAGGCTTCGCACAACAAGAAGCGCATCGAGGCGGCGCAGGAGCGGACGCACACGGTGCGCACCGCGCTGTTGCGCATGGCGCGAGAGATCGAGATGTCGTTCCTGTCCGAGAGCGAGGAGCCGGACTCGACCTTGCCGCGCACACAGTTCCTGGGCGTGAGCCGCCCCGACGTCGACGAGCTGTGGTTCTCGGCCTTCGCGCACCAGCGGCTGCGCAGCGGCGCGCCCGAGGGGGACGCGGCCATCATCGGCTACTTCGGCGAGCGCGATCCCGAGGACCGGCGCATCTTGAACCTGATGCGCCGGGAGACGCGCCGGCTGATGTCCAAGGATCCTCACGAGGTGCCGGGAGAGACCTACGTCCTCTGTCCCGACGTGGTGCGGCTGAAGTTCAGCTACTACGACTACCGCAAGAAGGAGTGGCACGACGACTGGGACACCAAGGTGACGGGGTGGAGCTTTCTCCCGTCGCACGTCCACATCGCCCTGACCGTGGTCGACGGCGACGGTCAAGAGGTCACGTACGCCACCGACGCGCGCATCCAGCTGACCGAGAAGGTGGGCTACCGATGAAGTCGACGCGGACCGCCTCATGGAAAGCCCGCTGGGCGGCGCGACCGCCCCGCGATCGCGGCGTGGCGCTGCTGGTCGTCATCACCTGGCTGGCGCTGATGATCGCGCTGGTGGGTGAGTTCACGTTCGGCACCACCGTCGACGCAGCCGAGGCGGCGAACGCCAGGGACGAACTGCGCGCCCACTACATGGCGCGTTCGTCCGTCAACCTGGGCCGGCTGTTGATCAAGATCCAGACGAAGTTCATCGATCCGGTGATGGCCCAGGCGCAGAAGCTGCTGCAGACCGCGATGGGGGGCGCCGGCGGAACGAGCGGCAGCGCCACTCCCGCGGCGCCAGCGGGCGGGCTGGGCATCAGCCTGCGCGTCACCGATTACGCCGACATGCTGATGGGCTTCTTCAGCGGCTCGAAGGAGGAGGCATCCAGCCTGGGCTCGCTGATCGGCCTCGATCTGACGAACGCCAAGGGCCTGGGCCTGAAGTCGGGGCGCTTCGACGCCGAGATCATCCCCGAGGACGGCAAGATCGATCTCAACTGCGCCGCCGGTTTTCACGACGCCGCCCACCAGAAGATCGTCTACCGACTGCTGATGGGGCTGTTCTTCTCGCAGCGCTACGATCGCCTGTTCAGCGACGCCGACACGGGGGGACAGTTCAACTCGCGGGCCGACGTGGCGCGGGCCATCATCGACTTCTCCGACTACGACCTGCAGATGTTCTCGTTCGACGGCAGCGCCTCCGGCTCGGCCGAGGACTACCACTACGACGCCGACCCGCGCGACAAGTACCGGGCCCACAACAACTCGTTCGATTCGCTGGACGAGGTCAAGATGGTGCGCGGGGTCTCCGACGCCTTCATGGAGGCGTTCGGGCCCTACCTGACCACCCATCCGAACTCGGATCCCAACCGCACCTGCCGCCTGAACATGGGCACCATCAGCAACAAGGAGGGCGACTGCGCCCCGCTGGTGATGGGGGTCATCCGCGCCGCCGCCATGGGCGACCCCACCAAGGCCGCCACCGCCGATCCCACCATCCTCGACGACACCAAGCTCTATCCACTGGCGACGGTGCTCTGCGATCGCGCCTCGAGCGGCGGCTTCGACAGCCTCGACACCGTGCTGGCGGTCCTCACCAAGCCCGAGACCGCCGTGCTGACCGACGATCCGCGCTACCGCGTGCTGTCGGGGATGCGGCCGGTGACGATCGACAAGGCCGCGCTGGATCAGGTCGCCTACGTGGCGCCCCCGCGCACCTACCGCATCATCGCCACCGGCGAGTCGGGCAAGGTGAAGAAGAAGATCACGGCCATCGTCGACACCGGCCGGATCATGGAAAATCCCATGACGCTGAATCCAGCGTCCGAGCAGGCCGCAGGCGTCCTGCAATACTGGCGAGAGGAGTAGCGAAAGAGCCATGGCCCACCCCATTTGCGGCATCGACGTCGGCGCGTTCTCGATCAAGTTCGTGGTGTTCGACGTCGGCTTCCGCCAGAACGTGTTTCGGGGCGCCTTCGAGGAGATGGTGGTCGAGGGGGAGACCCCGCTCATCGAACGGCAGATGGAGGCGGTGCGCGAAGGGCTGTCGCGGGTCTCCTCGGACGCCATGCTCTACGTCGCCATGCCGGGCGATCAGCTCTCGATCCGCTCGCTGGAGTTGCCGTTCGGCGACCCCCGCAAGATCGATCAGGTCATCGGCTTCGAGCTGGAGGGGCAGATCGTTCACGCCCTCGACGAGGTGGTGTTCGATCACGTGACCGTCCGGTCGTCCGACGACGGGTCGAGCGTGCTGGCGGTGGCGGCGAAGCAGACCGACGTGGCCGCGCTGCTGGAATCGCTGCGAACGGGCGGCGTCGATCCGCGCTCGCTGTACGCGGCGCCGGTGGCCTACCGGGCGCTCCCCATCGATGATCCGCGGGCCGACGAGGAGTCGGGCAAGGTGGTGGCGATCCTGGACATCGGACACCTGCGCTCGAACCTGTTCATCGGCCGCGACCGCGCCGGCATCGCCGCCCGCACCATCATGCGGGGCGGTCATCACCTGACCATGGCGCTGGCCGAGGGGTTGGAGCTGAACCACGACCGGGCAGAGCAGTTCAAGCGCACCGAGGCGCGCCTGCTGGCGGCCGGAGCCCCCATGACCGGCACGCGCGACGGGCGGCCGAACGAGATCATGCGCGCCACCCTGGCGCCGCTGGTGCGCGAGGTTCGCCAGACCCTGGCGGCGTTCCGGGCCGCCTCCCACCGGGAAATCGGCGCGCTGCACCTGACGGGCGGCACGGCGCGCCTGCGCGGCATCGCCGGCTTCTTCCAGGACGAGCTCGACCTGCCGGTCGGTTTTCTGTCGGTGCCGAACACGCTGCAGAGCCAGGATCGCGGCGCGCAGGAGGTGATCGCGAAGGTCGGCAACGGCGCCGTGGTCGCGGTCGACGAGGCCATCGCCGATCTGCAGAAGACGATGCGGCTCTCCTACGCCGCCACGGAGTCGAGCTCGTTCGCGCTGGCCACGGCGATCGGCATCGCCGCCAGCCGGGGGGGACGCGAGATCGATCTGCGCCGCGGGCCCTTCATCTACAGCGTGAGCTTCTCGGCGCTGC
Source organism: Polyangia bacterium (assembly GCA_036500205.1). GTDB lineage: Bacteria > Myxococcota_A > Polyangia > Fen-1088 > Fen-1088 > DASYCK01. Next base: position 14,509 of record DASYCK010000241.1, on the reverse strand, counting down.
GGCAGAAGGCGGGCCATCTGATGCTGCTGGCGGCCACGGTGCTGGTGGCGGGGGGCCTCGATGTCTTCGCGGCGCTGTCGAACCTGGGTGACGAGAAGAAGGCGCTCGACGCCCACCTGAAGACGGCCACGCAGGAGATCTTCGGCCAGCCACGCACCGACGCCAAGGAGGTGACGCAGCTGCTGCGCAAGGGCTTCAAGGAAGAGCTAGCGCCGGTGCCGCGCGCCACCGCCTTCGACCTGCTGGAGCAGATCTCGAAGAAGGTCCCCTCGGACGACGACATCGTCCTCGACATCACCGAGCTCGACATTCGCCCCAAGAAGACGTTCATCAAGGGGACGGTGGGCAGCGCCACCGCCGTCGACGAGATCGCCGAGAAGCTGAAGGACATCGACTGCTACGAGGACGTGACCAAGGGGACCGTCACCGAAGTGTCGGGCGACAGCAAGCAATTCACCCTCACCGTGGCCTCGAAATGCCCGTAGCCCAGCGCATCGTCAATCCGAGGATGTTTTCATGAGCCTGCTTCTCACCATTCGCAACCGAGCGCGCCAGCTCTCGCGTCAGGTCCTTGGCCGCCCCCTCGGCTATCTGAGCGCCGAGTGGGAGCGCATGCCCGCGCGCGAGAAGCGCTCCGTGACGGTGCTGGGCATCGTCATCGTCGTGGTGGCGGCCTCCCTGGTCGTCTACCTGACCTTCAGCAGCATCAGCGATCTGGAGCAGAACAACGCCGACGTGCGCGAGGCGCTGGCGGCCATCACCAAGAACCGCGACGGCTTCCTGGAGGCGAAGGCGCGCGCCCAGGCCCAGGAGATCCGGCTGGGCAGCGATCCGCCGCAGCTGATCGCCGACCTGGAGGCCGCGGCGCACGAGGAGACGGTGCAGATCGCCGAGAGCAACGAGCGGCCCCCCACGCCGGTCTCGAAGCGATGGATCGAGCACGACGTCGACGTGAAGATCCGCGACGTCGATCTGCAGTCGCTGACGAAGTTCATGAAGCGGGTGGAGACCGGCGTGCGCCCCGTCTTCTTCACGCACATCTCGCTGAAGCGGCGCTTCTCCGAGGCCGACAAGCTGGACGCCGAGCTGACCGCCATGGGCTTCGAGCGGGTCAAGGAGAAGGCGGGCCCCCGACGCAAGACCGACGACGGCGCCGCCTCCGACGCGGGGGGTGCCAGCGGAAAGGCCCGTTCGTCCGCCAAGGAGAGCCGATGAAGATCTCGCCCGAGCGGCTGCGCCTGCTGCGGCGATCCCTGGCCTATGCGGTGGTCAGCGTCGTCGTCTACCTGATCGCGCTGATGTTCTGTTTCCCGTACGGGCGGGTCAAGGACGCGGCCATCGCCATCGCCGCCAAGCAGGGCTACGACCTCGAGATCGGTTCGGCGGGGCCGTCGTTCCCGTTCGGCGTCCTGTTCGAGGAGGTGCGCGTTCGCTCGCGCATCGTGCCGACCTCGGCGTCGGCCAAGCCGATGCAAGCGCGCTTCGACTCGGTGCGGTTGGCGCTGCTTCCGGTCGTGCTGTCCCGCGGCGAGGCGTTCGACGTCGAGGCGGCCGGCCTGGGCGGTCAGATCGCGTTCGCGGGGAAGATGCCCAAGAAGGGGCCCTTCAAGATCGATCTCACCGCTCGCGACATCGCCATGCCCCAGGTGCCGGGCGCGCGCGAGCTGTTCAACCTGCCGCTGGCGGGGACGCTGGGGCTGACGGCGCACATCGAATCGACGACCGGCAAGCTCGCCGACTCGCGCGGCGAGATCGAGTTCAAGTGCGTGGCCTGCACGGTGGGCGATGGAAAGACCGCCGCCAAGTTTGGCAACAACCCCTTCCTGTCGGCGGGACTGACCCTGCCCAAGATCCGGTTGGGCGATCTGGCCGGGCGGGTCGTCATCGAGAAGGGGATAGCCAAGGCGCAGGGGATCGCCATCAAGTCGCCCGACGCCGAGGTCACGCTCGACGGCGACGTCACGTTGCGCGATCCGCTCCCCGCCTCGACGGTGAACGCCTACCTGCGCTTCAAGCTGGGTGAGCCGCTGCTGCGCGCCGCCCCCACGATCGGCAGCATCCTGCAGATGGCGGGCTCGGCCGGCCTGCGCCCCGATGGCTTCTACGGGCTGCGCATCACGGGGCCGCTGCTGTCGCCGATGCCGGTGATGTCGTCGACGTCGCCGCTCCCGCCAAGCAGCCCTTCACCGCAACGGGGGGGTGGACATACCTCGATCGCGCCGGCGGCTCCGCCGACGCCGATGGCGGCGCAACGTCCGCCAGCGTTGGTCGCACCCCCGCCAGCGCCCCTGCCGGTCCCGGTGGCGCAGGTGCCGCCGGCCGCGCCACCGCCGCCCCCACCGCCCCCGCAGCCCCCTCCGGAGCAGACCGTGGCGGCTGTTCCCCCGCGCGTCGGTGTGCCACCGCCGCTCGAGGGGATGGCGATGAGGGGTTCTTTCAACCGCGTCATGCCAGGCGCGGCGGGATCGACCGGGGCAGCGGGTCCAGCGGGCGGGGCGACCGGTGGCGGTGCTGTCGCGGGCAGCGACGGCAACGGTTCGCCCCCCCCGCCGGGCCCACCGCCCGGTACTCCGCCGGCGCTTCCGGTCGAGGACACGCCGCCCCCGGGTGAGGAGACGCAGGGCATGGTGCCTCCGCCTCCGCCTCCGCCTCCGCCTCCCCCTCCGCCTCAGTGAGGTGAGGTGAGGTGAGGTGAGCGCGCGGGCTGCGCAGGCCGGTCAGGCCGACGCGAGCGCGCGAGCCGCCGCCAGCAGCCCGAGGCTTCCCATCGAAAGCGTCGTCGTCGCCGGCAGACGCCGCAGCAGCCAGTCGACGCGCCAGGTGACGCTCTCCCCTGAGGCGAGTGGGCGATACGCCCCCTGCTGCTCCACTTCGATGTACGTGTGCGTGGGGTCGGCGTAGATCTCGATGCTCGCCTCGCCAGGCGCCTGCTCGGCGCGCGCGAGCTCGGGGAACCGCTTCACGAGCTGCAGCCGGCGCGCGACGTCGACGTGGCAGATCCACCCCTCGGCGCCGTGCGCGAAGAGCTTCTGGTGATCGGTGATCGACGGGGACTCGTAGGCGAACCAGACGGCGCCGGCGGCGCGGGTCACCGCCAGCGACGACGCGGGCGCGGTCATCGGCGCGTGCTCCGGGAAGAACGTCAGGCCATGCGTGGGGTGCCGCGAGATCTCCCAGGGCGCGACGGTGCGGAGCGCGCCAGAGAGATTGCGCAGCTCGTATTCGAGCGTGACGACACCCGAGGCGCCGTCGACGGAGACGCGCTTGTTCACGGCGATTCCTAGCGTTGCGTCGGGGCGCCCCGAGAACAGGGCCGTGTCGCCCAGGCGCGTCGCGCTGTACGGTTCGGAGTCGAGCTCGACCGGAGGCGGCCAGCCCCACTGGCTCTGCGGGCTGGTCCAGAACGTCGCGCCGAAGTTGAGCGCGTTCACCTCGGGGCCGCTGAGGATGTTATCGCCCCCCAGGCTGAAGCGCGTGACGCGCGCACCGTGCGCCGCATCCACCTCGAACGTCGTCTCTCCGAAGCTCCAGCGGTAGATCGTTCCCTCGATCCGGGGCACCACGAGTCGCGCGCGAGACATGGAGGTCGCATTACCACGGCGGCGCGTCGCCGCGCGAGCGCGGCGGCCTCAGGCGCCGGCGCAGAATCGATAGCCGCTGCCGCGAACGGTGAGCAGATGCCGCGGGCGATCGGGATCTCCCTCCAGCTTGCCGCGCAGCTGGGCCATGAAATTGTCGACGGTGCGGGCCTGGCCGGCGTGCCGCAGCCCCCACACGTGACGGACCAGCTCCTCGCGCGAGAACACCTTGCCGTTGCTCTGGCAGAGGAACCCCAGCAGCTCGAACTCGAGGTGCGTGACCTTGACCGGCCGGCCGGCGCGCGTCACCGTGCGCGCGTCGAGATCGACGACAACGTCGCCGAAGCGCAGCCCGTCCTCGCGCCGGACCGGGAGCTCCGGGGGGGCCACGGGAACGGGCGGCGGCGCCTCGGCGGGCGGCCGCGGGGCCGCGTCGCGGATGCGGGCGCGTCGTAGCAGGGCCCCCACCCGGGCCAGCAGCTCGGCCAGCGCGAACGGCTTCGTCACGTAGTCGTCGGCTCCCAGGCGCAGCGCGGCCACCTTGTCGAACTCGTCCTGACGCGCCGACAGCACGATGACGGGGACGTGGTTCTCCGCCTCCCGCAGCCGCTCCAGCACCCAGATGCCGTTTCGCTTGGGCAGCGAGATGTCGAGCAACACCAGGTCGGGCCGGCTGGCCTCGATGCGCGCATGCGCCGTCTCGCCATCGCCCACCGCCTCGGTGCGGTAGCCCTGCAGCCGCAGATTCAACGACAGCCCCTCGGCGATGGCCGGATCGTCCTCGACGACCGTCACCAGCGCGCCCGTCTCGACGACGTCGGGGACGGTCATGCCGCCTCCGCGTTTCGTCGCGGCAGGACGATGCGAAAGCGGGCCCCCTCGTTCTCTTCCGAGCGGACGTCCACCCGGCCCCGGTGCGCCTTGATGATGGCCCGTACGATGGCCAACCCCAGGCCGGTGCCGGCGCTGCCGCTGTCGAGGGCGGCCTGGCCGCGCTGGAACTTGTCGAAGATGATTTCCTGTTCGGTCCGCGGGATGCCGATCCCGTTGTCCGACACGGTGATGAAGACGTGCGTCTGATCGCCGGTGACCGCGACGGCGATCCGTTTGCCCTCCGCCGGGGTGTACTTCCAGGCATTGCCCAGCAGGTTCGCCACCGCCTGCGCCAGCGCCGAATGATCACCCTGCACCATGAGGCCCGGCTCGAGCGAGACGCTCAGCTCGACCTTCCCCCCGAAGCGGATCGCCTCGAACGCCACCAGCGCCTCGTCGATGACCGCCGACATGGCCACCGTTCGATTGTCGAAGGCGGCGTGCTGCGATTCGATCTTGGACAGCGTGAACAGCTTGCCCACCAGACCGTCCAGCCGCGCCAGCTCTTGATGGATGACGGTCAGGCAGCGCTGCTTCTCGACCTCGTCCTTGACCCGCCCCTCGCGCAGCGTGTCGATGAACATGCGGATCGACGTCATCGGGGTGCGCAGCTCGTGCGACACCGACGACAGGAACTCGTTCTGCACGGCGGCCAGGGTGGCCCCACGCGTGACGAAGATTGTCCCCAGCGTGTATCCGGTCAGCGCCGTCGCGCAGAAGGCGAGCACCAGGATACCGCCCACGACCGACGCTGACTTCGAACCCCCGGTGGCCAGCAGCACCACGCCGATCACCGTCATCAGCACTGTCGGGATCAGCGCCGTCAGCATGAAGATCAGCCGTGCGCGGTGCAGAAAGACCGTGGTGGGGGAGCGGTGCTTCAACCCCCTTATCTTGTCAGAGCGGCGGCGTTTACGCCGCGTCAGACGTCGTTTCGGGCGAAATGAAGGTCAAGGGCTCGCTCGTGGAGCCCGGCCGGGGCGTTGCGACCAGCTCGGGCGAAGGGCGACGCAGGTCCCACACCAACCCCACGGCCGCCAGCATGCGCAGGACGTAGTAGGTCACGTCGATCTGCCACCAGTGGAAGCCCTGGTTCGCGGAGCTCTGATAAAAGTGGTGATTGTTGTGCCAGCCCTCGCCCGTGGTGACGAGGGCCAGCCAGAAGCTGTTCTTCGATTCCTCGCCCGTCTCGTAGCGGCGCTTGCCGAACAGGTGAGCCAGCGAGTTCACCGAGAACGAGCCGTGCCACAGCAACACGGTCGAGACGAAGTAGCCCCACACCAGCCCGGTGAGTCCCCCCAGGAAGAGGAACGCCAGCGCCAGCAACACCGTCGGCAGCATCGCGATCGCGGGGTGATTCAGGAAGCGCAGCTCGGGAAAGCGGGCCAGGTCGCTGACCGTCGAGGTGTCGGTGTCGGTCCACTCGTCGCGGAGGATCCAGCCCAGGTGGGCGTACCAGAAGCCGCGCAGCTTGGCCGAATGTACATCCTTCTGGGTATCCGAATGCTTGTGGTGCCAGCGGTGATGACCGGCCCACCACAGCACCCCCTTCTGAGCGGCGCTCTGCGTGCCGAGCGCCAGCAGGAACTGGAACACCCGCGAAGTCTTGTACGATCGGTGCGAGAAATAGCGGTGGTAGCCCGCCGTCACGACGATCATGCGAATGTAGTAGGAGGCGAGCGCCAGGCCGGCGCCGCGCCAGGACCATCCGCAGTAGACCACGCCCAGCAGCGCGGCCAGGTGAACGCCCCAGAACAGGACGGTGGTGGCCCGGATGTAGGAGGTCCAGCTCAGGCGCGGAGGGGTGGGGGGAACGTCAATCGTGGTCGCTGACACGCTTCAGTTGTATCGACGCTTCTGTCAGCGGTCCTTAATGACTCCGTCACAACGATGTCAGCGTCGGGCGTTTTGCCCTGTTTCGGGGCCTCGAGGCGGGCGTTTGACAATTGGTCACGACTAATTACGATATATCGCGACATCATGCGACTGCCAAGGACACATTCCGATATCCATCATCCCGAACGCCTTCAACGGCGCGGCCGGCTGCGTCACGGCGACGTGCGCGCCGCGTTGCTGTTCGCCCTCGAGTCGGGCCCCGCCCACGGCTACGAGCTGGGGCAGCGGCTGGAGAGCGCCAGCGCGGGCGCCTGGCGCCCCAGCCCCGGCTCGATCTACCCGACCTTGCAGATGCTGGCTGACGAGGAGCTGGTCTCGTCCGAGGAGCGCGACGGCAAGCGCATCTACACGCTGACCCGCCGCGGGCAGACCGAGGCGAAGGAGCGCGTGCGCCGTGGCGAGGACACCCCCTGGCAGGCCGCCAGCGAGGATCCGGCGGCGCGCGGGCTGCGCGAGGCGCTGGACGCCGTGCGCATGGCCATCAAGCAGATCGCCGTCGTGGGAACGGTCGAGCAGCGCGCCAGCGCGACGGCCGTGCTGGTCGAGGCGCGCCGCAAGATCTACGACCTGCTGGCGGCGGGATAGCGACCATGACGACCTCTGCTTCCGCGACCGCGCCCGAGAAGCCGCGCGCCTTCGCGGCCCTGCGCCTGCCCGGCTACCGCGCCCATTTCATCACCTACGTGCTGGCCATGATGGCCGACAACATCGAGCACGTGATCAGCTACTGGGTCGCCTTCCAGAAGTTCCATTCGCCTGCGCTGGGCGGCTTCGCCGTGCTGTCGCACTGGCTCCCCTATCTGGCGTTCTCGGTGTCTGTCGGCGCGCTGAACGACCGCTTCGATGCCCGGCGCATCATCCAGGCAGGGATGCTGCTGTTCATCACCGCCTCGCTGGGGTGGGGGTATTTCTTCGTCACCGACAGCCTGACCATGGGCGCCGCGATGTTGCTGCTGGTGCTGCACGGCTGTGCCGGCGTGCTGTGGCAGACGTCCAGCCAGATGCTGCTGCACGACATCGTCGGCCCCGCGCTGCTGCCCAGCGCCGTGCGGTTGAACGCCACCGGTCGCTACCTGGGCGTGCTGGTCGGGCCCGCCGTCGGGGGCGTCATCATGCTGACCCTCGGCCCGACCCGCGGCATCTTCCTGAACACGGTGTTTTATCTGCCGCTGGTGCTGTGGCTGATCCGGGCACCCTACGGCCGATACTTCCGGGGTGACCGGGCGCCCGCGAAGCGGGCGGTCCGCGGTCTGCAGGACATCATCCAGACCATCCGCGACGTCAAAGGGATACCGGTGCTCGTCACCATGATCCTGCTGGCGGGCGGGGCATCGTTCTTCGTGGGCAACAGCTATCAGGCGCAGATGCCCGGCTTCGCCCACGACCTTGGCCACGGCGACCCCGGCACGTCGTACAGCATGCTGCTGGCCGCCGACGCCGCCGGCGCGCTGGTGGCGGGCTTCCTGCTGGAGAGCCGGGGCGGCCTGCTGCCGACCAACGCGGGCTCGGCGCTGCGTCTGGCGCTGGGCTGGGCCATGGCGCTGGTCGGGTTCGCCTGCGTCCGCGTCTATCCCCTGGCGCTCGCGCTGCTGTTCACGGCCGGCTTCTTCGAGCTGTCGTTCAGCAGCATGATGCAGACCCTGGTACAGCTGCATGCGCCGGGGGCGATTCGCGGCCGCGTGCTGGGCCTGTTCAACATGTCGTCGCTCGGCCTGCGCGCCTTCAGCGGCATCACCGTCGGGCTCGTGGGCAGCGCCGTCGGCATTCACGTGTCGCTCGCCCTGTCGGCGTTCACCTTCGGCGGCATCATGAGCGTGCTGCTGTGGCGCGCCCGCTTCACGCGATCCCGAAGCGTTTGACCTTGTCGCAGAAGGTCGACCGCGCCAGCCCCAGCGCCCGCGCGGCCCGCCGGCGGCTTCCCCCGTTCCGCCGCAGCGCCCACTGGTAAACCGACCGCTCGATCTCGTCGAAGGTCCGGTTCCGGATGGCGAGCAGATCGTCCGCCGACACGTCGGCGCTCGGCGCGGGCGGGCCGTCGTCGTCCGACAGACGCGGCGGCCCGGGCAAGCAGTCCGTCGTGGACCCGGGGTGGTCGACCACGTCGTAGGCGGCGGTCCGGCGCGGCAGCTCCAACCCTTCCAGGACGATGTGCCGCGGACAGTTCAGGGCCGCCCGCCGCACCACGTTCCTCAGCTCGCGCACGTTGCCCGGCCACTCGTGCGCCGCCAGCCGCGCCAGCGCCGCGTCGTCGATGGTGCGCGGTCCCATCTCGCCCGCCAGCTCGTCGAGAAAGCGGCGCACCAGCCCCGGTAAGTCTCCCCGTCGCTCCCGCAGCGGCGGCAGCGTCACCTCGAAGCCGGCCAGCCGGTGATACAGATCGAGCCGAAATGCCCCCCGCTCGACCTCGCGGGGAAGATCGCGCAGCGTCAGGGCCACCAGCCGCACCTTCACGTTCACCTCGCCGTTGCCGCCCACGCGCCGCACCCGCCCCGTCTCCAGCACCCGCAGCAGCTTGGGCTGCAGCTCGAGCGGCAGCTCGCCCACTTCGTCGAGCACCAAGGTCCCGCCGTCCGCCTCCTCGAACCAACCGAGCTTGCGCCCGTGCGCCCCCGTGAACGCGCCCCGCTCGTGCCCGAACAGCTCGCTGTCGGCGAGCTCGCGCGGCAGGGTTCCGCAGTTGACCGCCACGAACGGACCGCGCGGCGACGGTCCCAGATCGTGAAGGCGACGAGCCAGCAGCTCTTTCCCCGTGCCGCTCTCCCCCGTCACCAGCACCGGTGCTCCGGTCGGTGCGATCCGTGCCACCGTGCCCAGCACCGAGAGCAGGCGCGGATCGTTCCCCACGATCGTGGAGGCGGCGGCCGCCGGTTCGTTGCTGTCGTTTTTGCTGCTGTCGTGCCCACGCGCCATGGCGAAGGCAGCTATCGGCGCGCCCGCCGTTCAGTTGCTCAGCAGCAGTGCTCGATCCATTCGGCGCCGTCCGCGCCGATCTCCTTCTTCCAGATCGGCGCGCGGCTCTTCAGACGATCGATGGCGGCCCGGCAGGCCTCGAACGCCTCGGCGCGATGGGGCGCTGCCGCTGCCACGACGACGGCCGCCTCGCCCACCGCCAGCGAGCCGACGCGGTGATGAATGGCCACCCGCGCGCCCGGCGACTCCCGCTCGATCTCGTCGGCGATCTCGGTCAGCACCCGCTCGGCCATCTCGCGATAGGCCTCGTATTCCAGCCGCACCACATCCGGGATGCGCCCCTGCCGCCGCACCAGTCCGCTGAAGGTCACCAGGCCGCCCCGCTCGGGGCCCGTCACGGCGTCGATCACGGCGTCCAGCACCAGCGGCACGTCGCGAACGGCGATGCGAGTGGTCGAGCCACCAGAGACGGGCGGCAGCAGCGCCAGCTCGTCTCCGTCGCCCAGCAGGGTCGTCGCCGCCACGACGATCTGGTTGATGGCCACCTGGGCCCGCGGCAGCAGCGGCGCCACCTGGGGGTGCTGCTTGGCAATGATCGCCAGCGCCATCGCCACGTCGCCACCGACGGGCAGCTCCAACGTTTCGGTGGCCGCCCCGCGCCGTTCGCGCAGAACGGCAAAGTACAAAATATTGACGTGCATCTGGCTTCGATATCTCCCGCGACGGCGTCAAGTTATCAACAGGAAAATCCGAATTAGTGCGCACACCTAGCAACTCTGCAAACAGGTGAGTTTTTTGCCTCGATCGGAACGTGCTGCTAGCCTTTTCAATGCTCAACCGAGGGAGAGCATGCTCAAAGAGAGGCCACCTTGACCCGAGACTCCGCCAGGGACTCCCTTGTTCCCGCCACGCGCGCGCCCGGTCAACTATCGTTATTCGCCGCCCCGTCTGCTCGCGACTCCGCGACCCCGCCCGAGTCTCGCCGTGCCCTTCGTCCGCCCGCCGCGCCACGGGAGGCGCGCCTCCCCGCGATCGATGATCTTCCGACCCAGGCCCGCGCCGTCAGCGTCGCGCTGAAGCTGTACTTGCCGCCCGGCAAGGGGCTCGACCTCACGCTGACCGACAACAACTACAGCATGATCTCCGTGCGGCGACGGCCGGACGGTTATCGCCTCCGGTTGCACAAGATGTTCGTGGGCGCCCCCCCGCGCATGATCCGCGCCCTGGCCCGCTACGTCGTGCACAACGACCGGCGCGCCTCGCAGCTTCTGGGCGACTACATCGAGCGCAACCAGCACGTCATCAAACGCCAGGAGCGCAAGCCGCGCCCGTTCAACGGCCGCACCGCCGGCAAGTATCACGACCTGCAGGCCATCTTCGACAGCGTGAACACCGAGCGGTTCGATGCGAAGCTGCAGGCGCGCATCACCTGGGGACCGGTCACGGCGCGCAAGGCGCGGCGATCGATCAAGATGGGAAGCTTCGCCGTCGAGGATCGCATCATCCGCATTCATCCGGTCCTCGATCAGGAGGACGTGCCCGCCTACTTCATCCGCTGGATCGTGTTCCACGAGATGCTGCACGGACGGCACGACATCGTGAAGAAGGGGCGCCGGCGCATCTTCCACAGCGAGGCGTTCCTCGAGGACGAGCAGAGCTATCCCGACTTCGCCCGCGCCACCGCGTGGGAGAAAGCCAACCTGGATCGCTTGCTCGGCGGATAGCGGGAACGCAAAATGGCGGGTGAGATGCCCGCCGCGCTGCTGATTCTCCCCGGCTACAACGGCTCGGGGCCGGAGCACTGGCAAACGAAGTGGGAGCGCGATCTACCGGGCGCGCGCCGCGTCCCTGTCGAGGATTGGGATCACCCCGTCTGCAAGGACTGGGTGGCGGGACTCGAGCTTGCCGTGGCGGAGGCGGGTCCGGACACGATCCTCGTGGCGCACAGCTTGGGCTGCCTGCAGGTCGCGCACTGGGCGGCCACGGCGAAGCGAAAAATCCGCGGCGCGCTGCTGGTGGCGCCGCCGGATCCCGACCGCCCGGCGTTCCCCAAGGACATCGTGGGATTTCAGCCGCTGCCGCGGAGGCCCCTCGGGTTCCCCAGCATCCTCGTGGCGAGCCACGACGATCCTTACTCGACGCTGGCGTTCTCGCGGGCGCTCGCCGCGGCCTGGGGAAGCGAGTTCATCGACGCGGGCCCGTGCGGTCACATCAACGCCGGCAGCGGGCTGGGTGACTGGCCGATGGGGAAGGAATGTCTGGGCCGGCTGCTGGGGGACGTACCGGGACGACCCGCCCACCTGGGCTGATGACCGCGGTCCCGCTACGGACAGAATTCCAGATCGAGCGTCGGGCGCGTCAGGTCCGGATCGGCCGTTTGGTTGACGCCGTAGAACTCGACCCTCGAGTTCACCGCCGCCGCCAGCGGGGCCATGTTCTCGATGCCGAGGGTGACCGTGCCGTCGCTGGCGGCGAAGTCGAGGGCCCAGTTGTGATTCACGTCCAGCGTGTAAGGGGTCGAGGCGCCTGCCGCGTTCGGCATCACGTAGGGCCCGCCCGTCGAGATCACGCTGTCGACCGAGATGTCGGTCGCCTTCGATTTCCGCGTCCAGCCATCGACGGACGAATAGTCCACCAGCAGCAGCGGCACGCCCCCCGACGCCTGCGACATCCATAAATTCAGGGTCGCCTTGGTGACCCTCGCGGTGCGCGGCACGAAGCGGACCCCGAATTTCATCCAGCCGATGAGCCGTTCGTTCGGCCCCAGGTAGGCCCACAGCATGTTGCCCGAATCCATGTCCGAGCCGGACGAGTTGTAGTCGAGGCTGACCGACTCGTTCGCCAGCACCGTGGCCGCCACGCAGCCGGTGGCGCCGTCGGCCAGGCTGCCGTCGGTGATGGTGACCAGGGTGGGACCGTCGTCGACGGCGTCCGCGACCGTGCCCGCATCCGACGCGCCACCCGCGAAGTCCAGGGTCACCGTCCAGGTCTTGCCGTGCATGATCGTGGTCGTCGTGTCGACCTCGGCGATCTTCGTGTTGGTCTCGTCGAAGGCGACCGCCGAGATCGCCAGCGCCCCGCTGACGTCATCCAGCTGGAAGGCAGCCGACGCGGGAAACGCCACCACGTTGCCGGCCGCGGCGTTTTCGGGCAAATCGCCCGACGAGACCCCGCCGCCGCCGGCCAGTGTCAACGAGAAGTGGATGTGGTTCACGGACGGCAAGCCTGCCCCCTTGAACACCACCTCGAGGTACGTCCCCTTGTGGCATGAGCTGGTGACCGCGCCCAGCGCGAAGAGACCGACCAGAACGCGTGCGGTTTTGGTGCTCATGGTTTTATGAACGTGGGATCGAACAGCCCGAAAGACGTCGACGGCGGCTTGTTCCGCGCCGCGACGGCGACCGCGCCTCCGACCAGAAGCACGGCACCGATGCCGGTCCAGAACCACCACTTCTTGTAGATAGGCCTCGGGGGCGGCGGCTCGTCCGACGGCCGGGGCGACAGATCGACCGTCGGTGCGGCGGGCGCAGGCTGCGTCTCCAGCGACGGGGGCGTCGTGGACGACGGCGCGCTCTCGATCGGCTTCACGACCACTGGCGGCGCCGTCTCCACCGGGGGCGGCGGGACCACGACGGGCGCCGCGGGCGTCACGGGAACGGCGACCACCGGAGGCGCCGTCACGACCGGGACCGCCGCCGCCTCCTTGCGCTGCTCCTCCACCTGGGCCTGCTTCTCGAGCGCGCGGATGTGCCCCTCGACCTCCTTGCGGTTCGGGGTGGCCGGCATGTTGCGCAGGAACGACTTGTAGAAAAAGATCGCCTGCCCCGCGTCCCCCTGCAGCCGGAACGACTGCCCGATGTTGTACAGCAGCGAGGGATCGGGCTTGGCGTTGTAGGCCGCCTTGAACTCGGCGATGGCTCGCGGATATTCGCCGAGATTGAAGGCCTTGGTGCCCTCTTCGTAGTGACGACGCGCCTCGGCCGCCACCGGATCATCCGCGTGCTTCGTGGCCGCGTCCTGGGCGTGCGACGCCACGGGGGCACTTACCAAAAACGCGACGGCCAGGGCCGCGACCAACGTCGGGAAGGGCCGGCGGACTGACACAGGGATGGGGAAGCTTAACGCCCCTGATCGGGCCCGGCAAATTAGCCGAGGACGGCCTTCAGGATCATCGTCAGCAGGAAGCCGAGAACCACGCCGGACGACGCGGTGCCCTCGTGCCCGTGGCTGTGCGATTCGGGGATGATCTCGTTCGACGTGACGTAGATGAGCGTTCCTGCCGCCAGCGACAGGATGAACGGCATCGCCGTGGCCGTCGCGCCGGCCAGGGAGCTTCCCACCAGCGCCGCCACCGGCGTCGCCAGGCCCGTCAATGTGATGAGGGCCGTGCTGCGAACGGCGTCCGCGCCGGCCGCGCGCAGCGGGGCTGCCATGACGATCCCTTCGCAGGCGTTCTGCAGCCCGACCGCGATCGATAGCAACAGGCCGAGGCGCGACTGGTGACCCGCCTCGAAGCCGGCGCCGATGGCCAGCCCCTCGGGGATGCGGTGAATGGCGAGCGCGCCGATGATGGCGTAGCCGCGGCGAAGCTCGTGCGCGGGCGCCAGGTCGTCGTCGTGGTGGCGATCGTGGTGGTCGTGACCGGGGCCGTGGCCGATGTGCTGGTGGTGGCCGCTGGCGTGGCGGTGCGGGATCAGGCGATCCATCGCCGCCGCCAGCGCCACGCCGACGATGAAGCCGCCCACGATCATCGCCAGCCCGGCGTGACCGGCGCCCTCGGCACGCGTCGTCTCCAGCGCCTCGCTCAGCAGCCCCAGGGTGGCGGCCGCCAGCATCAACCCGGCGCCCAGGCCGAGGATGCCGTCGTAGACCCGGCGGTGCAGCTCGCGGACGAAGAGGAACGGCAGCGCGCCCAAGCCCGTGGCGAGCCCGGTGAGCGTCGCGGCGATCAGGGCGGCGCGCATCGGCCGCTTATAGCGCGCCCCGCGCCAAAGGCGCGACCGCCGATCGCATACAATTCACGGCACCCGTGACCAGCTCCGTCTACCTGGGCCTGGGCTCGAACCTCGGCGACCGCGCCGCCCTGATCGCCGCCGCCGTCGATCGGCTGGCCGCCTCGGGACTGCTCCAGGACGCCGTCACCTCTCCCCTCTACGAGACCGACGCGGTCGCCGACGGCCCCCGGGGGGGGGGGGGGGGGGGGGGGGGGGGGGGGGGGGGGGGGGGGGGGGGGGGGGGGGGGGGGGGGGGGG
>DASYCK010000240.1:0-39784 GCA_036500205.1 Polyangia bacterium | reverse complement strand
AGCCCCCGAGCTCCCCACCGTGTGGGTCATGCCGACCAGCTTGTTCGAGCTCGTCTGGACCCAGAGCGACCCCGAATCGCCGAGGTCGGCTGCCAGGCCGCCGGCGGCCGGAAACGCCGGATCGGGGACGATCAGGATCTGGTTCACGAACTGGAGTGTGCCGGTCTCGTCGTCGCGCGCCACCACGGGCAAGAGCGCGGAGATGATTCCGTGGGTGACCCCTGTGCCCGCCCCCGATTTGTGCACCTTGAGGTTGGCGCCGCCCGCGGTCAGCGCGGCGTCGATGTCCGAGTTCGCCATGAACCCGACGGTGCCGAAGGTCCCTCCGAGAGAGGAGATGGGCGCGGCGTTGGCCTCGCCCGCCGATGCGTCTAGGTATCTGAACAGTGGCGCACCCAGCGCGCGATTTCCACGGACCGAGGCGACCGCCGCGTCGACCGATCCAGCCTGGGTCGACGGCGGCGGAGGCGACGGCGCGGTCGTGGGCGCGTTGAGCACGGCGGCCTTCACGCTCCCCACGACGGCCGCATCGGCGGTGGCGGCCAGATCGGCGGTGACCGCGCCCGGGACCGCGAGATCGAGCTGCAACATCGCGCTGGCGAGCAACGCCTTCCAGGAGACGAGCCCGAACGCGAGTGGGCCCGTCGTGCCGAAGAAGCCGCCCGCATAGTCGACGGTGTAGCTGACGCCCGTCGGGTAGCCGAGGAACTCGACGCCGCTCGAGCCGGATCCGAGCCAGTCGTCGACGGGCACGCGCCCGACGCCGACGTCCGGCTCCAGCGTGACCGTCTTGCCGGCCAGCTGGCCCGAGACGTTCGTCCTCGAAAACACGTGAATCGTCCCGCTTGGGGCCGTGAGCGCCAGCGGGAAGCTGCCGATGTCGGTCCCCACGTGAACCTCGCCGGTCGACTGGGCCGAGTAGAACTGCGCCACCACGCCGGCGGGCGTGGTGGCGAGGTTGACGATGAACCGATCCCCGAACGTGAGGTTCGTCTGCACCCGGCAGTCGATGGCTGACGACGCCGTCTGATTCAGGTTCAACGCGACATCGGAGTTGATGATGAGCTGCGCGACCTGGTAGACGCCGCCGCTCATCGAGATGACGTTGTTCGAGTTGACCGTGATCGTCCCGTAGCTTCCGGGCGCGATCACGAACGGGTTTGCCGCCGTTCCTTGCCCCGAGTTGACGGTCACGTTCGTGGTTCCCGGCGTCACCGTCTTCGTCGGGATGGTCATCGAGCTGACCGCCGCGTGCTGTGTCTGCAGGCCGGAGACGACCGCGCCGCCCCCCGCGTTCATCGTGATCGTACCGCCCGCCGTCACGTCGCCCTGGACGCGCGTCCGGTCCCCGATCTGGACGTTTCCGCCCGAGGTGACCTTGCTGTTGATGACGGCGTCGTTGCCGATGACCACCGCGTGGTTCGAGAAGATGTTCCCGTCGGTGATCTTCGTGCGATCGCCGAGGTTGGCCGCCTGATCCGACAAGATGGCCAGGGAGGCCGAGCCGGTGGCCGGCACCGGCCCCGGCGGAGCGACCAGCGGCAGCGCGCAGGTGGTCGTCAGGTCAGAGAGGACGGAGCAGACGTCGCTCTCCTCTCCGCAGAGCAGGGCCGAGAGCCGCAGCCGGAGCTGCTCAGTCTCCGTCGCCGAGCGCATCCCGGGCGGCGCGGTGGCCGCCAACGCCCGCACCTTAGCGAGCGCCCGCCGAAACAGTTCCTGATCCATCGTCGCTCGGCCCAGGGTAGCCGTCAGCGTCCCCCGATCGCAGACTGAGACGAACGTCTCCCGCGTTCCCTGGCAGGTGGTGCGCGCGACGATGAGCGGCGCCGAAGCCTTGATGGTGACGGTGGGCGCCGTCGGGTCTCTGAGCTCCAGCTCGAGGAGGTGAGCGCCCGGGGTCGCGCCGCTGACGTCCAGCTTGAGGAACACCCACTGCACGCCGGCCGCGGGGACCGCCGGCAACGGGATCCACTCCCCGATCGACGTTTGGTTCAGCGCTGCTCCGTCGCCGCTCGACCAACTGTCACTGACCGAGATCCCCGCCGCCGCGAGAATGCGCCGTCCTCGCGCGCTGATGTGAATCTGGGTCGCGGGCCACGCCTGCGAGCTGCTGTTCGACACCCGGACCCCCGTGAAGAACCGCGTAAGGCCGCTGTCCAGCAACCCCTCCGGCGTCATCTGCAGCGTGGCGGGCCACGTCGCAAAGGGCCGCCCCACGATCGTCAATCCTGCGATGGCCATGTCTGTGACTCCCCTCCGGGCGACGCTGCCCGCGAAGAGCGCGCACCGTGCTCATTCCGCGATCTCGCCACCGTGATGCCACTTTCCTGTGTACCCGACGTCCTGGATCTCGGGTACTGGGGTAAACCCTAGGGCGCGATTCGGTAGGGCGGATTGCACTCGGTCATCGCTCCCGACGGGTGTCGGTTCAAGTTGCCGCTAGGTCGGGAGGGAAGGAATGAGCGAGTAAATGAGGGACGTGCGAGGGACAGGGGCTGGCTGCAACTTGCTCTCGGTGTCCGCACCCGTCCGCTCGGCCGAATCACAACCAGCGGAGATCCCCATCTCTCGGTCGAATCTTTCGCGGCGAGTTGCCCTCATAGCCCTACGACGAGAGGTTCAAATCTTGCGGGCATATCTCAGGGATCGAATGAGGGAGTCGTGGCTCGGAGATGAGGGAGAAATGAGGGAGTCCTGAGAAGCCACCCGATGCCTTTTCGGGTACATTCGAGCCCTCCCTCGCCAGAACCGGAGTCGCATAGGCCATTGAAACCGTGAGGAATAGGCTGGCTAGGAGGACCTTGCCAAGGTGGACGTCGAGGGTTCGAACCCCTTCTCCCGCTCTCCTAAAGCCCAGCTATCGCTGGGTTTTTTTCGTTTCTGGGGGATCGCGGTCGTGAAGGCTGGCGCTGCATAACCACCTGCATAACCACTTGGGTGGTCATGGCGCCTTCCGGGTCGAGACTGACCCCGTCCCCGCGATGCCGGCCAGGGCGATGACCTTGGCCAGCCCGGTCCGCACCTCGTCCCCGCTGACGCTGCAGTAGTGCTCCGGCATGGACGTCGTGGCGTGGCCCGAGATGGCCCGAACCACGAAATCGTGGACGCTCGCCGCGCGCCCGAGATCCTGAAAGGTCCGCCGCATGAACCGCGGCGTGAGGGCTTTCTGAATCTTGGCCGCCCGAGCGATCTGCTGGATCGGCCCGTCCAGGCACGACGGCGCCCGGTACCCGCCAGAGAGCGACGGGAACAGGAGCTCCGATTCGAGCATGGGACCGGCCCGGAGCGTGTCCACGTGGTGCTGCAGGATCTCCATCAGCTCGGCGGGGAGGGGGATGCGGAGGCGGCGACCGGTCCGGACGAGAACGAGATCCAACTCTAGGCCGATTACGCCCGGCGGGAACTCCAGGTGAATGGCGAGATCAGGGCGGCGTGGCGATCACCGGCGACCGGAAGATGTTGACCAGCTGACCGGTGCTAACGCGGTTCGACGGGCCGAGGGAGGCGCCGTCATCGTCGCCGAAAGAGACGAGGTCTGGGCGGGCCGGTTGAGTTCGCCGCCCCACGGTGGGACACTGAGAGCGTTTAGGTCGCTGATTAGATCGTTGCTTTCGACTGGAGGCATCCGTGGGGAAGCGCGAATGTGTGGCGATCGTGGCGTTGCTAACGGCCTGTACCCGAGGGGAGCCGCCGCCCGAGGTGACGACCCGGACCGCGGCCCTGAGCGCCGCTGCGCGGACGGCGGTCCTGAGCTTGGTCGTTCCCCGGGGCAGTGCAGTCGGGACTTTCGTGCTGGCGGCCAATGGTTCGCTTCTTTTGGACGATCGTTCAGTCGTCAGCGCGCCTGCCTCGAATCTCGGAGCGGCTGGAACGAATGTCGGTGCCGATGCGCACGCGGGCGCGATCTCGAGCCAATCGACGCTGACGTTGCGCGATCGCGCGGTGGTTTCCGGCCCGGTCAGCGTGACCGGACCAATCCAAGCATCGAGCACTAGCCACATCACGGGATCCGTCAACACGCATGCGGTGCTGACGCCGCCGCAACAACAGACTCTGACCGTGCAGTTCCCCGCCGGCGAAATCCAGGACGAAATTCTTCAACCCTCTCAGGTCGCCACCGCCGCACCCGGCCGATACGGCGCGATGACCGTCAACTCCGGCGCGCACCTCCACCTGGCGAGCGGGACTTACTACGCAGAGACGATCGACGTGGAGCCGCAGGCCTTCCTCGATCTCGACGAGCGCCTCGGTCCGGTCGTGATCTACGTGAACCAGCCGTTTGCCTTTCGGGGCACGGTGACGACGAATGTCGCCGGACCGAACCTTCTGATCGGTGTCGTGGGGTCGGGGACGATCTCGATCGAATCCCCCTTCCAGGGGACGATCGTGGCGCCGAATGCGAGTCTGCTCCTTGGCACGGGCGGCTTCACCCACACGGGGGCCTTCTTCGCGCATGACATCGAGGTCGAGCCCGGCGTGACGATCGTTTTTCATGCCTCGGCGGGGCTGCCCGCATGTGACGACGGGAATGCCTGCACCGGACGCGATGTCCTTCAGGGGAACAAGTGCGTGGGGACCGATCCGACGCTGCTGGGCGTGCCGGCCAGCGATCCCTCGCACCGCTGTCCGGACGGCTCCAAGCCGATCGGCTGCCGCGCCTACGACTGCTCCTCCGGCCTTCCGACCGGGGCCTGGTTGGGGGCGCCGGTCTGCGGCCCGTCCTACCCGACCTGTACGGCCGCCTGTCCGGCAGGCGGCTGCCTCACCAGCGCGCCGCGGACCAACGACCTCGTCCAGTGCAGCTGTTCGTGCAGCGATCCCACCGGTGGAACACCCTTCGCGCTGCAGGTCGACGGTTGCGGGCCGCCCAACGCGGGCGCCTGCCAGCTGCTCTGCTCGGGGGCCGACCGAGAGTGCGGAGACACGTCGTCGTGTGAGTTTGGGACCTGTTCCGCGGCGAGCTCCGCGGCACCGACGATCCTGTCGGCGGCGGCCTGCCGGGTCGGCGATCCGCTCTCCGTGCCGCTGGTGTCCGACTACGTCGCGACGGTTGACAGCACGGTGTCCAAGCTGACCATCTCCGTGGGCTCGACCGCGACCGTCGTCCCGGTCTCCGGGAGCATCGGCTTCGCGCTCCCCGGCGCGACCTCGGCGTTCCCCGGCGGGAGCCTTCGGGTCAAGCGCATCAGCTTGACCGGGACCGCGTTCAACTTCTTCGGTCGCCACTTCGACAGTCCGAGGTGGGACTCGACGGGCGAGGCGCAAACGCCGCTCACCAATACCGGAGGCGGGCAATCGGCGGCGCCGCTTCCGGCCGCCTCGCTTTCAGGTCGGATCGGCGCCGTCGTCGACGGGACGCCGCGTGTCTTCGACGTGTCGTCACCCGGCAACCTGGCGGTGACCTTGGACCTCCCCAACCGTCGCATGACGTTCTCCGCAACCGGCTCGCTCGCAAACGGCGACAGCCTCGGCCTGCAGATGACGGCGCACCTGACGAATCTCCCGCCCACCGCGCGAATGACCGTTTCACCGGGCACCTCGGTCGAGTGCAACCGGGTCGGAGGGGCGACGGTCACCTTGAACGGTTCTGGCTCGACGGACCCAGAGAATCAGACGCTGCGGTATCAGTGGTTTCAGTCGCCGGGGGACGAGCACGACTCGATGATGGTCGCCGGGACAGGGCCGACGGCGACCGCCGTCTTGCCGCTCGGCGCGAACGTCGTGACGCTGGCGGTCTCCGATCCGCTGCTGGCGGCTAACCGCACTCAGTCGACCATCACGGTCGCCGATACGACGCCCCCGACCATCCAGCCACTTCCTACCCTGACCTTCCACGCTGGAACAGCTCCCTCCCGGGTGGTCACGCTCAACTTCCCGACCGTCTCCGACACCTGCGACCCGGCGCCGGTGATTCAGGCCTTCCTTCTGGAGCCCGACCCCCTCACGGAACACATCATTCAGGTCCCGATCGATCCGCGGAACGTGACCCTATCCGTGGGCGAAAACGACCTCCTCTGGAAGGTCACCGATCACGCGGGGAACACGGCCCAGGCCCCGCAGACAGTCGAGGTCCTGGCGTCGGGATCGCCGTCTGACGATCCGCCGCCCCAGACCATCCCCGCCCCCGCCTGTTCGAACCCGGCCCAGCCGCTCAACCTGCCGGGACCGGCGACGGTTCCGGTCGAGATCCGCGTGTGCGTCGTGGGCGGAAAGATCGGCGGCACCCAGCGCGTCGGAAACGCCCTCTGGAGCAGCTGCCCCGACATGCCCGACGATCAGGACACCTGCACCAGCACGAACATCACCAACGCGCTGGCCCAGGCCAACGCGCCCTACGCGGCGTCCGGCAGCCCCCCCAGCGTCCAGTTCGTTTTCAAAGGCTGGAAGCGCATCGGCAACTCGGATCCCAGGCTCCTCTGCACCAACGCCGACGGAACGCCGGGTCCGCTCGACACGCTCCACTACGGCGCGGCGGAGCTGTCGCCGCCCCAATTCGGCGGCGACCTTCCCAACACCGCCGAGGACAAGGTGAAAACGATGTACAACGACTGCTATGCGGCCTGGGGACTCCCACAACCCCAGGGCGAGGGGAACGAAAACGCCCCCGATCCCTGTGTCCGAGGGATCGTCGTCGTGTTGATGCAGACCCTCGACGGCACGCTCGGCCTCGGGCTCCCCTCGAAATGTGCCAATCTCGCCCAGGACACCGGCCTGCCCTGCGACTTTTCAAACCTTTGCAATCAGACCTTCGATCCAATCGTCGTGGTCGGCGCCGACTCGCCGGTGATCGAGTTCGCCCACGAGATCGGCCATGCCCTGGGCCTGCCGCACGGCGATGGGAAGGACAACGACTGCAACGGACAGTGGGACGAGGATCCGATCGACTGCGACGACAACGAAATCTCGCTCGACGACTTCCCGAACACGAACCTCATGGGCCGCACGCCGGGCCAGCTGATCCTGACCGACCTGCAGCGCGACCGCGCACGAACTTTCGCGCTCAAGTCGGTCCCCACCATCGGCCAGTTCGGGGACAATTGCACGGCCACGGTGACGTCGCCGACGCCGCCGAACGACAACCTTCCCCCTCCCGTCATTCTCGCCCGTGACGCGGGACTCCCCTGCAACTCTACCACCGTGGTGCCGCCGCCTCCCTCGACCCCCTCGTCGTGCGGTTGTGACTCGGGGACCGGCGGGACGGCGCCCTGGGTTCTGCTGCTCACGGCGGCCGTCATCATGGGTCGGCGTCGGGCTCGGCGCGCGCCGCGAGGTTCACGATGAGGATCCGAGCCGGCTCTTGGATACTTCCGCTCGTCGCCATGACCGGCTGCGATGGATCCCGGAGCGTCCCGGTTCTACTGATGCCGACCGAAGGCGCGACGACCGGCAGCGTGTGGGCTTCCGGCGCCGGTCCGCGGCCGCTTCGGCCGAGGTTCGTCTGGACCGCGGACTCCGGCGCCTCCGGCTACGAGATCGAGCTCGACGACTCCTGCGCCAACGCCTCGTCGTGTGATTTCCCGTCGCCGGAGGTGCACGAGCATCCGACAGAGCCCTCGTTCATCCCCAGCCAGGATCTGCCGGTCTCCATGACCCCGCCGGTGGGGCGTCGCTACTACTGGCGAGTCCGGGCCTGTTACGCAACTGGGTGCTCGACCTGGTCGCGGACGGGCTACCTGGAAGTGGGGCGCCAGCGGCAGGACTTCAACGGCGATGGGTACGCCGATCTGGCGATCGTCGCCGGCGGGGTCACTCGGAACGCCGTCTTCGTCTATCTCGGCGGTCCGCAGGGGATCACGACTGTGGGCTGGAGCGATCGAGGGGGTGACGCCGTCGGCTTTGGGTTCAGTCGGGCGTTGTGGGCCGGTGACCTGAACGGGGACGGGTTCTCGGAGCTCGCGACCGTCGTCAACTCGGCGGCGGGTGACGCCATTCGGTTCTATGCCGGCGGAGCCGCCCCCGGGGTCACGCCGCTTTACGAAACGACCGCCGCTTCCAGCGCCCCCGTCACCGTCATCTGGCCGCAGGCCGCCGGCGACCTTAACGGAGACGGCCACGCCGACGTGGTGTGGATGTCGCTTGGGCAGGACGCGCAAGGTTCGCCGACGGCCGCGTACCAGGCGGCCTATGGGAAGACCTCCACACCGGTCCTGAGCGCGGCCGAGCACGTGGCATCCACCGCTGATGTCGTCTCCTGCGATTACGACTCGGACGGATTTGCCGACCTCATCGGGACGACCGCTGGCGGCACGTTGGGCGTCTTCCACGGTGGAGGCGACGGACCTTTCTCCGGAGCGGCGACGCCGCTTTCGATCGTGGGTGGCTGGCCGCTCGTCTGCGCGGCGAACGTCAACGGCCGCGGAGGTGCGAGCATCTTGTCGTCGAACGCCGGAGCGCTCTTCCTGCAGTCGAGTGGCGTACCGCCGGGAACGAGCGCCTGCGACGGTCCCATCCCGATCGGTTCGGTCGGTGGTGGCTCGACGCCCGCCGCCGATGGGGGCGATACGGACGGAGACGGATTCGAGGATCTGATCGTCGGGGATTCCTCCAACAATCGGGCCGCCCTTCTCTTCGGCGGATGCCCGGCCAGCCGCGTGCTCGAGCTGCCGGGGCAAAGCGATCAGGGCGGGACGCCCCAAGCGGGATATTCCGTCGCGGGCGGCGGTGATCTGGACGGAGACGGGTTTCCCGACTTCGCGGTCGGCAACCCGTACGCGGGCATCGATTCCTTCTGTTCGGGCGAGGTCTACGTCTACGCGGGCGGCCCGGCGGCGAGCGCGGTGCCCGCGGTCGTCCTAACCGATCCCGACGGGGGTGGCGTCGCCGGTTCCTGCACCGGCGACGGCTTCGGCGCTTCCGTCGACTGAGCCCGCGGTATCCATGTGTAGGCGCGTCCAGGCCCGCAATCACGGAGATGGAGCGGAGTCGAGTCCACTTGCATAACCACTTGAGCGAGACGGGGCTGGACGGCCCGAGACTCCCTGTGACGATAAGCCCACGTCTTTACTCATTTCTCCGACGGAGATTCGAATCCCCAACAGCTTGCCAAGGTGGACGTCGAGGGTTCGAACCCCTTCTCCCGCTCAAGAAGTCGCAGGGGGACTGCGCCGCCGCATGAGAGGACCGTGGCGTGAACCTACTTTCCGATCCCTGGCCTTCCGGGGACGTCAGGTTGCGTATGCCGGCGAATGTGACGGAGATCCGGCGGCTGCGGACGCCATACTTCGCCTTCCAGGCGGGATCGAGCGGCTGCGGTTCGTCGTTGGAGGTTTCGATTTGGAGCACCATCGTAGCAGACTTCATCCTTCACCTCGTCGCCCTCCCAGTCGTAGGCCTTGCGCCATGCTCGCGGATTGCTGCCTGCAGCCGGATCGTGAACGGGAGCCGCTTTCCCCGAAGGGGATGCTCCGCCGTCGGCGCCAGCGTGCGTCGCTGTGCCGTGCCCTGTTGTTCCCACGATGAGCGCCACCGCGAGCGCACGCCTGAAGATCATGGGCCTTCAGGAATGAAGCGGTGCGCGGGCGGGTGGTTCTTCGCCTGGGCGGCAGGTCTCGCGATCGCCTCGCCGTAGTGCCGCGCATGCAGCGCCGCTGCCATTGTAGGCAGCCATCGCCTCCTGCCACGTCATGTTCCGCGTCTTTCTTTGGAACGACCAGAGCACGGCCAGATGAATCCAGAATGAGGTCATCAGTGGCGGCGGACCAAGATCGTCCCGTTGCCGCCGGCCGCTGCAACCCCGAACGGACCGCCCTGCACCGCCGTCAATGGATTCTGCGTGCCACTCTCGACGGTGCTCCAGTGGGCACCATCAAAATGCAGCAGCGTTCCGTCCCGCGCGCCGGCCCAAACGTCGTTCCGGCCGCGCCCGCCGACGGACAACAGATCGGCCGAACTGGGGCAGGTGGCGGGCGACCAGCGGCGTCCGTCGAAGTGCAACAACGTTCCGCCGTCGCCCACGATCCACACGTCCGTGGGCGAGCTCCCCCAAACGCCGTTCAGCACGCGCGAGACGGCCAACCGGGTCCAGCGCCCGCGCGCCCGGTGCATCGCGAGGCCCTGCTTGGGGCGTCCGAGAGCGTATTCGCCGCCGACGACGAAGATCTGCCCCGGCGAGGTCCAGATTCCGAGGAAGGGGGTGTTCACGTCCGTCGCGATCGTCGTCCAGCGATGGCCGTCGAACGATCGGACGAGGCCGTTCTTCCCCGCCGCCTGGACGTCGTCAGGCGCGGTGCCCCACACCACATTGACCCGCTGGGAATCGGCGGCGCTCCAGGACTTGGCGTCCCATCGGACGAGCCCCGTCGCGCCAGCTACCCAGACGTCCGCCGGTCCACTCGCCCAGATGCCGGTCAGATCGCCAGCGGTGGGGGCGGGTGCCGGACGCCAGCCGGCCTCACTTCTTTGCAGAAGCGCACCGTCCAGCCCGATCGACCACCCGGTCCCGTCGGCGAACAACCAGACTCCGTGCAGCGCCAGCAGGGGCGGTGGCGAGCAGCGCGGCGCTATCCCCAGCGCGCGCCCTGAAGTTGTTGCGCGCTTACTTCGTGTACCAGGCCAACAACTACCGAGAGATGCCCGCCATGGTGCAGCTCTGTCGGGACCACGCATTCGACGTCGTGTTCTTCGCGCGCATCTCGAATTGGAAGGGCACCCCGGCGCGAGCCCACGCCGCGAACGACGTGGCCAATCCGGGACACGCTGCTCACCAGGACTATCTTCAGGTCGCCGAGGAGACCGCGCGTCTCGCGGACGAACGGCTTCAGATCGTGGTGATGCGGTAGCGGAACGGAGGCGCGACGTCAGGACGGGCGGGTTGTTCGGGAATCTTGGGGAGGTCGCCCGTTGTAGGGATCGCCATGGCTTATCCCGGCCGCGCGGTCCGCAAGGGTGACCCACGCACCGATGTGGTCAAACAGGCCCAGCAGCGCCTGGATGACGTGGGCTGCGGGCCGCTCCCGGTGGACGGGATCTTCGGCGACGCGACAGCGAGCTCCGTCGAGCTGTTTCAGACCCGTCGCGATCTGGTGCCTGACGGCGTCGTCGGTCCGATCACGTGGGACGCGCTCTTCCTCGAGCCGCCGGTCGTCAGCGATCAGGCGCCGACGCCTCTGCTCAAGTCGGTGCTCGCCACCGCCGCGACCCAGCTCGGCGTGCGCGAGACGCCCGGGAAGCCGAACCGTGGTCCCCAGGTGGACGAGTACGTTCGCAGCGTGGGCCTCGATCCGGCCGGCGGGTACTCCTGGTGCCAGGCGTTCGTCTACTGGTGCTTCGTGCAGGCGTCGGCCGCGCTCGGCGCCGCCAACCCCTGCGTTCGGACGGCCGGCGTGCTCGACCACTGGGCGAAGTCGCCGCTCGGCGCGCGGGTCTACGCGCAGGCGGCCTTCGACGATCCGGGTCTGGTCCGCCCCGGAGCTATCTTCATCATCGATCATGGCGGCGGGCGCGGACATACGGGACTGGTGACCCAGGTGGTTTCGGGTGCCGTCACGACCATCGAGGGGAACACCAATCAGGCCGGATCGCGCGAGGGAGATGGCGTCTACACGCACACCCGCAGCATCGCCTCGATCAACGTGGGGTTCATCGACTACGGCCGATAGCGGCACAAATGAAGGTTGCCGGTGCTAGCATCGGTTTCGGTCGGCGACGTGGAACGCATCTTCGTACGGGTGGCGGCGTATCGGGATCCGGAGTGTCAGTGGACCGTGCGCGATCTGTTCGCCAAGGCGGCCCATCCAGAGCGGGTGTACGTCGGCGTCTGCTGGCAGTATCTCCCCTCGGTCGATCCGCCCACGTTCCCCGTCACCAGCTACGCCGATCACGTTCGTTTCACGCGCGTCCTGGCCAGTGATAGCCGCGGCGTGTGCTGGGCACGACGCGAGACCGAGAAGCTCTGGCGCGGCGAGGAGTACACGCTGCAGGTCGACAGCCACAGCCGCTTCGTGCCCGCGTGGGATCGGTTGGCGCTCGAGGAGCTCGAGGCCTGCCCGTCGGACAAACCGGTGCTGTCGTCGACGCCCGCGCCCTACACCCCGCCGGCCCACCTGTACGCGGACGCGCTCCCGACGGTGAGGTGCGGGGATGCCTTCGCGCCTGACGGCTGTCTGCGGCTGCGCGGTGAGTACCTCGATCGGCCGCCGCCCGCCCCGTTGCCGGCCGCGTTCGTGGCGGCGGGCCTGGTCTTCTCAGCCTCCGGGATCCTCGAGGAGGTTCCATACGATCCGGCGCTGTACTTCGAGCAGGAGGAGCCCGCCTACGGCCTGCGCCTCTACACGCACGGCTGGGACCTCTACAGCCCCAGCCGCCACCTCGTCTATCACTACTATCGGCCGAGCGCCGCCGAGCGGGCGACCGCGCCCCGCTCCGCGGGGTTGCACTGGGAGGATCACCGCGCGTGGGGACGGCTGAACGATCAGGCGCGCCTCCGCTTCGATCGACTGGTCGGGCGCGGTGGGGCGGACGGCGACGGTGACGGAGGGTACGGGCTCGGGACGGCCCGCACCCTCGCCGATTACGAGCGGTTCGCGGGCGTCGACTTCGTCGCGCGGGAGCTCAGCGATCGCGCGCGCTTCTGTGCCTTCATCCCCGATCTGGCGTCCTACAAGACCTGGCCCGAGGCGCTCCCGCCGACGGACCAGGCGCCCCGCGCGACCATGGCGGTGGTGGCGGAGCCGCCCCTCGAGCCCGGGGATCTGCTCCCCGCGCTGTCACTCCGCGGGGCGGCCGGCCGGACGCTGGAGCTGCAGGCGCTGGGCGGCGCGTGGTCGGCGCTGGTCTTCACGACGCCGGCGACGGGCGCCTGGGCGCCGCCGCCCGTGCCGTCGGGATTTCGCGTCGTGCGGGTCGTGCCCGGGAGCTCCGCCGCCGGTGCCGGGGACGACGCCTGGTGTGAGCCGACCGGTCGGCTGGCGCGTCTCCTGGCGGACAACGCGAGCGACACGGGTGAAGGGGTCGTCGCGCTGGTCGACCCCAGCCTCAGGGTGCGGAAACTCTGGCGGGCAGGATCGCTCGCCGGCCCGCTCGACGAGCTCGCCCAGGCGGCCCGCGCGCTGCCCGTGGGGCGAGCGAAGCTGGTTCGCGCGCACGCGCCAGTGCTGCTGGTGCCGGAGGTGCTCACGGCCGCCGATTGCCGGCGCCTCGTCGAGCGCTTCG
The DNA here is from genome assembly GCA_036500205.1 of Polyangia bacterium. Lineage (GTDB taxonomy): Bacteria > Myxococcota_A > Polyangia > Fen-1088 > Fen-1088 > DASYCK01. The sequence goes on along the minus strand of DASYCK010000240.1, from coordinate 26,635 downwards.
AAGCCGGGCCCCACTCTCCGGGCGAGGTGGGCGCGGGCGCGGCGCGGGCCGTGAACCCCGCGAACAAGATCCGCCGAGACGCCTTCGTCGACGAGGAGACGCTGAGGTTCGTCGACGGCCGCCTGGCGAGGCGTCTCTTCCCCGACGTGCGGAAGGCGTTCGGCTTCGAGGTGACCCACCGCGAGCCCTACAAGATCGGCCGCTACGACGCCGACAAGGGCGGCTTCTTTTTTCGCCATCGCGACGACGCCGAGCCGCAGCTGGCCTACCGCCGCTTCGTGGCGTCCGTCAGCCTCAACACGGGGTTCGAAGGGGGCGAGCTGGCATTCCCCGAGTACGGAGAGGCCGTCTACCGACCCGAGCCGGGCGGCGCGGTGGTGTTCTCCGCCAGCTTGATGCACGAGGCCCGGCCGATGGTTCGCGGACACCGCTACCTGCTGCTGGCGTTCCTGTTCGGCACGCCCGCGCCGGCGGGACCTCCGCCCGAGCCGCACAGCCTCGAGCGCTGGCGACTGCCTTCCCTGGGCTGACGGTCCACGCTGCAGCGGTCACCCGGGCGCGGCGAAGCCGGCGGGCAGCGTCCCCCCGGCGCGGACGATCTGGGCGAGGCGCGCGGCGGCGCGATCGGCGGTCGTCGCGCGTCCGGGCGGCGCGCTACGGGCAAAATATTCCGACCAGTAGAGCCATCCCGGCGCCTCGGCCTCCAGCGCCGGCAGGACGTGCCCCGGAATCGGTGCGTCGAGCTCCTCGCGCAGGAAGCGCAGGGTCTCGGCGAGAGGGACCTGCAGGCGCCGCGCGCGCGCCTCGGCGAGGAGCGTGGACCAATCGAATCCCGGCGGATCACCGCGCAGGATGAGGAGCGCGTCGGGGACCCAGGTGATCGCCGAGGCGCGGCTCCAGCGCGCGCCGTGCACGCAGACCTGCAACAGCAGATCGGCGTCGCTCGGAACGCGAAGCGGGACGCCGGGGCCGCGCGCTCCGGGAATGGACACCGCGACGGGCGTGGCCCGGCTCCACAGACGCTGGTCGCCGCCGGGCGAGAGGTCCTCGGCGAGCGACGCCCAGTGCAGGTCGATCTCCGCGCGCCCGCGAACGAAGCCGGCCGCGTGCGTCTCCGCGAGGCGTGCCTCCGTGCGCTCGGGCGCGGGGCCGTCGTCGGCGCGTGCCCTCCAGCCGGCGGCGGGGAGCGCGCGGATCAGCGCCGGGGCGTGCGGCCGCGGAACCAGGACGTCGACGTCAGACAGCGGGCGCAGAGCGAGATCACCGTAGCGCCGCAAGAGCGCCAGCCCCTTGAGCGCCAGCACCGGGATGCGATCCGCGCAAAAGCCGGCGAGCACGGGCAGGGCGCTGCGCAAGAGGAGCTGGTTCTCGCACCAGCGCCAGCGGTAGGCGCCCTTGAGCAGCGGCGCCAGATCCGAGCGCAGCCCGAGCTCGACGATGCGCCGGTGAAGCAGCGGCATCAGCGCCAGCGACCCCGCGTCGAGCCGCGCGAGATCGACGGCGCGTTGCCACGCGGCGAGCTCGGTGCCCGCGCGCTCGACGTCGCCGCAGAGCACGCGCAAAAGGAGGCGCTGGTGCGCTCGCGGCCAGCAGAGACCGGCGTGGCGCTGGCCGCTCGCGATCACGGCCCGCCGCCCCGGAGGCGGCGCACCTGACGCCGCACCACCGCGAAGTAGGCCTCCGCCGCGTCGGCCGAGAAACCGAGGTTGGCACCGTGAATGTGTCGTTCGTAGACGACGTCCGGAAGGAGGCGCTCTCGGAGGCCGGCGGCGCTGGCGCGCGCGTACCAGTCGACGGGCGCGCCGATCCGCAAGGTCTCGTCGAACGGACCGATCCGCGCCCAGGCCTCTCGGCGGATGAGCAGGGCGCTGGGGAGCCGCGCGGCGAGCACCCGTCCGTCGCGGAAGCGGAGCCGGGACTGACGGACGTCGACCCGCTCGCGGACGTGCCCGAACACCGCCTCGAGGTCGGGCGCCTCCGCAAGGACGGCGACCTGGTGGGCCAGCTTGTCCGGCATCCAGACGTCGTCGGCATCGAGAAAGGCGACCAGACGGTGGCGGCTCTCGGCGACACCCAGATTCAGGGCGGCCGATTGGCCCCGGTTTCTGCCGTCACCGAGGCGCGTGACACCGTCGATGGCGTCGAGCACGGCGGCCGTTCCATCCGTGGATCCGTCGTCGACCACCAACAGCTCGGCGGCCGGCAGCGTCTGGGCGCGCACGCTCTCGATGGCGCGACGGATGAACGGCGCCCCGTTGAACACCGGGATGACGACGCTGATCGCCGCCTCCGTCATCCGTCAGCTCGCGGCGGGCCGGCATCGTCGAGGGCTTGGGCGAGCGCCCCGACGTTCTCTTCGGGGTCGCGTCCGAGCTCGAGCGCGAAGCTGGGCAAGCCGGCCGCCAGCGCCGCCAATCGCGTCCGCGCCGCCGGTGTCGCCCCCGGAAGGAGCAAGAGGCTGCTCGGCAACAGCGCGCGCACCGCCTCGGCCCGTGAAGCCCGCCGGAGGCGCGCCCGCCCGCGCCCGCCGGCCGCCGAAGGGAGGACGATGGCCCGGAGACGCAGCCCGGCGGTCGTGCCGACCTGAAACACGGTCTTGTCGGCGCTGGCGTCGGCCGGAGGCACGAGCGTTGGGAACTGGTCCATCGCCAGGCCGGCGGCCCGCGTCCCGGCGCGCGACAGCTTGGCCGTCGCGTACAGCGCCCCGACCCGCGGGGGGCGGGCGGCGGCGTCGATCAGGACGAAGTCGTCACCGCAGAAGGACCACCCGCGCGCGGCCGCCGCCAGGGCGGTCGTCGACTTTCCACTGCCTCCGGGCCCGGCCAGCAAGAGACCCTCGCCCGCGCGTCCCACCGCCGCCGCGTGCGCGAGACAGGCCCCGCTCGAAGCCGCCAGCGCCGCCAGGAGACCCCGCAGCGGTGCCGCCCGACGCCAGGGCTCGAGGGCTTCGGGGCGCCTGATCCAGAACGCACCCACGCGCTCTGCAAGGTCTGCGTACTCGAGTGTGCTGGAAGCCACCGCGTAGCTCAGATGAACGCCGTTCCCCCACGGATGACGGACATCGCCGCGCACCATGAAGTCGCCGGCGCCGAACGGGCAGGCGGGGGGCCGGGCGCCCGTGGTCTCTTCGTCCCAGATCCCGACGTCGAGGTCGATGGGCGTTCCGGCCGCGACGCGCGGGAGCGCCAGGCCCTCCCTCAACGAAGCGACCAGCGCCGGCCCGGCGAACCGCAAGCGCAACACGCGATCGGCGACTCGAAAGCTGGCCTCGGGTCCCTGGCCAGCGCCGGCGCGGGCCAGGGCGAAGCCGGCCCGTGCGTCCCGCGCGAAGGCCCGGCGGTCCGGGACCGGGGCGGTCAGGGTGTGGGGGACCATCATCAGCCCTCGTCCGGCGTTTCCGGCGTTCCGTTCTTCGATTTGGGGATGGGCCACCCGGCGTCGTCCGCGTCGTGAATGGGATCGAGCTGTAACAGATCCTCGAGCTCGACGTGTCGGTGGAGCACGGGTTCGACGAAGCCGTGCGGAAGCTCGACGTCGAGGGGGGCCGCCAGGGCCGACTCTGGGCGCGCAGCCACCTGGACGATGAGCCCCTCGGCGGCCAATGCGCTCACGAACCTGTCGAGAACGCCCGCGATCTCGCTTTCGCCCAGCGACGACAGCCTGGCCACCGCGCTGGCGATTTCGTCGACCGAGTGCCCTTTCAGGATCAGCCGGACGATCTCGCCGCCCGCGCCGGAGGTGTCGTAATAACGCCCGTTGTCGAAGTTGATGAGGATGGCATCGCCGTCGTGGAGCTCGGCGGCCACCGCCGGCTCGTTGACCCTGTAGCGCAAGCTCACGCCGCCCCCGCCGCTGGTCCCGCCGCCTGGGCCCGCCTGGGCGGGTGACACCACAACCGGGGCCCGAACGTCGTCAGCACGACGGGGAGAATTCCCAGCTCGATCCGGAGCTTGCGCAGCATGAACAGTTGGTTGCGCCGGTTGCTTGCCCGCCAGTTCTTTTCCACGTGAAACCGGGTTCGGAGGTCGTCGGAGTGACGCAATCCTTGCAACAAATCGAGCGGAATCTCGCCGAACTCCAATTTTTCCGAGAATCGAAGACGCAACCGCAGGTCGAGGTCCTCGCTGCCCCAGCCCTCGAATCGTTCGTCATACCCGCGGGTTGCGCGGAGCGAGGCGGCCGGCGCGACAAGAAGCCCGAACAGGCCCAGCTCGTCGCAGCCGTCGGGGCGCAACGCCGCAATCCAAAACCGTCGATCGTCCAACAGAGGCTGCAGCCAGCTGGAGAAGTCCGGGGCCAGCAAGGTGTCCGCGTCCGCGAAGATCACGTGGGTCGCCCCGCCGGTGAGAGCTCGCTCGGCCCCGAGGTTGTGCGCGGTACTCTTGTTGAAGAGGGGACGGTCCGTGGCGCGGACCACGACCAACCTACCGGCGCGGACGGCCTCCGGATAGGTCGCCTCGGCCCAGTCGCCACACCGGTCGGGACAATCGTAATCGACCAGACAGCAGACGACGTCCGGTTGCTGGATAAACGTTGGTAATGATTGTTCGATGAACGCCAGCCGACCCTTGCAGGGCACGGTCAACCACAGATTCCGCCGCCGCTCGAACATTCCCGACACGGACAGTAGCACGCTCAAATCGGAATAATGCGGTTCCTCGAAGCGTTTGAGAGGTGGTAAAACGATCACGCGCGGGTGTGAGGCGTGGAGGAATGAAGATGACCCCGAAGGTCCCTCGTCCGATTCGTATTCCACTTCCACTGGTTCGGCGGCAGGTTGGGTTGGGGCAGGCGATCAAGAGGTTGACCGCGGCGGTCGGCGTCCGCCCGTGCGGGGGATGTGGACAACGGGCGCGGATGCTCGACAGGCGGGTCGTTCTCACGCCCTTCAAATCAAGGCACTGAGCGCACTTCGCCGCGTTCATGAACGTCAGGGGCTTCAGTCGCCGTCGCATGTCGCTGCGCCCGAAACAGGGGCCAGCGCCCGCCCAGCCGAGCGCTGGGCCGTCCCGGCGAGCCCTGACTGGCCCTGGCCCCATCTGGGTGTGTGTCCCCTGCATGGGTCGACTCGGCTTCCTGCAAAAGACCGTCGGCCCCGCGACGGCTTACCCGGGCGTGAATTATTGTCTCGTTGATTACTCTTGTCCGGACCGTTGCGGCGATTGGCTGGCGAACCGTTACCCGGACGAAATGAACCAGCGTCGCATGGCCGTCGAGCGTGTCCCCAACCAGCGCGTGTTTCACAAGTGTAAGGCCCACAACGCGGGCGCGCGGCGGGCCATTTCCGAAGGGGCTGAGTACCTCTGCTTTCTGGATGCGGACACGGTCGTCGGTCCGGCGTTTTTCGAGTGGATTCAGTCACATGTGGCGCGGCGCTCGTTCCTGATCGCGGGAAAGCGCGCCGACGGGTCGGATCAGCCCTCCGTGACCGGTCTGCTGGTCGTGCACCGGGAGGCGTTCCGTCAAGTCGGCGGGTTTGATGAGTCATTCCGCGGCTGGGGTGGCGAGGACATCGAGATGCGCCTTCGCCTCTTCCTGCTCGCCGGCCTCGACTACGTCGACGTGCCCCTGTCGCTCATCACGCCGCTCCCGCACGGGGACGCGCTGCGAAGCCAGTTCTACGCCGAGGGCGACATCCGCGCCTCGAATCGCGACAACATGCGCTATCTGTTCAGGAAGGTAACCGTCGAGTGGCGGGGACGGTACGTGCGCGAGGTCGCGAGCGCGTCTCGTCTTTGGTACGGGTCCGCGCGGGTGGCGGTACCGCAACGGGCGCCGACGCCGAGGGTTCCCATTCAACGACCGCCGACCACGCCGCGGCGGCCTCGCCCGGCCGCCCAAGTCGGGGCGCCGGTCGTCTGGGCGCCCACCCCCGCGCCCCGGCGGCCTCCACCTGAACGGGGTCTTCGGGCGGCACCTCCGGCAGCGGGACCGGGTAGGGGTTCGCGGTGACGGGCCGGGGACTGGTCAGCTGCCTCTGCGTCACCGAGGGACGCTCCGCCTTCATCCCGTGGCTGCTCTGGGGCTACGACCGTCAGACCTGGCGCGACCGCGAGCTGATCATCGTCGATAGCTCTCCGGCGCCCTGGCGCACCGACCGACCCGACGTCCGGGTAATCGCAGCGCCACCGGGAACCAACGTTCCCACCAAGCGGAACGTGGCTCTCGCGGCTGCCAGCGGAACCTGGGCGGCCTGGTTCGACGACGACGACTGGCAACATCCGCAGCGGCTGGCGCTGTTGGTCCAGGCTCTGGCCGACGATCCCCGCGCCACGTTCGCGGGGGGCACGCGTTCGTTTTTCGTCGACCTTCACGGCCATAGCTGCCGGAACTACGACGGCTACGGAACGATCATCTTCAACGGTGCAGGCTTTCGACGCGAGGCTGCGCAGGCGGTGCGGTTCAACGAGGCCCAGCGGCGTGCGAGCGATTCGGGTTGGATGCAAGCGGTTGCGGCGCGCGGCGGTCGCCGCCTGGTCGCACCGCAGATCCTCACGGCCTGGCTCAGCCACGAGCAGAACATCAGCAACGACCGAAAGCGCTGGCGCTTTCCCCTCCCTCTCTCCGCGCTACGCGATGAGGTCGGCGGGGCGATGTGGGCCGACACCGACGCGCGGTTGGCGGCGCTCAGGAGCGAGTTGCCGGTGGCGGGCCCGCTTCCATCGGCACTGCCGATCCCGGTCGAGCGAACCACTCAAATGTTCGCCCGAGGGCACCAGCGGGGGCCGCGCCCGCGCCAGGTCCCAGGCAATCTGGCCGCCCATCGGCACGCCAGCCGATCCGTTTTGCGGGCGGCGCCGACCGGAGGCGTGCTGGCCCGGCCCGAATCGCAGGCCCGTCCGCTCGTCGACGCAGAGGCCCAGCCTCCGTTCTCGGCCGTGGTCTGCTTCGGTGCAGCGGAGACCGAGCGGGCCAGGGCGGTGTTGCCTCAGATAGAGCGACTGATGGGCCGCGCGCCGCAGAGCACGGTCGCCCTGGTTTGCGCCGAGCCCGGGGAGGATCGGTCGGGCCCGGCAAAGGATCCGCGGCCTTGGGAGTCGATCGTACCGATAGCGGTCGGGCGCCGGCCGGGACCGACAGAGCCCGCGATCACGCGGGAGGCGCTGTTGAACGCGCTCGAGCGCGCCGACCAGCCCCGGTGGACGTTCCTCGTGGCTGCGAGCGACGCCGTGCTCGACGCGGGCCCGACCTCGTGGCTGGAGCCGGCGCTCGGCCGGCTGCGCGCGGACCCGGACCTGGTGGTGCTAGCGATTCCGAATGGTGGCGTTCGCGGCGCCCGAGGGTCGGCGCGTGGGACTCCGCCGGGGCTCAGGGGCGCCACCTGGGACAGCCGGTTGCGTCTGTGGCGTGGTCGCGGAGTGACGGGCGTCGCCTTCATCGCCGACCGCGCTCGCCTGCGAGATGCATTGCGGACCCGAGAGACGGCCGGCGACATGCCGGCTCCTCTCGCGACGGTTCTCGAGGAGGCCCTCGGAGCTACCACGACGGCGAGGTCGTTCGGGACGCTGGCGGCCAAGGAAGCGTGGACGCGTCGGTCGCCGCCGTCTGCCTTCAGCGCTGACCTCGGCTCGACACCCGAACGCCAAAACGTGTGAGCCCTTGCCTTCGGCAACGACGGCGGTCACGCACTAGTTACGAAACCGTCGCGAATCAAACGAGCGCTTCCATCAATACGCGCAGTTAACCCGTGGACACCGACGGTGAAGCCAGGTACGTCCCGCGGCGATTTATTCCGTGCAAAAGTTTGTTTGTGGCGGCGGCAATCAACCCGAAATCAAATATCAATGGTGCGCGTATTTCACGTTGACAAGCAGTTTGCGGGCGCGTATCGAACATACGGGTAGCCCTGATACCCCGTTCTCCGAGGCGCAGCGGAAGAGAGGAAAGGTCGCCATGGTTCAAGTTAGTTTTCCGGGGGTGTACGTCGCGGAGATCCCTTCGGGATCCCACACGATTACGGGAGCCGCGACGTCGATTCCGGTCTTCGTGGGAATGGCCAAGGACGGCCCGCTCGACACGCCGACGACGGTCCTGGGTTTTACCGATTTTGTGCGGACATTCTCTGCGGATACGTCGCAGGGCGAGCTCCCCGATCAGGTCCGACAGTTCTTTCTGAATGGGGGCAACCAAGCGATCATCGTCCGAATTGCCGCGGGCGCCGGCCCGGCATCGGTCACCTTGACGAGCAGCGGGGGAACGCCGGTGCTGACGTTGACGTCGGACAGCGCGGGAACGGACCAGAACGCCCTGCGGGTGACGGTTGACTACAACACCCCGAACCCTGAAAGGACGTTCAATCTCACGATCTTCCGCGAGACGCTGGACAGCGCGGGAAATGCCACCGACTCCAGTCAGGAAACGATCTCGAACGTGTCGATGGATCCAGCCGATCCACGTTACGTGCTCAACATTCTGCCGCTCGAATCCGCTCTCGTCACCGGGAGCTTGCCCGGTGGCACCGCACTGACGGCGAGTAAGGGAATTGCGATTTCCGGGACCGTGGCAGCCACCACGGGCGGCGGTACCAGCGGTGGGATCTTGCAAGCGTTCACCGACGCGGTCAACGCGCTGCATGGGGTGGGAAAATTTCGAGTAACCCTGGGCGCGGCGGGAACCGCCCAAACCATTACCGTGACGACGGTATCGGGCACCACTCTCAGCGCTCCGGACATTCAGGGCTTCATCAACGCCAAGTTCACCCCCGGCGCGGTGACAGTGGACACGGACGGATCGGCCACCTCGCAATACCTACGAATCACTGCGGGTTCGAACGTCGATGTCATCCTCGGTCCAGGACCTGACTCGGACGTCTCTGCGGTGCTGGGGCTGGGGGTCGCCCAGGGGGGGATTGAGTTCGGGGCGTACTCGGCTGTCCGGCCGGCGCCGAGCGGATTCGTTGCGGTCCTGAAGGGGACTGGGACGGACACGATCGGGAACCTGACCGAATTTTCGGATGCAACGAAGTCCGCCTGGAGTCCAGCGCCGCCGACGGCAGTTCCGGTCCTGACGATGGTCGGTCCGAAGAGCTTTTCCGTCCCGGGGAACGCTGTCGCATTTGCGGGAGGGGCCGATGCCATGAACACCGGCACTGCCGTGCCGGGTCGACCGAACGCGACATCGCTGCTCAACGTTCAGCAGAACTTGCAAGCGGTCGCGGCAGCGATCAACGTGGCGACCACGAACTGGCACGCAGAGCTGCAGGGGATGCGGCTCGCCCTGGTCCCGACGTTCGGCGACTCGCAGGCCGGGCCCGGAAACTCGTTTCCGACGACCCAGCCGCCGGGCATCGCTGACATGCTCCAGGCGCCGACCAACACGGCAGCCGTCGTGTTGGCAGGCGGCAGCGACGGGACGAAGCCGACCGAGACCGAGTACGACGCCGCCTATGTCGCCGTCGCGGCGCAGGTGGAGATCTTCAACCTGCTGGTCCTGCCGAGGAGCGTCGGCGATACCACGAACGATCGGGCCGCGTTCTGGGGACCGGCCAGCTCGTTCTGCCTCCAGCAGCGGGCATTCCTGATCATGGACCTCGACAACGTGGTCACGACGGTGACCCAGGCCCAGACCGCGGTGAAGCAGGCGCGTATCGGCCTGGTCAAGGACCACGCCGCGACCTACTGGCCGCGCCTGCAAATCAATCCCGACGGAAACCCTCGCAACATCGACGCCAGCGGGACCCTCGCCGGCATCATGGCGCGTATCGACGGGACCCGAGGCGTCTGGAAGGCCCCGGCCGGCCTGGAGGCCTCGCTCACGGGCGTCCTCGGGGTGACGACGAAGATGTCGGACCCCGAGAACGGGGAGCTCAACCCGGAGGCGTTGAACGCCATCCGCGTCTTCCCCAACGGGATCGTGAGCTGGGGCGCTCGCACGATGGACGGGTTCGACAACTCGGGCGACGACGATTTCAAGTACATCCCGGTCCGCCGCTTCGAGCTGTTCATCGAGTCGAGCCTGGTCGCCGGGCTGCGGTTCGCGGTGTTCGAGCCGAACGCGGAGCCGCTCTGGTCGACGATCCGTCTCTCGGTCACCGCGTTCATGAACAACCTCTTCCGGCAGGGGGCATTCGCCGGGACGACGACGCGGGACTCGTTCTTCGTGAAGGTCGACTCGGAGACGACGACGGCGACCGACATCAACCTGGGCATCGTCAACGTCGTTGTCGGGTTCGCGCCGCTCAAGCCGGCCGAGTTCGTGGTCATCACGATCCAGCAGCAGGCTGGACAGGTTCAGGTCTGACGGCGGCTTCCGTCGACGCTCGCATCACAACCCACGGTTAAAAGAGGGAATCATGGCCGAATTCACCGTAAACACGACGCGGACGGATCCGTTCAAGAACTTCAAATTCCTGATCCGGTTCGAGGGGAACCAGACGCCGGTCGCCGGTGTGTCGAAGGTCAGCCCGCTGAAACGGACGACCGAGGTGGTCACCCACCGAGAGGGCGGGGACGTCAGCACGCCCCGGCACTCTCCGGGAGTCTCGAAGTTCGAGCCGATCACCTTCGAGCGTGGGATCACGTTCGATCTCGACTTCGAGAACTGGGCGAACCTGGTCTACAGCACGACCGGAGACGCGGCGGTGTCTCTCAAGAACTACAAACGAAATCTGGTCATCGACGTCCTGAACCTGCAAGGGACCAAGGTCAAATCGTACCGCGTGTTTCGCGCGTGGGTCTCGGAGTTCACCGCGTTGCCCCAGCTCGATTCGAACGCGAACGCGACGATGATCGAGTCCCTGATCGTTCAAAACGAGGGGTGGGAGCGCGACGAGAGCGTCGTCGAGGTCGCCGAGACCTAGAAAGGGGCCGGTCGGTCGTCCGTCGGAGAGGCTGAACTACGGGGAGCGTGTGTGCTCGCCGCGGGGAAGGGAAGGGGCTGCGCGTGTTCCAGGTCAATCTGTCGCCAAGAGGAGGTTACCGGCAAGGGTTCTTGCGCGAGATCTCCGGACAGGAGGAGCTCCTTCCCGCGAGCGAAACCGAATCGCCCGTCCTGGCGTCCGAGATCGTCGCTCGCGTCCTGGGTGACTTTCCGTCGGCGGCCGTCGGCCGCGACACCGGCTGGGAGATGAGCATCGGCGATCGCGATCGCGTGATCGCCGAGCTGTACCGGCTGTGCTTCGGCGAACGGGTGAGCAGCGTGGTGCTTTGCACGGAGTGCGCGGGCTCGTTCGAAATGGAGTTCTCGCTCCCCGCGCTGCTCGAGGAAGCGGACCGACGGCGCCCGGCGACGGGCGAGGTGGTCGGTCCCGACGAGCAGGGCTTCTACCGGACCTCCGGCGGTCAGCGCTTCCGACTGGCGACCATTGGCGATGAACGAGCGCTGCTGGGCGTTCCGCCCGAACGGACCGCGGAGCTCTTGGCGTCCCGCTGCTCGCCGGATCGGGGGGCGGCGGCGCTCGATGACGAGATGCAAGCCGGGATAGAGGCCCTCGATCCCGTGCTGTCACTGGAGCTGCCCGCGAGCTGCGCCGAGTGCGGCGCGGCCCAGAACATCGGCTTCGATCTGCCGCGCTTCTTCCTGGCGTCGCTGTTTCGCGAGCGTCCGCTGCTGGTTCGCGAGACCCACTGGATCGCGAAGGTCTATGGGTGGAGCCACGAGGAAATTCTCGCTCTGCCGCGCACGGAGCGACGCGCCTACGCGGCGCTTTTGTTGCGCGATGCCGAGGCCCGAGGGATGGCGAGATGAAGGGAGGGACGAACCATTTCGGCCGACTCGCTTCTCGGGTCACCACCCGTCCAGGCGGCCGGCAACCAGGACCCGCGCTGCGCAGCGATTCGCCGATCGCGGAGCATGACCAGCGGCTCACCTCGTTCGACGTCGGCGCCGCGGCAGTCGCTGGGCGGACCGCCGGCGACGTGATGGAAGAGCCGGTCACCACCGCAGACACTGAGGCCGGACCACCGAGTGGCGCAGCGGCCGCGCAGCCCGGCCCACCCCGACCGGCCGAAACGCGCGGGGAGCGCGGGGAGCGAAGAGAGCGAAGAGAGCGAGGGGAGATCGATCGCCACGGTCGCACAGGATCGCCCCGGCGACTGTCGCCGGCAATCGGGACTCTCCGTTCAGAGCTTGTGCGCGCGGTGGGCGCGTCTTCGCCGCCGGCGTTGTCACGGCCGCTGTCGTCGGCGATCATCGAGGGTTCGGTCGCCGGGCCACGCAGCGCCGCCGGGTCGTCAAGTCTCCCCGCAGAGACGGCGCCGGCGGGCGGACCGCCGGCGGTCGCGGCGCTCGCTTCCGCTTTCGCCCGCCTCCAGGCCTGGATGGCGACGCCCGCGGTGCCTCGCTCATCTGGCTCGGCCGGTCAGGCCGCGACCCCGGGGCAGATCGGCGCAATCGAGCAAGGCGCGGGCGTCGAGGCGGCTCTGCCGCCGCCCCGCGCGGTCGCAACGCCGCGCCCGTTGGGACGCGCGTCGGAGCCGCCGTCGCTCGTGACCGCGTCCTTCGAGGGCCAGGATCAGCGGGGCGGCAACGGAGGGTCGGTGCCGGCCGCGGCCGTCGTCACCGAGGCGAGCCGAGGGCTCGAGATCGGGCACCTTTCGGTTCAGGTGCTGCCGCCGCCCGCGCCGCCGGCGGCGCCTCGCGAACGCGCGGCGCGGTCGCAGCGGCGGCCGGAAGGCGCTGGCTTCGAAGGCGGCGCGCGCCAGAGAGGGCTCGTGGCGCGCCTCGGCTTTGGAATGAGGCATTGGTAGCCGATGCCGACGGACCTCGCCTCACTCTCGCGCACGCTCAGGAAGCTGATCGTGACCAATCTGACCCCCACGCTGTTTCCGGCTGTCCCGGCGGTGACGTTCGCGCCTCCGGACGCGACCGGAGCGGCCAATAACCTGATCAGCGCGTTCCTCTACCACATCCTCGAGAGCCCCGAGCTCAAGAACGCGCCGCCGGCCTCGGGGACGGGGCCGGTGCCGATCCAGCAGGCTCCGATGGGCCTCATCTGCCAGTACCTGATTTCGGTCGTGCACGACAGCGGCTCTGCCGAGCCGTCCGATGACGCCGAGACGGAGCAGCTGATGATCGGGCTCATCGCCCGCACCATCCACGACTACCCGGTGATTACGCCGAGCACGACGATCTTCGGGATGCCCATTCTGGATTCGGGGTTGGCGAGTCAGAACAACAGCATCGAGCTCAACCTGCGGCCGGCCACCAGCGAGGAGCAGTTCGCTTTCTGGAGCACGCAGCGCGAGAAGGTGGTGCGGCTGTCGCTGTTCGTCGAGGCGCGGGTGGTGGTCCTGGAGCCGCTGCCCCCGGTGACCTTCCCTGGCATCGTGCTCACCGTCGGAAATTTCGTGTTTCCCGGCACCGGGCCGCAGCTCGTGGACAGCCGCGGTGTGACCTGGTTCCTGCCGCCGCTGGCAGGGTCCATCTTGCAGTCAGTCCCGGCGAATCCCGCGCGCGCAACCATGTTGCCGCGGACGCCGCGCACAAATCCGCCGACCTCGCCGGTGGAGATACAGGCGGTCCAGGACCTGGCGGATCTGAAAGCCCAGGATCCTCGGCTGGTCTTGAATGCCTCGGTCATCTTGGACGGCGAGGGTCTGACCCCTGGGCAGCTCTTGCTCGTCCTCAGCCAGGATCAGCTCACCCTCGTCATCGACGCGACCGATCCGGGCAACGCCGACTGGCAGATCACGGCGACGAGCACGACCGTTCAGTTCAGCGTTCATCGGAACGTCATCGCGCAGACGGCGCCCGACACTGTTCCGAGCGACGTCCTGCTGGTGCCCGGTTCGTACGTGGCGATCGTTCGGCTCGTCGATCCGAGGTTCGACGGCAAGCCGCGCAGCAGCAACGAGACGACGTTCACGATCGGTCCGCAGATCCTGACGGTGGCGGCCGCGGGGGCTGGCCCGAACGTCTATACGCTGCGGATCGCGGGCGACTACTTCACCGACTCGGGCGTCGACATCGACCTCGCGGTGAACGGTGCGGCGCTCACGCAGATCACGTCCGGCACGCTGGTCGCCGGCCAGTTCATCGTGGCCGACGCCGGGGATCTCACGTTCATGCTCCCGACGGGCGCGGCGACGCCCGGCCCAGGTACGCCGCTGGCGGTGCGGTTGGTGGTCAACGGAATCAACGGCACCCCGGCCTGGCTGACGGAGGCCGCGGTATGACGGCGTCGCGCATCGCCCCGCCGGGGCTCGGCAGCGGACAGCGCGGGGCAGGGGAGGCGGCCCACCCGGTGGCGATCGCCGACATCCTCAGGATCAAGGCCTGGTGCTTGATCCGGCGGAGCTTGGGGTGGCTGGAGGAGCGATCGCAGGAAGGGGCCGCGGGGGGAGACCTCGACGCGGCCGGTGAGGATCGCCTCGGGAAGTGGAGCGCGGATCACTCCGTCAGGGGCGACGTGGAGGCGCAGCTCCTCGCGGCGGACAGCCTGCTCGCGGCCCGCGGACAGCGGCTCCGGGCGCTCTGCAGCGCGATGGGCCTCGACGAGGGGGCGCGGTTCACTCTCGAACTGTGCGTGGCGCTGGCGATCGATGGGGCGCTGCGGGAGGAGGTGGCCCGATTGGGGGGATTGGTGGGCGAGGCGGGATTGACCGAGCGCTTGCTGGGCCAGCTGGCGGGGCCCGCGGGACCGGACCAGTTCGGCGTGCGCACCCTGGCCGAATGGGAGATCGTCGATCTCTCCGCGCGCGCGGTCCCTTCCGTCATCCCGCCGGTCGATCCCTTCGTGGTCGCCTACATCTGCGACCAAGAGGACGTCGATGCGGCGCTGAGTGGGCTGGCCCACCTCGTCGAGCCGCGCGTGGCGCTCGCGAGCTGGCCGGTGACCGCCGTGACCCAGCGGGTGGCGGAGGCCTGGCGGAGCGGAGCAGCGTTCCGGCTGGTGGTTCGTGGCGAGGTGGGGAGCGGACGGCGAACCTTCTCCGCGTGCGTCGCTTCATCGCTGGGCATGGGCGCGCTCGCGATCGACACCAGCGCGATCGAAGAGGCCGATTGGGCGAGTGTCTACCGGCGGGCGCTGCGCTTCGCGCTGGTGCGCGGATGCGTGCCGATCTGGTGCGGGACCCACGCGGCCCGCCGGGCGCCCGCCGTGCCCCGGCAGGCCGCGCTCCAGGTTCTGACCCTGGGCCCGGGCGAGCACGTCCCGGACGCGAACGACGAGCTGGATCTGGAGGGGCCGACCGCCGCGGAACGGCGCGTCCTCTGGCGGACCCTCGTCCCCGCTCTCCGCGGATCGGCGGCCGACGAGCAGGAGATCGATGGGCTGGCCGACCACTTTCGCATGCAGGTCGGCGAGATCGCCGCGGTCGCGCGCCGGGGAGTCAGCTCGGCGGCCGAGGCCCGCGCCGAGGCTCGCAAGGTCAACCGCGACCTGCTCGGGGATCTCGGAGCGTCGCTGGCGTGTCCGTTCGTTCGTGAGGACCTGCGGGTGACGCCGGAGCTCGATCGCGCGCTCGACGACTTCCTGTTCGAGGCGCGGGCCCGCGCCGCGTTCTGGGAGAAGCCGGGGCCCCGCCGATTGTTCCCTCGTGGACGGGGCTTGATCGGGTTCCTGCTCGGCCCTCCCGGCACGGGCAAGACGATGGCCGCCCAGATCATCGCCGCCGAGCTGGAGCTCGACCTCTACCGGGTCGACATCGCCGTCTGCCTCAGCAAGTACATTGGCGAGACGGTCAAGAACCTGCGTCAGGTGTTCGTGGCGGCGGGTCGCATGAACGCGGTCTTCCTCTTCGACGAGGCGGATGCGCTGTTCGCCAAACGGACGGAGGTCAAGGACGCTCACGACCGTCACGCCAACACCGACACCAACTACCTCCTGCAGCTGCTCGAGGACTTCGACGGCGTGGCCCTCTTGGCCAGCAATCGGAAGCACAACGTCGATCCCGCGTTCATGCGCCGGATCCGTTTCATCCTCGACTTTCCCCGCCCGGGAACCGAGGAGCGTCGGATCATCTGGCGGCGGCTGCTGGACGAGCTGGCCGGCCCGGAGGCGGCGGAAGCGTTGCGCCGGCCCGTCGAGACGGTCGCGGAGATCGTCGAGATGTCCGGCGCACAGATCAAGGTGGCGGTTCTCTCTGCGCTGTTCGCCGCCGCGCAAGACGGCCAGCCCCTCGGCCTGCCGCAGCTCTACCGCGGGATCAACCGGGAGCTGGTGAAGGAAGGGCGGGCTTTCGGCCCAAAGGATCGCGAGCGGGTCGAGCGCGCCGCCCTGGCGCCCACCAGGCCGTCTGCGCCGACGCCCCGGGCAGGGGGGGCGGCATGAACCGGCCCGCGGCCGGAGCGAATCGGGCGGCGCCGCGTCTCGGGGGCGGCGTCCGAGTCGGCGCGTTGAAGATGTCGCTGCCGCTGTCGAACGGGCGCGCGGGCGAGCGCGTGGCGCGGGAGGCGGTCGCGCGCGCCGCCGAGCGACTTCCCGCGGGTCTGCGCGGGAACGTCGATCGCCTCGAGTTGCGGGTACGGCCGCGCGCGCCGGGCGAGGCGGCGCTGACGGAGGCGATCGCCGAGGCGTTGGTCTCGGCCATCGCCCGTCAGGGAAAGGAGCCTCATGCCTGACACCGGCCTGCAACGCAGCCCGAAGGTTCAGAAGGGGGCGCTGGTTCAGTTGGTGGAGACGCTGAACATCCCGCTGCCGAACATCGTCCCCTTCCAGTAC
Source organism: Polyangia bacterium (assembly GCA_036500205.1). GTDB lineage: Bacteria > Myxococcota_A > Polyangia > Fen-1088 > Fen-1088 > DASYCK01. Next base: position 10,035 of record DASYCK010000240.1, on the reverse strand, counting down.
AACCCCGAGCACGTCTCCCGCAGCATGCAGGTCTGGAACCCGATGGAGGTCGACGAGACCCAGCGGGGTCTTCCGAGCCCCACCGCGCAGCCGTTCGATCCCCAGGAGTCGATCGACATGTCCATCGACCTCGACGCCGCCGATCGCCTCGAGGACGGCGATCCGATCGCCCAAGAGTTCGGGATCGGGGATCGCATCGCGGCGCTCGAGAAGATGCTGTTCCCGGGCGATTCGCCGCTCGGCCAGCTCCTCAGCCTGGCGGTCTCGCTGACGGGCGCGGCACCGCCGCCGCAACGGCCGACCGTGCCGGTCACCTTCCTGGTGTTCGGCGTGGGACGGATCGTGCCGGTCCGCATCACCCGCTACTCGATCGAGGAGCAGCTCTTCTTGCCGTCTCTGCGGGTCCTGCAGGCGAAGGTCACGCTTTCGATGACCGTGCTGACCCCGGACGTCTTCAAGGGCGTGAGCAGCCCGACGGTATCCCTGGCGGTCGCCGCCTACAACTTCTACCGGGGCCAGCAGGACGCGCTGGCTCTGATCAACGTCGGCACCAGCGTCGGGAGCTTGCGCGCGCTGCTCCCCTTCTGATCACCGAGCACGAGGAAGACCATGGCCAAATTCGATCCGCTGAGCCGCTACGTGAAGCTGCCGCTCGTCACCTACGCCGCGGTGGACATCCGCGGGCGCCAGGTGCAGGCGCTGCCGACGCCCGACGCGCCCAAACAGGTGGCGGCCGGCAGGCACGTGCGCAAACAGAGCGACACGCTCGACCAGCTGGCGTCGGGCTACCTCAAGGATCCGAACGCCTTCTGGCGGCTCGCCGAGGTGAACGACGCCGTCCTTCCCGACGCGCTCGCCGAGGTCGAGGAGATCACCATCCCGACGCCCACGAGGTAGCGAGACGCTGGGAACCCACCATGAGCACCGGCGAAATCACTTACCAGGTCCTGATCTCGGGTCAGCCCGACAACGACCTCACCAGCACGCTCATCGAGGCGCGGGTGAGCGAGTCGATCGACGGGATGTCTGCGTTCGACGTCCGCTTCGCGATCGATCTCACGGACACCTCCTACGAGTTGGTCGACGATCCGCGGCTCTCGCCCGGCCAGGGGACCCTGCTGACGCTCCTGGTGTTCATCGACGGTGACCCGCAGGTGTTGGTGCACGGCCCCATCACCGATCGCCAGCTCGATCTGCGACAGGGGGGCCCTGGGTCGGCCCTGCAGGTGAGCGGCTACGACCGGCGGATCGAGATGGACCGCAATTGGTTCAACTTCAACGTCTTCGTGGGGTCGTCCGAGACGATCGCCCAAGGGATCCTGTCGAGCTATTTCAGCAACGTCAGCATCACGGTCGAGGGAGAGAAGTACTCGCCGGACGCCACCGACGGGTTCGGGCTGGTGCAGACCGTGTCCGACCTGCGGATGGTCGAGCAGATCGCTCGCGCCGCGAACGGAAAATTCTGGATCGATTGGACCTTCAACGGAGGATCGGTTCAGGAGACGGCCCACGTCGAGTCGGTGCCTCCGCTCAACAGCGGGCTCAATCCGAGCTCGGTCCTCTCGGCGCTCTCGTCGCTGCTGCCGATCCCGCAGCCGCCCACGCTGAAGATGAACGCCGGGAATGGGCTCGACACCATCCTCAGCATGCGGATCTCCCGCCCGACCGAGATCCCGAATCAAGGGTCGGGCGACCGGGTGAACATCAGCGACGGCAGCATCCAGTCGACCTTCGTCGGCGCCCCCACCCAGCCGCCGCTCGGCGCCGCGCCGCCATCGCCGGGGCCGCTCATGGCCACCATCGTGACGGCGGGGAGCATCGACTATCTGCAGCCCCGGCTCTCCTCGGCGCTCAACGACGCCTCGTTCAGCACGCGGCTCTCCTGCGAGACCACCGCCCACGCGCTGGCGGCCCTGCTGCGGCCGCGCCAGTTGGTGAACGTCAGCGGCACCGGGACCAGCGAGGACGGACAGTACCTGGTCTGGGCGGTGAACCACAGCTTCGACCCCGCCGACCACCGGATGACCCTGACCCTCGCCCGCAACGCGGTGAAGAGCTCCTGAGGTGCGCGACATGGACCACGCAACCACCGACCAGAACCAAACGATGGAACAGGAGTTGGTCCGCCACCGCGCCCATCTCTTCGGGAAGTACCGAGGGATCGTGCACGACAACAACGACGATCAGAACCGGGGACGGCTGCAGGTGGTGGTCCCGCAGATCGGAAAGTCGGTCATCCTGACGGCGCTCCCCTGCGTTCCGTTCGCGGGCCCGAACGTCGGCCTGTTCGCGCTGCCCCCGGTCGGAGCGATGGTCTGGGTCGAGTTCGAGGCGGGGAATCCTTCCTTCCCCATCTGGACGGGGTGTCTCTGGGGCTCGAACGACATCGATCCGAACGACGCCAAGCCCAGCATCAAGTTTCTCAAGACCGACAAGTTCGTCCTGCGGATCGACGACGACGCGGGCGAGATCCGGATCGCCGTCAACAGCGACGACCCGAGCGGCGGCACCCAGATCGTCATGCACGCGTCGGACCTGACGCTGGGCAGCTCGAAGGTGAGCGTGCAGGGCGCGGGGGGACGGACGATCGATCTCGACAGCCAGTCGGTGCGGGTGAACACCGCCTCCCTGGAGGTGCGCTGATGGCGACGCCCGCCGTCTCGCTGCCGATCCACTTTCAGGCGAGCGCGCCGGGCGCCTCGATGGTGGGGCCGAACCTGGTGGTGGCCGCGGCGTCGGGGGTCCTCGGCACGGCCGTCGACGTCCTCACCTTCACCGACGGGTCGGTCGGCAGCTGGACCCAAGGGGACATCAACGTCACGGTGGCCGGCGGCAACCCCACCGTCTCCTCGACGGGAATCGGGTCGGCGGTGAACTCCTCGACGGGCGCCACCATTCCGGTGGTGGTCATTTCGGGCGATCCCAACGTGTCGACCTCCTAGCCATGGCGACGCTCATCAACGCCTTTCAGTTCCCGGTCGCGATCGACCGAGCGCTCGGCCAGCTCAAGCAGCAACGGGACTATCCGACCTACGTCGGCCAGCTGGTCAAGCAGGTGCTGCTGACGACCCCGGGCGAACGGGCGCACCGTCCGGACTTCGGCGCCGGCCTCCTCGGCATGGTGTTCGCGCCCAACGACGACGCGACCGCCTCGCTGCTGCAGACGACTGTCCTGCAGGCCCTCAACACCTGGCTCGGCTCGATCATCTCTGTCAACGACGTCCTGGTTCAGGCGGCCGGCGCCACCCTCAACGTCACCGTCACCTACACGGTGCTGGCGCGGGGCAACCAGGAGGTCCTGAACCTGGAGGTCACGATCTGATGGCCGCCAACACCGAGCGTCTCGATCTCCTCCTGCAGAACGACACCCAGTTCACGGGGATCGACTTCGTCGACGTCCCGGACCGGTGCGATCAGACGACGCTCCGGATCTTCTTCCTGACCGACGTGAGGAAGCTGAACCCTCCGCTGTCGGGGGCGACCGCTCTGCGGCCACAGGACATCGTCATCACCTCGCCGTCCGATCCCCGGCTCCCGCCGGTTACGGTGGTCTCCATCGACGCGCCGACGCCGTCGGGTGGGGGGACCCCGACCCAGGCCCAGCTCGATGACCAGCTCGACCGGACGTTCATCGTGGTGCACGTCTCGCAGCCGGGGACCTTCGCCCCGTACCAGATCCACCTCGGCGACCCGAACGCCAACGGCGACCTGACCCAGGCGCCCTTCTCGCGCTTCGATCGGTTTTTCAACGATGTGCCGTTTTCGTTCAAGGTCGGGTGCGACTCCGATCGCGACTGCGCGCCCGCGCCGCTCGACTGCCCCCCCGACCCGATCGTCGACTTCCCGGTCGACTACCTGGCGCGCGACTTCGTCAGCTTCGAGAACGCGCTGCTCGACTTCGCGGCGCAGCGCTATCCGCAGTGGACGACGCCGATCACCGCGGACGTGGGGGTGATGCTGGCGGAGGTCTTCGCCGCGCTGGGCGACGAGCTCTCGTACATCCAGGACCGATACGCGCGTGAGGCCTTCCTCGAGACGGCGACGCAGCGCCGCTCGCTGCGCAAGAAGGCGCGGCTGCTCGACTTCGAGATCCACGACGGGCGCTCGGCCACCACGCTGCTCCAGTTGACGGTGACCGGCATCTCGGGAACACCGGTGTTCGTGTCGGCCGGGACGCCAGTCTGGGCCTTGTCCGAGAGCGCGGCGCCGGTGCCGTTCGAGGTGGGGCTGGGTCTGCACGACGTCGACGGCGCGGGAAATCCGACGCAGTACGAGCTGCGGCTCGGGTGGAATGCCGGCGCGCTGACGCCGTTCTTCCTCGACGAGAGCCAGGTCTGCCTGCCGGTCGGCGCCACCTCGCTCTACGTGCAGGGCGCGCTGGAGAACGCGGGGGCGATCAACACCGACCCGGGGCACCAGCTCATGCTGCTTCACTCTGTCCCCAGCGATCCCGGCGTTCCGGAGCGGGTGCAGCTCGTGCACCTGACCGCGGCGACGCTGATCGCCGATCCGCTGCAGAGCGACCAGCTGACGACGTTCCTGACCTGGGACCCGGCGGACGCGCTGCCTTTTCAGATCGATCAGACGGGGTTGCAGCTCTCGCTCAACCTGGTCCCGGCCAGCGCGGGCCAAACGCTGTGCGCCGAGTTCGTCACCGGCGAGGCTCCGAATCCGCCGGGGACGTTCTTCTGTCCGGGCGGCTCTGCCGTGAACGGTCCCCTGCCGGTGGCGGTCGAGCGGGAAGGACCGCTGCCCGCCGGGGGGAGCGAGCGTCCGACGATCGTGCTGTTCTCGCTGGCCGGGACCGACACCCAGGGGCTCGGGTTCCTGGGCGACGACCTGCGCAGCACTCAGCCGGAGATCGTGCTCGCCGACCAGAACAGCCAGGCCTGGTCGTTCGGCAGGACGCTGCTCGAGGTGGGGCCGGACGAGCCGGCGTTCACGCTCGAGGACGGGAGCTGGCGGCCGATCATCTCGTTCCACACGCCGAATGGCGATCTGGTGCAGCAGGACTACGCCAGCGGGCTCGGCTACACGCTGCGCTTCGGTGACGGAAGCTTTGGCCGTCCGCCGGGGAACCTCCACTTCGTCGTGCGGTACCGAACGGGGCCGGGGGCGACGGCGAACGTCTCGTCCGGAGCGATCACGGCGCTCGCGCTGCCGGGGCAGACACCGCCCGCGGGGCTGGTCGCCGTCACGAACCCCCTCCCGGTCACGAGCGGCGTCGATCCCGAGAGCGCCGACGAGATCAAGAACCTGGTCCCCGACGCCTACCAGTCGACCGTGCTGTTCGCGCTGCAGCCGGGCGATTACGGCACCCAGGCCAAACAGCTTTCGTTCGTGCAACAAGCGGACGCCAGCCAGCGCTGGACCGGCTCGTGGCCGACGATCTTCGTCGCCGCGGACCCTTTCGGCGGCAGCGCGCTCACCGCCCTCGAGCGAACGGAGCTGACCAGCTGGGTGGACTGCGTGCGCCAGACGTCACGCGACGTACAGGTCCGCGATCCGCGCCAGCTGGCGGTCGACCTCGAGATCACCATCTGCATCCAGCCGTTCGCCCACCCCTCCGAGGTGCTCGCGCAGGTGCAGGAGGTCCTGCTTGGACCGGGCACCGGTCGGCGCATCAAGGGGGTTTTTCACCCCGACAACTTCAGCTTCGGGACGCCGCTGCGCCGGAGCGTGATCGAGGCGGCGATTCAGGGGGTGACCGGGGTCCGCTCGGTGGTCGCGATGCTCGTGCGCCCGCGCGGCGTTCGGTCGCTGGCGCCGTTCAGCGATCTCACGCTCTCGGTGGCGCCCGACCAGATCATCCGGCTCGACAACGATCCGGTGCACCCTGAGAACGGCACGCTGACCTTGCTGACGGAGGGGGGCGCATGAGCAGCGAATGTCCCTGTGACGATCTTCCCACCGGAGCCCTCAACATCCCGGCGGGGCTGAGCTCGCTGCCGCGCCAGATCCGGTCGTTCTCCGAGGTCCGGGAGGCTCTCTTGCGCTCGCTTCCCGGGCAGCCGGCGCTGGCGGCGTGGCGGGCGCGCGGCGCGGGCGATCTGGGCGTGATGTGGCTCGAGATGTGGGCCTACGTCTCGGACGTCCTCAACTTTTATGACGAGCGGATCGCCAACGAGAGCTACCTGCGGACCGCGCAGCTGGATCCGTCGCTTCGGCGCCTGGTGGCGCTGATCGGCGCCCGGCCGCGGCCCGCGGTGGCCGGGGCGGTGTCGCTGGCGGCGCTCGCCGAGGGCCGGACGGCGGTCACCATCCCGGCGCGGACGGCCTTTCGTTCGGGCGCGTTCGGGACCCAGCCGCCGCAGGTGTTCGAGCTGACGGTCGACACGCCGATCCATCCGCTCAAGAACCAGTGGCAGCTGGGCCCGATCCGCAAGGGGACGCTCCCCGAGATCACGCCCAGCGTGGCGGCCGATCCCGCGGGAACCGCCACCTCGCCCGCCGGTCAAGCGCGCTTCGTCGTGTTCCGTCCTGATGACTTCGGGCTGGCGCGGGATCGAATCGTGTTGTTCCAGATCGCGAACCAGCCGCCGCCGGGGCTCGTCTCGAGGGTCAAGAACACCACCAGCTTCACGGGCGTCGACGGGCTTTCGTACGTCGAGGTCGAGCTCGATCCGCCGGTCGACATTCCACCTGGAACCGACCCCGGCAACGTGCGCGCCCTGTTGCCGACGGTGACCGCGTCACCGACGAAGACGTCCACCTCCGGGCTTTCGGATGTCTCGCCGGCCAGCCCGGTCGAGGACGCGAACCAGCGCAGCGCCATCTTCCTGGACGCCGTCTACCGCCAGTTGCACCTCAACGACCCCGTCGTCGTCACGCGCGCCGGCCACGACCCCTCGACGTCGGTCCAGGCGTTCCTGGTGACCGACACGGAGACCGTCCTCATCGACGGACCGACGGCCAGCCCGCGGATCAAGGTCCCGGTGACCCGGGTGGAGGTCGATGGGGTGGTGGCCCGCTCGAGCGTGGCCGAGCTGGGGATGCAGTTCGGGTTCGTCAACGCGGGGACCGTCACCACGGTGGGCAGCCGGACGCTGACCGAGAGCGACCTGACCGCCGAGGCCGGCGTCCCGGTGCAAGGGATCGTCGAGACGCCACCGGGGACGCCCGGACCCGGCGGGAGCACCCTGCTCAATCAACAGTTCCTTCTGCAGGACGCCAACCGGGTGGGGGCGCGGGTGAGCGGAACGATGCGCTTCGACGGAACCGGGCGCGCCACCTTCCGGGTGGAGGAGACGTTCGAGGGGGCCATCACCACGCTCACGACGCCGGTCACCGTGTTCGGCAACGTCTTCGCGGCGACGCGCGGCGAGAGCCTCATCGGCGAAGTGCTGGGGAGCGGCGATCCGCGACAAGCGAACCAGAGCTTCACCTTGAAGAAGTCGCCGCTGACCTACCTGACCTCGCCCGCGCAGCAATTCCCCGTCAGCACCCTCTCGATCGAGGTCGACGGGGTGTTCTGGACCGAGGTGCCGACGTTCTTCGGGACCGGGCCGCAGGACCAGGTGTTCATCGTGCGGCAGACGCCCGCCGGCGACTCGACGGTGACGTTCGGCGACGGCACCTCGGGGGCCCGGCTCCCCTCCGGCACGGGGAACGTCATTGCCAGCTACCGGTTCGGCGCCGGGCAGGCCTCGCCTCCGGCGGGCTCGGTCGAGCAGATCGCGCGTCCGGCGGACGGTTTGCGCGCGGTGCGGTCGCCGTTGCCTGCCGTCATCGGCGCCGACGCCGACACGCCGCGCTCGATGCGCACCTCGGCGCCCCAGACCGCGCTGGTGCTAAAGCGGCTGGTCTCGGTCGCCGACTATCAGGCGATCGCCAACCAGCGGCCGGGCGTGATCAAGGCGGTCGCCAGCTTCATCTACCTCGACGACCAGCAGCGCGCCGGCGTGCGGGTCGACTACATCGGGACCGCGCCGGCCGGTGATCTGGAAGCGCTCTTCACGACGCTCGGTGATCCGGACTTGCCGGTCCAGGTGGTTCCCGCGCTCTCGGCGCCGCGGACGCTTCAACTCACGGTCGGCATCCAGCCGCGGGCGGATGGCTCGGTCGTGTCGGCGGCCGTCGTCCAGACGCTGAGCGACCCGACCACGGGCTTCCTGGCCCCCGCGAACCTCGACATTGGCGGCCAGCTCTGGGTGAGCCAGCTCTTCGCCGCCGTGCTGGGGGTTCCCAACGTCGTCGAGGTGCAGTCGGCCACCCTGATCGATGAGCTCGGGAATGCCACGTCGCTGGCGGCGGCCTCGGTGGTGTGCGCGCCGGCCGGGACGTTCTTCGACTTCGGCGGCGGCCAGGGGATCGCCGTCGCCACCGCCGCGCCCCTGGGCGGGCTCGCCTCTCCTCCGAACAGCGGAGGCACGACTTAGCCATGGCCGCCAACGACGGTTTCGAAGCGTATTACACCGAAAAGATCTGGGCGATGATCCCGGGCGTCTACCGCACCGAGGACGGCAACGCGCCCATCCCCGGGGTCTTGCGCCAGATCGTTCAGGTCATCGCGGCCCAGGCCGCCATCACGCGCCGATCGATCGATCGCCTTTGGGAAGACGAGAGCATCGAGACCTGTGACGACTGGGCGACGCCGTACATCGGCGACCTGGTCGGCACGCTGCCACTCCCCGTCGACGATCCGCGCGCGCAGCGGGTCGACGTGGCGAGGACCATCCACTTTCGTCGGCGCCGGGGAACCCCGGGCCTGCTCGAGTCGCTGGTTCACGAGCTCTCCGGCTGGAGCGTCGTCCTGGTGGAAGCGTTCCGCCGGCTGGCCCGCGCGCCGCACCGGCTGGACACCTTCCCCGTGCCGACTGGGCGCGTGACCGGCACGCCGGGGGCCGGAATCGCCGATCTGCGCAGCGCCCGCTCCAGTGAGCTCCTGCCCGGTCCGTTCGACGAGCTGTCACACACGCCCGACGTGCGCCGCCTCCGGGGCACCGTGGGCCGCTTCAACATCCCCAAGGTGAACTTCCATCTCTTCCGGTTGCACGCGTTCGGGGTCACCGGCGCGACGCCGGCTCAGATGCAGGACCCCGGTCCTCTGACGTTCACCGTCGATCCGAGCGGCCGCGACATCCCGCTCTTCTCGCAGGAGGTTTCGAACGTCGCCGGGCTGGGCTCGTGCGACCCGCCCTGGAGCGATCTGCCGGGGACGTCGTCCGGCGGCGCGCCGAGCGTGAGCAGCTGCCAAGAGAGCTGTGTGTCCACCTTCGAGTGGCAGATCGCGCGCCCCATGACCTGTCGGGAGCTCTCCGACGCCGCGTTCGTGCTCAGCGCCGAGAACGTGTCGATGGCGACCATGGGCGACGCGAGCGTGGTCGCTCTCCTGGCGCCGCTCTACGGGTTCCGTTTCCGCGACGAGGTCCGGCTGCGGCAACGCCTGCAGCAGCTCGGCATCAGCTTCGCGCCCCAACAACCGACCTGGTACCGGGCGCTGCTGGAGGACGCCGTCACACCGGACTCCGCCGCTCCGAACCTCCTGGCGCCCGGAACGACCAAGAGCCTCGACATCAGTCCCGTGCCGGGTCTCGAGCTCCTGTTCGACCGGGTACGCGGGGCCGACCTCGAGGCGCGGACCTGTCAGCCGACGCCGTCCGACATCGGTGTCCAGTTACTGGTCGACGTCGATCTCGGTCGATTCGCCGTGCCCCAGCTCCAGCCGCCGGAACCGATCGCTCCCGACCCGACACCGACGCCGGATCCGCCGCCGACAGCTTCGCCGACGCCGACGCCGACCCCCACGCCGACGCCGACGCCGACCCCCACGCCGACGCCGACGCCCACGCCGACGCCTACGCCGACCCCGACGCCGACCCCTACGCCGACGCCGACCCCTACGCCGACGCCGACCCCTACGCCGACGCCGACGCCGACGCCGACGCCGACGCCGACCCCTACGCCGACGCCGACGCCTACGCCAACCCCGACGCCGACGCCGACGCCGACGCCGACGCCTACGCCGACCCCTACGCCGACGCCGACGCCGACCCCTACGCCGACCCCTACGCCGACGCCTACGCCAACCCCGAC
>DASYCK010000239.1:0-22676 GCA_036500205.1 Polyangia bacterium | reverse complement strand
CTTCGCCACCGGTCACAACTCGGGCGGGTTCAATGACCAGCTCACCATCACGGACGCGAACGGAAACACCTCGCAGGTGGCGCCCACCTACAAGCCAGAACGCCTGTACTCGATCGAGGTGGGGAGCAAGAACGAGTGGTTCGACAAGAAGCTGCGCGTGAACGCAGCGGCCTTCGTTTACATCTATCGCGATCAGATCTTCCAGATTATCCAGCAGACGGGGCCCCAGACCGATCCCATGCAGCCGGCGCCGTCGTCTGCCGTGCGCGTGAACGCCGGTAAATCTCACATCCTGGGTCTGGAGTTCGACGGCGCCTACCAGCTACCCCACGGGTTCGTCATCAGCGCCAGCGGCACCTTGCTGGACGGGCGCATCGACGAAGGCGCCATCTTCGACAATCGCGTCGCCTACGGTCCCACGAATGGGCCCAACGACAAGGTCAACGTCGCTGGCAAGACCTTGCCCCGCGCGCCGCGCATCACCGTGAACTACGCGCTGGCGCAGAACATACGGGTGCCGTTCGGGTGGTTCGACTGGATCGTGTCGGCGCAGACGCGCAGCCAGTATTTCATGACCGTCTTCAACGGAGAGGGCCTCGATGCGCAGGGAAACGTCAATCCCAACCTCAGCGACGTGGTGCCGCGTTACACGCGCGTCGACGCGGGCGCCGGCTACACGCGCCCCGACGGCAAATGGCGCCTGGGCGTCTCCGGCAGCAACCTGACCAACGTGGCCTACATGACCACGTTCATCAACACGCCTGGCCTCAACTTGCGCTACTTCAATCCTCCGCGTCAGGTCGGTGTTCGTTTGTCCCTGTACTGGTAGTCAGTCGCAGCCGACGCGCCGCTCGCCCACCGCGAAGTCGGCGAAGTCGACGTGGGTGTCGGCGGGTGGCGCCCAGGACGCGTCGTGACCGCCGAAGAACGTCGAGAAGAACACCCCCTCGATGTGCAGCGTCGGCACGGTACGGAAGGTCAGCGTGTCGATCGCGAAGACGTCGCGGCCGTCCAGCCAGACGCGCGCGACGCCGTCGGCACGCCCCGGCGCGTTGAGCGCCACCTCCTGCTCCAGGCAGTGCCACGCGCCAGGCTGGAAACGAAAGCGATCCCTGCCCAGGCTCGTTCCCCAGTCGACGCTGCCGGGCAGGTAAGCGTACAGCTCGCCCGCGCCGCCGGCGCGCCACATGAAGCGGGTCGAGAAACCGTTGGTGCCGTCGGGGATGTGCCCGCCGCTGATCACGCGTCCACCGTAGAAGCCGGGCAGCTTGCCCCCCTTGACGAATTCGAAGCCGGGCGCGAAGCGCACGCGGTAGCGCAGGAACAGATGATCGGCGGGCGCCGCGGGCCCCACGCCGAGGAACTGCGCGCCGCCCCCCGGGGCGCCCCGGTCAGCGGGGCTGGTCGAGCCCTTCGGGTAAGAGACCCGGAAGAACGACCGCGTCGCTCCCGCCGCATCGCCCGCGTCGGCGGAGACGACGTGGAGCCGGTCCAGGCCGAAGCGGCCCTCGTCGCGCGGTCCGAACGCCGCCAGTCCGTCCGCCCCGGAGAGGACGATGGGCCAGATCCGCGCGCTCCTTGGTTCGGTTGGCCCGGTTGGCCCGGTCGTCGCGCAGGCGGCCATCGCCAGGAACATCCACCAAGCCCGTCTCATGCGCGACGGAGCGCGGGCCCCGAGAGCTCGACGATCCGTTGCGAGGCCGGGCGGAAGTCGCTGTAGCGGACCCAGGTGGGGCGGATCCGAAAATAGGTGAGGCCGGGCCACGACAGACGGGACGGGCCATCGGGGAATGCCTCGAAATAGCAGCGCTGCAAGCGCGCCAGCGTGTCGCCCTGCGGCTCGTCGGCGAGCCCTTCGAGCTGCACGGTCTGCTCGTCCTCCCAGCCGATGACCAGGGCCGCCCGGCCGTCCCGCCGCAGGTTTTGCGCCTTGCGCGTGTCGCCCGTGGTGTCGAAGACCAGCTCGAGCTCGTCGGTGACGGCGACGCCGACCACGGCGGCCTGGGGCCCGCCCGCGGTCGACGACGAGGCGACCACCGCCAGGCGATGCCGGCGAAGGAAGGCGATCAGCTCGGCGCGCGTCATGCGGACCGCCTCCTCACGCGCCGAAGCGCTTCGCAGAGCGCTCTCGCGCCTTCTGGGCCTCGATGTCCCGATCGCGCGGGGCCGCGTGGCTGACCAGCGAGTCGACGAGGCGGCGGGCGACCACGAACGTCTCGTCGACGGCCCGTCCGAAGGCCTCGGCGTTGTCGCGGGATGGCCGGGTGAACCCGCTCAGCTTACGAACGAACTGCTCGCTGGCGGCGCGGATCTCGTCGTCCGTCGCCGGTGGTTCGAAGTTGAACAGCGTCTTGATGTTGCGGCACATGGCTCCTCCATGGTGGTGCGGTTCGTCGGGTCATGCGGGCGAGAGAGTCTCTGGTTCGGGGACGAAGGCGGCGAGCGCGGCGTCCACCAGCGCCTCGCCGACCGCGCGGGGCAGTCGCTGGCGAAGCGCGTGCGCGAGCTCCGTCGCCCCCAGCCCGCCCGTTTCTTGCGCGCCGATGCGCAGGCCGATGGCGCGCGCTCCCGTCCGGGCGAGGGATGCGGAGTCGCCCACGCCGCCCGACGATCGCCCCTCCTCGACCACCTGGGCAAGCAGCGTCGTGGAGGGAAGCGCGGCCAGCCGCAAGGCCCAGCGTGACGACGCCGCTTCGCAAGGCGGCACCGCCACGATCGTCGCCAGCGCCGCCCGCTGAATCTCGGCGGCCACCGCGGCGTCGCTGGCGCGCGGCATGTCGACCGTGGCGTCCGACCCCGCCGTCGTCGTCTCCTCGCGCTCGGCCGAAAGCCGCTGGGCGACGAGCCGCACGCAGGCGGGCGCGTCGCGCGCGACGACGCGCAAGATCTCCGCCGACTCCCCCGCCAGCGTCTCCTCCAGGTGCTCGACGGCCACCTGGTCGATGCCTGCCGGGAACGCCGCCATCGCCTCGCGCGCCATCGCGCCGGTGGCGCGCAGCCGGTCGGCGCGGGGCAACGCGCGCAGCGCGGCCAGCGCCTCCGCGCACCGCTCGCGCGAAGGGGACAGCAGGGGGGCCGTCACGGCGACGTCATCGGCCGTCCCGAGCAACAGCGCGCCCAGCACGAAGCCGCGCTCGGTCGCGTCGAGCTCGGCGAGGGCGGCTGCAAACGGCGTGAGCATGGAGACGATGATTGTAGCCGTTAGCCGTCGAAGGGGGCGGCAGCGCTCACTTTGCCTGGCGGCGCAGGTGGTTCAGCATGTCGATGCGGGTGATGAGCCCCAGAAAGTGCCCCGCCTCGACGACGATGGCGACCATCCCTCGATCGAAGATCGGCAGCAGCGCCTCGACGGAGGCCGACGGCTCCACCGTCACCAGCCGCGGGGTCATGTAGTCACGCACCGGATGCCGGAACGCCCCCGGATCACGCGCCGCCGCCAGCAGCAGATCGGATTCATCGAGCAGGCCGACGATCGAGCCATTCTCCATCACCGGAAGCTGGGAGACGTCGTAGAGCTTCAGTCGCGCCAGCGCCACCATCAGCGTGTCGGTGGGGGCCACCACCACCACCGAGCCCTTGTCGTAGCGGTGACTGATGAGGTCCCGGAGATCGCCGCGCGCCGACCCGGGCAAGAACCCCTGGTCGCGCATCCAGAAGTCGTTGAACATCTTCGACAGGTACTTGTTGCCGCTGTCGCACACCAGGGTCACCACCCGCTTCGGCGTCGTCTGCGCGCGACAGTAACGAAGCGCCGCCGCCAGCAGCGTCCCCGACGACGAGCCGGCCAGGATCCCTTCGTCGCGCAGCAGGGCCCGCGCCGTCAGCAGGCTCTCCTCGTCGGGGATGGTGTAGGCGTGCCGCACGCGCGACAGGTCGGCGATCGAGGGCAAGAAGTCCTCGCCGATCCCTTCCACCACCCACGAGCCGGCCGTGCCGATCCGCCCGGTGGCCACGTAGTCCGCCAGCACCGAGCCGGCCGGGTCGGCCAGCACCATCTCGCAAGCGGGCGCCGTGCGCGCGAAGAAGCGCGACAGGCCGGTGATGGTCCCGCCCGAGCCGACGCCGCACACCATGGCGTCGATGCGCCCGTCCATCTGCGCGAGGATCTCCGGTCCGGTGGTCGCCTCGTGGGCGGCCGGGTTCGCGGGGTTCGCGAACTGGTTGACGTAGTAGCCGCCGATCTCGCCGGCCAAGCGGGCCGCCAGATCCTGGTAATACTCGGGGTGCCCCTTGGCGACGTCCGAGCGGGTCATGCGCACCTCGGCGCCGAGGGCGCGCAGGTGGAAGACCTTCTCCTGGCTCATCTTGTCGGGGATGACCAGCAGCAGCGGATAGCGCTTGCGCGCCGCCACCAGCGCCAGGCCCAGGCCGGTGTTGCCGGCGGTCGCCTCGACCAGGGTCATCCCGGGGCGCAGCGCGCCGCTCGCCTCGGCCGCCTCGATCATCGCCAGGCCGATGCGATCCTTGATCGAGCCGCCGGGGTTGTGGCTCTCCAGCTTCGCGTACAGCTCGCACGGCCCCGTGTCGAACGACTCGAGCCGCACCAGCGGCGTGTGCCCGATCAGCCCGAGCACGCCCGCGCCACGTGTCGCCGCGGTCATTGCGTCACCGCCGCGGCGGCCAGGGCCGCTTCGAGATCCGCCCACAGATCGTCGACGTGCTCGAGCCCCACCGAGAGCCGGACCAAGGTGTCGCTGATCCCCGACGACTGTCGCACCTCGCGGGGAATCGAGGCGTGGGTCATCAGCGCCGGATGCTCGGCCAGCGACTCGACGCCGCCCAGGCTCTCGGCCAAGGTGAAGAAGCGCAAGCTCTTGAGAAAGCGGCGCGCGTGCGCCTCGGTGCCGTCGAGCTCGAGCGAGATCATGCCGCCGGCGCCGCGCATCTGTCGCCGCGCCAGGGCGTGCTGCGGGTGGCTGGGCAGACCCGGATAGAACACGCGCCGCACGCCGCGCGCCTTCTCGAGCCGCTGCGCCAGCACGCCCGCCGTCTCGACGTGGCGTTGCATGCGCACCGCCAGGGTCTTGATGCCGCGCAGGACCAGATAGCAGTCCATGGGGCTCGGCACGGCGCCGATGGCGTTCTGCAGGAAGCGCAGGCGGGTGGCCAGCGCGTCGTCGTTGGTGACGATCACGCCCCCGACGGCATCGGAGTGGCCGTTGATGTACTTCGTCGTCGAATGCACGACGGCGGTGGCGCCGAGATCGAGAGGATTCTGTAGCATCGGCGAGGCGAACGTGTTGTCGACGACAAGCGGAATCGAGCGCGCCCGCGTCATCGCCGCGATGGCCGCGATGTCGGCGAGCTTCAACATCGGGTTGGTGGGCGTCTCCAGCCAGACCAGCTTCGTCCGCTCGGTGAGGGCCGCCGCCACCGGCTCTGGCGAGCGCATGTCGACCATCACCGTGTCGAGCCCGAAGGGGCCCATGACGCCGTTGAAGAGGCGGTAGGTGCCGCCGTAGACATCGTCGCCGCATACCACCTGATCTCCTGGCCGCAGCGTGTGCAGCATGACGGCGCCGGCCGCGCAGCCGCTGCCGAAGGCGAAGGCGTGGCGCCCATGCTCCAGGGTGGCGAGGCACGCCTCCAGCGCGGCGCGGGTGGGATTTCCGCTGCGGCCGTAGTCGAAGCGAATCGGCTGGCCCGGCTCCGGCTGGGCGAACGTGGTGGCCAGCACGATCGGCTCCATCACCGCGCCATGTCCGGGATCGGGGTGGTGCCCCGCGTGAATGACCTGCGTCTCGGGGTGGGGTGGGGGGGGCGCGGGGGGCTTCGCGTCGTCGGTCATACCAGTAAAGATAGTCGATGCCGCCCCCTCGGTCGCCGCTTTGCCACGACGTTCCGCATGATAAGAAAGGGGCGATGGGTCGGTTGGTGCAGAGCTTCGGACGGGTGGTTCCCGCGGTGGTGGTGGACGCCAGCGTCGAAGCCCGGTCGCTCGTCGCGGAGGCACGGCGGCAAGCGGAGGCGCTGATGACGGCGGCGCGCGCCGAGGCGGAGGTCGTGCGGGCCGAGGCGCGCCACGCGGGCGCGCTCGAGGGGCGCGTGGCCTCCGAGGTTGCCTTCACGTCGATGCAAGTGGAAGCGCGCGCCGAGGCCGAGCGGGTGCGGCGGGCGGCGATGCCGGCGGCGCAGGTGCTCGCCGTGCGCATGGCGGAGAAGATCATCGGCCGCGCCGTCGCGCTCGACGCCTCGATCATGGCCGACATCGCCCGACAGGCGCTGGAGGCGGTGCGGGCGCGAACCGGGGTCCTGCTGTTGCGCGTTCACCCGGACGACTGGGCGGCGGTCGAGGCGGCGCGCCCGGCGCTGGCGGCGCGGCTGGCGAAGGCGGTCGAGCTGCGGTTGGTCGCCGACGTCGAGGTGGGGCGTCACGGCTGCGTGGTCGAGAGCGCGGCGGGTCGTCTCGACGCGCGGCTCGACACGCAGCTGGCCGCGCTGGAGAGGGCGGTGTTCGGGCATGGCTGACTTCAGCGAGCCGACGTTCGACGACCTACGCCTGGCGCTGGCGCGGCTCGAGACCGCCAATCCCCTGCGCGTGGTGGGGCGGGTGACCGAGGTGACCGGCCTGGTGGTGCGGGCGACCATCCCGGGAATCCATGTGGGTGAGCTGGTCTTCATCGACGCCGGCGGGTCGCGCCTGCAGGCGGAGGTGGTCGGCTTTCGCGGCGAGGAGGTGGTGCTGATGCCGCTCGGCGAGGCGACCGGCATCGGTCCGGACGCCGTCGTCAGCGCCACCGGCCGACCGCTGGGCGTGCGCGTCGGGAACGGACTGCTGGGCCGCGTGCTGGGCGGGTTGGGAGAGCCCATCGACGGTCTCGGCCCCATCGCGGGCGATACCGTCGACTGGCCGGTCGACCGCGCGGCGCCCGATCCGTTGCGGCGGCGGCGCATCGAGCGTCCGCTGGCCATGGGCGTGCGGGCCATCGACGGCTTTCTCACGGTCGGTGAGGGTCAGCGGTTGGGGCTGTTCGCCGGGTCGGGCGTGGGGAAGTCGACCTTGCTCGGGCAGATGGCGCGCAACAGCGACGCCGAGGTGAACGTCATCTGCCTGGTGGGCGAGCGCGGGCGCGAGGTGGTGGAGTTTCTCGAACAATCGCTGGGCGTGGCGGGGCGGGCGCGGTCCGTCGTCGTGTGCGCCACCAGCGACGCGCCCAGCCTGGTGCGGTTGAAGTCGACGTTCGTCGCCACCGCCATCGCCGAGTGGTTTCGTGCCGAGGGGCGGCGCGTGCTGTTCATGATGGACTCGCTGACCCGGTTCGCGCGGGCGCAGCGCGAGGTGGGGCTGGCCGCCGGCGAGCCCCCGGCGCGCCAGGGCTATCCGCCCAGCGTGTTCGCGATGTTGCCCCGGCTGCTCGAGCGCACCGGAAACGACGCGCGCGGCTCGATCACGGCGCTCTACACGGTGCTGGTGGCCGGCGGCGACATGGACGAGCCGATCGCCGACGAGGTGCGCGGCATCCTGGACGGGCACATCGTGCTGTCGCGCGAGCTGGCGGCGCGGAACCACTGGCCGGCCATCGACGTGCTGCCGTCGCTGTCGCGGGTGATGGGCGCGGTCGTCGATGGCGAGCACCGGGCGGCGGCCGCCCGGGCGCGCGAGCTTCTCGCCACCTACGAGAGCCACCGCGATCTGATCGCGCTCGGCGCTTATCAGCGGGGCGCCGACGCCCGCACCGACGAGGCGATCGCGCGCATGGACGGCCTGCAGGAATTCTTGCGGCAGGCCACCGACGAGGTGGCATCCTTCGCGGAGACCCGGCAGCGCCTATCGCGGCTGTCGGGCTCGACCCATCGAGCGTCCGAATGAAGCGTGCGAAGGAGCGAGGAGACCTGAATGTCTGAAGCCGACTGTCTGTTCTGCAAGATTCGCGACGGAAAGATCCCGGCCGCCATCGTTCACCGCGACGCCGATGTGCTGGCGTTCAAGGACATCACGCCGCGCGCGCCGCTGCATCTGCTGGTGGTCCCCCTGCGCCACATCTCCGGTTTGCCCGACGGACAACCAGAGGACGCCGAGATCTTCGGCCGCCTGATGCTGACCGGCGCCCGCCTGGCCAAGGAGGCCGGCTACGGCGAAAGCGGCTATCGCGTCGTCATGAACGCCGGCCCCGACGCCGGCCAGAGCGTCCTGCACGCCCATCTCCACGTGTTGGGCGGTCGCCCGCTGGCCTGGCCGCCGGGCTGAACGTACCTCGCCGAGGAGGTCGGGCGGGGGAGGGTCCGACGGAGCCGACCGACGGTGTTAGATTGGCGCCGTCATGTCGCTTGGTCGGAAGAATCTCAAGGATGCGCACCGGATCGTCGTGAAGCTGGGGACGCATGTCGTCACTTCCGACGGGGTGGCGCTGGCGCTCGATCGGCTGCAAGGGCTGCTGGCCAGCGTGGTGGCGTTTCGACGGGCGGGCCGCGAGGTCATCCTCGTGTCGAGCGGCGCCGTCGGTCTGGGGATGCAGGTGCTGGGACTGACGGAGCGACCCCGCTCGCTGGGGTTGCGCCAGGCGTGCGCCGCCGTGGGGCAAGGGCAGCTCATGGGGTTCTACACGCAGGCGCTGGCCGCTTCGGGCATCAAGGCCGCGCAGGTGTTGCTGACGCAGGAAGATCTGGGCGACCGCGATCGGGCGCTGTGCGTGCGCACGACGCTGATGCGGCTGATCGAGCTGGGGGTCGTGCCGGTGCTGAACGAAAACGACAGCGTCAGCGTGAAGGAGCTGGTCGAGCACCAGCGCGCGCACGGCGCGCCTGGTCTGGCGCCGCCCCCCGCCGTCTTCGGTGACAACGACGGTCTGTCGGCGCGCGTGGCGGTCAGCCTCGACGCCGACCTGCTGGTGCTGCTGACGAACGTGGCCGGTCTGCTCACGGCGAATCCCAAGGACGATCCCGGCGCCAGCCGCATCGGCGAGGTGACCGTGGTCGACGACGCCCTGATGGCGCTGGCGAGCGGCGGCTCGGCGGGCGGCACCGGCGGCATGTCGAGCAAGCTGGAAGCGGCGCGCCTGGCCACCAACGAGGGGACGGCCGTGCTCATCGCCAACGGCGCCGAGCCGGGGATCCTCGATCGCGCGCTCGACGGCGAGGACGTGGGAACCCTCATCACCGGCACCGAGACGCGCGGCGCGCGCTGGCGTCGCATCGCCGTCGCCGAGCGCCGGCGTGGCGCCCTGATCGTCAACGAGGGCGCCATGAAGGCGCTCGCCACCCGCAAGGCGTCGTTGTTGCCGATCGGCGTGGTTTCCGTCGACGGACAGTTCGAGGAGGGCGATCTCGTCGAGGTGCGCGACGGCAGCGGCCGCGTGCACGGCCGCGGCCTGGTGAACTACGGCTCCGACGCCTGCCGCGCCCTGTGCGGAAAGCAGAGCGACGAGATCGAAACCATCCTGGGCTGGCGCGGCTACGACGCGCTCATCACCCGCGACAACCTGGTGATGGGCGCCATCTAGCTCGTGGGGACGAAGCCGTGCGCCTTCAAGGCGTCCAGGATGGCGGCGATGTGCTCGAAGCCGCGCGTCTCCGCCTCGATGTCGACGTAGGTCTGTCCCAGCTCCAGTCGCGCGGCGCGCCGGTCGTGGTCGATGGCCAGCACGTTCGCCTCCCGCTCGGCGACGATGGCCAGCAGCTGCGCCAGCGAGCCGGGGCGATCGGGCAGCATGATGCGCGTGCGCATGATGCGCCCCGATTTCATCAGCCCGCGATCGATGATGCGGGACAGGACGTTCACGTCGATGTTCCCGCCGCCCACCACCACCACCACGTTCTTCCCCGCCAGGCCCAGCTCCCGGTGATACAGCGCCGCCAGGGGGGCCGCGCCCGCCCCTTCGGCCACCGTCTTCTCCTTCTCCAGCAAGGTCAGGATCGCCTCGGCGATCTCCTCGTCATCGACGGTGACCACCTCGTCGACGAAGCGGGCCACCGCGGGAAAGGGGAGGGCGCCCACCAGACCGACGGCGATCCCGTCGGCGATGGTGCGGGTGGGCTCGATGCGCACCGGTTGACCGTCGCGAAGCGCGGCGCACATGCCGGGCATCGCCTCCGTCTGCACGCCGATCACGCGGACCGACGGACGCAACGCCTTGATGGCGGTCGCCACGCCGGCCACCAGGCCGCCGCCCCCCACGGCGATCAACAGGGCGTCGAGCGCCGGCACCTGATCGAGGATCTCCAGCCCCAGGGTTCCCTGCCCGGCGATCACGGCGGCGTCGTCGAACGCCGGCACCATGACGAGGTTGCGCTCGGCCGCCAGCCGCTCCGCGGCGGCGAAGGCGTCGTCGTAGCCGCTGCCCACCTGCTCGACGGTGGCGCCGAGCGCGCGCGTCTCCGTCACCTTCACCAGCGGCGACGTGCGCGGCATGACGATCGTGGCGGGGATCCCCAGCGCGCGGGCATGATAGGCCACGCCCAGCGCGTGATTCCCGGCGCTGGCGGCGATGACGCCGCGCAGGCGCTCGTCGGCGGTCAGCTGCAGCAGGCGGTTGCAGGCACCGCGCTCCTTGAACGAGCCCATCAGCTGCAGGTTCTCCAGCTTGAACGACACGTTCGCGCCCGTCGCCTCGCTGACGCTGCGCGAGTAGGCGCAAGGGGAGACACGCACGCGGCCGGTGATACGGGCGCGGGCCGCCTCGATGTCGGCCAACGTGACGGGGCAGGTGACGGGGATAAGAGGCTGGGTCATCGCGGGAGATCGCTCGGTGTGAGATGGATTCTCGAAGCGCGCGGCACTACCGTGGCCAGGTGCCTGTCGACCGCGCGCTTGCTTTGCTCATCGATCATACATGCCTTCGGCCCGAGGCCATCGCCCCGGAGATCGACCGGCTGTGCGCGGAGGCACGAACGTACGGCTTTCGCACCGTCTGCGTGCAGCCGACCTTCGTCGCCCAGGCCGCGCGCGCCCTGGTCGGTTCGGGGATCGGCGTGGCGGCGGTGGTGGGATTTCCGCACGGCGCGAACAGCACCGAGACCAAGCTGTTCGAGGCGCGCCGCGCCCTCGACGACGGCGCCACCGAGCTGGACGTGGTCGCGAACCTGGGCTGGATCCGGGCGGGAGACGCGGCGCGTCTGACCGACGAGACCGAACGCTTCGTGCGCGCCGCCACCGTACCCGTGAAGGTCATCCTCGAGACGGCGCTGTTCTCCGACGAGCAGAAGACACTGGCGGCGCGCGCCGTCCTCGCGGGCGGCCCCGCTTTCCTGAAGACGTCGACGGGATTCGGTCCGGGCGGGGCGACCGTCGCCGACGTCGCGCTGTTGAAACGACTGGCCGGGAGCGCCGCCAAGGTGAAGGCCTCGGGCGGCATCAGGACGCGCGCGCAGGCGCTGATGTTCCGCGCCGCCGGCGCCGATCGACTGGGCGCTTCGGCGTCGGTCGAGCTCGTGTCGGAGACCGACCCGCCCGGTTGACAGCGGGATTGCGACCGGCATTTTGTTGCGCCTGGGCGGAGTGCTCCGGTGCCCCCGCCAGCCGGGCGCGTCTCGACGTCGCCGCGCCGGACGGCCGCCGATTGTCAGTTGGCTGTCGCCGGGGGGGCTATCGTCTGAAAAAGTTAAGGAAATTCAATAAATTGCAATCGTGTCTCCCCTGTCATTCGGCTGCCTCGCATTCCTGGGGATGGCAAGCTACCCTCAGGGCGAAAGTTCGTTTTCGAGAAACTTACCGCTGCGAAACATTCCGGAAACCAAAGCGGCGCATTGTGCAGTACGTTCCTGGGCGGCTTGGTCCGCCATCGCTTCATAGATGACAACACCTCAGATTCCCGCTTCCGCCGTGGCTGTTCAGCCCGGGGTGCCCCATTCGGTCTCGGCCACCCACCCCATTCATTCAGCCAACGATGCTCACGGCGCCGATCTGGCGAAGCTGGCCATCGGCGCCCTGGGGGTCGTCTACGGCGACATCGGAACCTCGCCGCTGTACGCGATCCGAGAGTGCGTGACGCTTCCCCACGGCGTGGGCGCCACACCCGACAACATCTTCGGAATCCTGTCGCTGGTGTTCTGGTCGCTGACCCTGGTCATCTCGATCAAGTACCTGCGCTTCGTCATGCGCGCCGACAACGACGGCGAGGGGGGCGTGCTGGCGCTGATGGCGCTGGTCGTCTCGCCGATGCACGCTGCGAAGCATCGCTGGACGAAGACGCTGGCCTTTCTCGGTCTGTTCGGGGCGGCGCTGCTGTACGGCGACGGCATGATCACGCCGGCCATCTCGGTCCTGTCGGCGGTCGAGGGGCTCGAGGTGGCGACCACGGCGCTGACGCCGTTCATCGTCCCCATCACCTGCGGCATCCTCATCGGACTGTTCGCCGTGCAGAAGCGCGGCACCGGAGGGATCGGGGCGGTGTTCGGACCGCTCACCGTCTGCTGGTTCGTCGCCATCGCGGCCGCTGGTTTTCCCTGGATCTTGCGGCATCCGGAGATCCTGCGCGCGCTCAACCCCCTCTACGCGGCCAAGTTCCTGGTGCACGGGCGGTTGCATGGCTTCCTGGTGCTCGGGTCGGTCGTCCTCTGCATCACGGGCGGCGAGGCGCTGTACGCCGACATGGGTCACTTCGGCCGGCGGGCCATCAAGGTCGCCTGGTCGACGATGGTGTTTCCGGCCCTCTTGTTGAACTACTTCGGTCAGGGCGCGCTGCTGCTCGAGCATCCGTCGTCCACGAATCCGTTCTACGATCTGGTGCCGACGTTCTGGCTCTATCCCATGGTGGTCATCGCCACCATCGCCGCCGTCGTGGCGTCGCAGGCGTTGATCTCGGGCGCCTTTTCGTTGACCCGCCAGGCGGTTCAACTCGGCTACGTGCCGCGCGTGACCATCGTCCACACCTCCGGCAAGACCGAGGGGCAGATCTACATCCCCGAGGTCAACGGCATCCTCACGCTGGCCTGTCTGGCACTGGTGCTGGGGTTCCGCGCTTCGTCCGGGCTGGCTGACGCTTACGGCATCGCGGTGACAGGAACGATGGCCATCACCTCGGTGCTGTTCGTGTTCGTGGCCCGCGACCGCTGGCAGTGGCCCATCTGGAAGTGCGTCATGCTGGCGACCGTGTTCTTGACCTTCGACCTGGGGTTCTTCGCGGCCTGCGCCTCGAAGATCGTGAACGGCGGCTGGTTCCCGCTGGCGGTGGCCGTGGCGGTGTTCACCATCATGACGACCTGGAAGAAGGGGCGCGCGGCGCTGGCCGCCCGCATCTCGTCCGAGACGTTGCCGGTCGATGCGTTCATCGCCGACATCGAGCACGTGAAACCCTACCGGGTGAAGGGGACGGCGGTGTTTCTGACCTCCACGCGGCGGGGCATGCCCAACGTGCTGCTGCATCACTTCAAGCACAACAAGGTCCTGCACGAGCAGGTGGTGTTGCTGTCCGTGGTTACGGACGCCGTCCCCGAGGTCGCCAAGGCCGACCGTCTCCGCTTCAAGGACTTCGGCTACGGCTTCTGGGGGCTGACCGCCCACTACGGGTTCATGGAGACGCCGGACGTGCCGGACTTGCTGAAGGGCTGCGTCGGCATCGGCCTGTGCATCAACCAGGCGGACACCAGCTACTACCTCGGGCGCGAGACGCTGCTCCCCACCCGCGATCCGGTCATGGCCTACTGGCGGAAGCGGCTGTTCGGCTTCCTCTCCCGTAACTCCCGCGCCGCCACCGACTTCTTCTCGATTCCCCCCAACCGGGTTGTCGAGATCGGCACACAGATCGAGCTCTAGCGGGCGGGGGGATAAAAGGCGGGCGGGGGGGATGTAAAACGGGCGGGGGGATGCAGCATCCCCCCACCGGCCCCCCTCGGATCCGTCGGCCGTCGGGGGCCGGCTCGGCGAAGCCGAGCCTCCTTGGGGCTTGGACCCGGGCGCGGTTGCGCCCTCTGGCGCCGTGATCGTCGGATCTTGATCGTGGGGTAGATCTTTTTCGGCGGGGGTGCGTTCGAGGGGGACGGAGGTTCCCATGTCGAAGAACGCGCTGTCCCATCGCCTGCTCACGTCCCTGTTGGCCATTCTCGTTCCCGTCGCCGGCCTGGCGTCGCCGTCGTGCGCCTCGCCGCGCCTGCCGACGGGGGGCTATCCGTTGCGTGCGAACAGCGGCGGGTACGAGCTGCAGGTGCTGCTCGATGGCGTCCCCGTGCAGACTTTCGAGCACGCGGGCGAGAACTTCGTCATGGGGCAGATGGGCGCGCGCTACACGCTGAGGGTCATCAACCACACGCGGCGTCGCATCGAAGCGGTGGTGTCGGTGGACGGCCGCGACGCCATCGACGGCAAGTCGGCCGACGTGCGGATGAAGCGGGGCTATCTGGTTCCGGCGTGGGGGACCGTCGATGTCGATGGGTGGCGCTTGTCGACGGCCGAGGTGGCGGCGTTCCGCTTCGCCACGGTGGCCGATTCGTATGCCGCCCGGACCGGCAGCGCGCGCGACGTCGGCGTCATCGGCGTGGCCGTGTTTCCCGAGCGCTTCGTCGAGCCCCGGCCCGTGTACGCGCCCCCGCCGCGCCTTCCCGACTGGCGCTACCGCGACGATGGGCTGGGTTCGGCGGCCCCCCCGGCTGGCGCGGACAAGGAGGAGTACGCGGAGCGGAGCGCGCCATCCCACGCCGCGAAGTCGTCGGCGGGTACCGGCCGCGCCTCCGCCGAGCCGATGGCCGCCCCCGCATCGCCGCCCCGTGACTCCCTCGCCGACGAAGCGGGCGCGCCGGCGCCGCAGCGCCGACCCGGGCTGGGCACGGAGTTCGGCGAGGCGGTGAATTCACCGGTTCGCGAGGTCAGCTTCATGCGCGCGAACGCCAGCCGCCCCGCCGTCGTGCTGGGCGTTCGTTACAACGATCGCGAGGGGCTGGTGGCGCTGGGGATCGACGTCGAAGCCTGCTGCGCGCCCCCCGAAGATCTCGCCTGGCGGCAGACCGCCACGCCGTTTCCCGCCAGCGACCGGCACTATGCGGCCCCCCCGGCCGGTTGGCGCGAGGGGTGCTGTGTGCGTTACTGATCCATGAGTGGCGGCGTCCGACGAGAGCCTCATGGCGGCCTACCAGCAGGGCGACGTCGCTGCGTTCGAGGAGCTGATGGGGCGCCACGAGCGGCCGCTGTGGGCCTTCGTGCGGCGGTTCGTGGGTGACGCCGGAACGGCCGAGGATCTGCTGCAGGAGGTCTTCCTGCGAGTCGTGGGCGCGGCGGGCGACTGGAAGAATGAGGCCAAGGTCTCGACCTGGCTCTACACCATCGCGCGAAATCTCTGCACCGATCACGCGCGCCGGGCTGTCCACCGGCGCGCGTCGTCGTTGGATGCGCCGGTGCGCGCCATGTCCGACGAATCGTCGGGCCCCGTGCTGGTGGATCGGATCGCGGCAGGGACAATCGGGGCGGAGGGCGAAGCGATGGATCGTCAACTGCGCCTGCACATCGATCGCGCGGTCGATCTCCTTCCCGCCGAGCAACGCGAGGTGTTCTTGATGCGCGAGGTGATGGATCTGTCGTTCGCCGAGATCGCGCAAGCGGTCGGCGCCAGCGAGCCGACGGTGAAGAGCCGGATGCGCTATGCCTTGGAGAAGCTCCGGCAGGCGTTGGGGGACTTCCACGAACCCGAAAAGACCTCGATGGAAGGGGGCGCGGGCGCCTAGCCGCGACGAACCGACATGATCTTCAGCCACGACGACATTCGCGAACGCCTCATCGACTTCCTGTATGGGGAGCTCGACGGGGAGGCGCGGGCCGCGTTCACGGCGCACGTCGATGGGTGCGAGCTGTGTCGGGCCGAGGTGACCGGGGCCGAGCAGGCGCGCGCCCTCGGGCGGGCCGTGGCGCGCGCGCCGCTGTCCGACGAGGTTCCGTCGCGGGTGCGCGTCGCGGTGCTGGCGGCCGCGCGCGCCGCCGGGCAGGAAAAAGCGATGGCCGCCACGCCTGGCCTGACGATCGCAGCCCGCGCCGCGGCCGCGCCGCAGCAGAGCTGGTTCGATAGGCTTCGCCGCCGTTGGACCTTTCCGACGTTCGCGACCGTGGCGGCGATGGCAGCCTTTCTGCTGGTGCGGGCCACCATTTTCCGCGAGGCGAAGCGGCCGCTCGGCGAACAGGGGCCGGGTGAGCTCGCCCGCAAGGAGCCCCAGCTTCCGGCGCCCGCCGCGGCACCGACGGTCGCTGTTCCCGAGGCGCAAGCGCCAGCGGCTTTCGAAGGCCGAGGCGAAGACGCGGTCGTCGGGGTGAAGGCGGCCCGTCCGCGTCTTCGTGTCTCCGCGCCCCACAAGTCCGGGGGAGCTCCCACCGGGCGTGGTGCCGGAGTCACGGTCGACAGGGACGACGCGTTTGCGCAGGAGCCGCCCCTCGGCGGGCTGGGAGCGCTGGGGTCTAGCGATGGCGGGGGGGCGACTCCAAGACGGGACGACGTGGGCAAACGTCTCGAACGCCGTCGGGCGGCGCCGGCTTCGCAGCCCGCGCCCACGAAACCGACGTCGGCGTTTGCCGCGGAGGGGGCGTCGCCCTCGTACGCATCCGACAAGCGAATTCAGAATGTGGAGAAAGACGAAGCGCCGTCGCCGGTGTCGCATGCCGCAGCGGAGCCGAAGGGGGGCGGTGCGGAGGGGGAATTGAAGAAGGAGGTCGCCGCGCCGGTCGTTCAGCGGGAGTTCGCCGCGCCGCCGCCTCCCCCTGCTCCGTCCGCCGCTCCCCCGCGCGCCGCCTCGGAAGACTCGGCGTCGGGCGCGCCGTCACCGGCGCGAAGCCGGGGCGCGGCCGATCACCTCGACGCTCTCGCGGCGCCGGCACTCGCGAAGAGCGCGCCCGCCCCGGCGCCCGAACAGACGAGCGCGGTCAAGAAATCAAAGGCGCGTCAGAGCGAGGGGGCGAACGCCGACGCCGATGTCGGCCCAGCGGACGGCGATCCGGCGTCGGTGCTGGTCGTTCGCGCGGAGGGGCTGATGACGGCGCACCGCTGGGCCGCCGCCGTCACTGCCTACCGCGATCTGTTGCGTCGCTTTCCCAAGCATCCGGCCGCGCCGACCTGGCGGAATCGCCTGGCGGCGGCGCAGGCGGCGGCCGCCGCGGAAGAGGGCCAGATCATTCGCTGAGCGGTCGGCGGTATGCCGAGCCCTGTCACCGCCGTGCGCGTTGACGCCCACGCGACCTGTCCGCTACCACCGCCGCAAAATCGCCTGCCCATCGCCATCGAGACAGGCGAGATGGACGGTCGGCACTAGCGAGGAAGCGTTTCAGCCGCCCAGGCCCGCGATTCGTTGGCCAGCGCGGGCAGCTCGCGTTCCGGGATGCCCAGCGCCGCGGCCAGCGCGCTCACCTCGGTCCAGGACCCGCTCTCGTAGGCGAGCGTCAGCGCCCGCACCTTGCCGAGTGGCGTGTCCTGGTGCAACACGGCCGAGACGATCTCGGGCGACACGCCGACCTCGGCCAGCAGCTCGTCGAGCGGGCGGCCCATCATGGCGTCGAGCGACGACAGCAGCCCGACCAGGAACGCATCCAGCTCGCCCCCTTCCAGGTTCGCCAGCGGGCACAGCCGTTCGCAGAAGCGCGCGCGTGCCAGGCTGACCAGCGCCAGCTCGGGCGGGCGATCGTCGGTCATGCCCACGACGGCGATCAGCGATGCCCACTTCCGGAACGGCCGCTCGCCCAGCAAGACCAGGGCGTGCTTCAAAGACGTCACCCGGCTGCGCCAGCCGAACGCCGCCGAGTTGAGCAGCTTCAGCAGCTTCACCGACAGCGAGACGTCCTGCTTGATGATCGCCTCGAGCCCGGTGTAGTCGAGCTGCTCGGCCTGCAACGCGCGCAGAAAGCGGATGTAGGTCAGCTTGGCGGGGGGGATGTCCTCGCGCGAGATGATCTCGGGGCGCTGGAAGAAATAGCCCTGAAAGAGCGTGTAGCCGAGCTGCTCGGCGTTGGCGAACTCGGCGGCGCTCTCCACTTTCTCCGCCAGTAGAGTGATCTTCTGGCGCCGGGTCTGCTCACGCAGGCGGCGGCGCTCCTCGGGGGGCGTGGCCAGGAAGTCGACCTTCAAGATCTGCGCGAGCTGCACGAACGCCGCGAGCCCGGGGCGATCGACGAAGTCGTCGAGCGCGATCTCGTAGCCGGCGCTGCGCGCTGCCCGGGCCGCCGCGACGGTCTCTTCGTCGGCGTTGACGCTCTCCAGCAGCTCGATGACGGTCTGCTTCGGCGGGAGCATGCTGTAGAGCCCCTCGCACAGCACGCGGCGGGTGATGTTGACGTACGCCTTCTTGCCCTGGGTAAGGACTCCGAAGTCGAACGCCGACATCGCGTGATCGATCACCTTGGCCGACGCCATGTCGGGGTCGGTCCCGGGCGGGAAGAAGTTTTCCATCCCCGCGCGAAACAGGAGCTCGTACGCGACCACCCGTTTGCGGGTATCGAAAATCGGCTGCCGCGCCACGAAGACCTGCATTCCCTGGATCCGAGAGGCTATCGGCAGGTCTGTTACCGCCCTGTAGCGCGCCAGATTTCCCCCGAAAAGTCCGCTGTTGCGGCGGGGCGACGACCGCATAAACTGCCCCCGCTTTGACCGAACCCAACAATGACCGCGTCTTGATCACGGTGACCGGGCGCGATCGCGCCGGGATCACCGCCAGGCTGACAGGCATCCTCTCGGAGCAGGGGGCCACCTTGCACGACATCGAGCAGGTCGTCGTGCAGGGGCAGCTCACGCTGTGCTTGCTGGTGGGGTTGTCGCATGCCCGCGACGTGCTGAAAGAGCTGCTGTTCACGGCCAAGGAGATGGGCCTCGAGCTCGACTTCAATCCCGTGACCGCCGCGACGCCCACGCCCAACCACGTGCGGGGCGCCAGCGAGGCGGGGCGTCGCTACGTGATCACGGCGATCGGGCGCTCGCTGGGCGCCGACATCTTGCACGCGCTCGCCGAGACGCTGGCCAAGGAGAACGCCAACATCGAGAAGATCTCGCGCCTGTCCGAGGACACGCTGGCCTCGGTGGAGATTCACGCGCTGCTGCCAGCGGCGGGTGACCGCGAGATCCTGAAGCGGTCTCTGCTGGCGGTGGCCACCAAGGCGGGCTTCGACGTCTCCCTGCAGCGGGAGAGCCTGTTTCGCCGCTCGAAGCGCATGGTGGTGATGGACATGGACTCGACCCTCATTCGCATCGAGGTCATCGACGAGCTGGCGCGGGCCGCCGGGGTGGGCGACGCCGTCTCGAAGATCACCGAGCGCGCCATGCAGGGCGAGATGGACTACGACGAATCGCTGCGCCAGCGCGTGGCGCTGCTGGCGGGCCTGGACGTGAAGGTGCTGGACGAGATCGCCAACAACCTGCCGTTGACCGAGGGGGCGGAGACGCTGATCCGCGTGCTGAAGCGGCTCGGCTACCGCACGGCCGTCATCAGCGGCGGCTTCTCGCGGGCCGCCGAGGCACTGAAACGGCGCCTGGGGATCGACTACGCCTTCTCGAACAACCTCGAGGTGGTGGACGGCAAGCTGACCGGCAAGGTGTCGGGCCCCATCGTGAACGCGCAGCGCAAGGCCGAGCTGCTCGACCTGATCGCGCAACACGAGGGCGTGCTGCTCGACCAGGTCATCGCCGTCGGCGACGGCGCGAACGACGCGCTGATGCTGGAGAAGGCTGGCCTGGGCATCGCCTTCCGCGCCAAGCCCAAGCTGCGCGAGGCGGCCGACACGACCATCTCCGCCTCGGGGCTGGACGCGATTCTGTACCTGCTGGGCCTGAGCGGCCGGGAGCTGCAGGAGATCGACAGCGCGTAAAACAGCCGCGGCGCCGCTGGGGTTGTGGTCCTGTCGCCCCGGTTCGGGGTAAAAGGACTTGACGCTAAGCAGTCGAAATCATAAGCATGCGCCCGTAGCTCAGTTGGATAGAGCAGCGGCCTTCTAAGCCGCGGGTCGGGGGTTCGACTCCCTCCGGGCGCGCAGCACGCGGAGGGACGGGGTGGGGGGACCGAAAAATTGAATATGGTGGGCGTAGCTCAATTGGTAGAGCACCGCACTGTGGCTGCGGGGGTTGCGGGTTCAATCCCCGTCGCTCACCCAAATAACTAACGACTATTATTAAGGTTTTAGGTTGTCGCGTCGTTGTGTGCCGCTACCGTGCCGCTGCGGAACAAGCAGCGGTCGAGGGACCGAATCGCCGTGCCCGGGTGCTCCGGGCTGAGGTGCATATACCGCTCGGTGACGGACAGGCTGGAGTGCCCAGCCAGCTTTTGGATCGTCTGCGCCGCCACGCCCATCATCGCGAGGTGGGAACAGAAGGTGTGACGGAGCACGTGCCAGCCGATCTCCCGGGGGCCCGCTCGTCGGCATAAACCTTCGAGCCGGAGGTCGGCTTGCTTCTGGGTCCACCGAGCGCCCTTGATGTCGCAGAACACGAACGGGCCTCGGAGGTGCCGGATCTCCCGGAGCGCCTCTTCGAGCCGCGCCGTGAGATCCAGGGTTCTCGTCCGCCCACCCGTGGGTGATCCGATCCGCCCCCGCCAGTCTGTCTGGGCGACCGTAAGCCGTCGACCCTTCCAGATCGACGTGCCGCCACTCCAGCATCCGGATCTCCCCGACCCTCAATCCTGCATCCCCTCCGGTGAGGATCCCGGCGAGTGGCGCCACCGCGTGTGCGCTCAGTCCCGTCTCTACCGCGAGCGTGCCGTGTAAGCCATGCATGCCGTGAGCCCGCACCGCGGCACTCCCGCCGCCTTGCCGATTTCTCGCCACCCATTTCCGCGGCCAGTTCCGGTCGTGATACCCAAAGAGATAGTCCGCCTCCTGCAGCGATCGCTTCCCCTCAGACTTCGAGTCCGGGATCCAGAGCAACTTGCCTTCGTCGTCCAGATCGCGAACCACCCGACGTAGCCAGCACGGACAAGCAAGAGATCACCTGTCGCTTCGATTGCGCCTACCTGAGCGCGTGAGAGCTCAACATTTCTGGAAATGCCCGCGACGTTCTGGCGTACCGCGGGATTCAATCGTTTGAAGCCTTCTGTATGCTCGTTTCGCGCAGGTAGGTTCGCTCTACGATCGACATGGAGGCCCTCCCGATGACCGTCATCATTCGCCGAATCCGGGACGTCGCACACGCCTGGTTGTCTTTGCCGCTCTTGCTGGCGATGGGATGTGCGGGATCGAAGGCCGACGCACCGCTGGAGAGGTCCACTCATCCGCTCGGGCTGCCTGCGCCGGGAGAAATACTCACCATCGACTTCAAGAACGATGCCCTCGGAACCCCGCTTTCTCGCGGTGACGTTCTCTCCGAACAGTTTGCCGATCTGGGGATTCACTTCGAGAACGGTTGCGTGCTCGGCGATCTGACGACTGATTTCCCCAAGTACCAGGGTACGCGGCCCGACAATGTGGTGTGTGCCTACTCTGGCGGACCACAGGGATCCGGTGTTCCCTGCGCCGGAGGAGTATCGGCTCCGAACGTTCCCTTGGTCGTGAAGTTCGACTATCCGATCTGTTTTGCGTCAATCGCCGGGGAGACCCTGGCCTTCGATGGCAATACGTCCCCCGGTACGGTGAACATGAGCGGACTCGATGCCTCTGGTCAGGCGAAGGGTGCGGGGTCGTCCAGACAAATTTATGACGATGTCATTCCGTCAGACCCCTTCCACGTCGTCGCACAAGGTATTGGCTATGCATTTATTCCCATGCCCATCTTTGGCGGCCTCCCCAATCCCGTGCCCTCACCGAATCTCGACGTTCGAAGCCTGTCCATCTCGGCGACGCATCTCGGCGCGTTCGACAATCTCGTGGTCATTCGCTGCTCGAACGTCATCGCACAGTGTTCACTGAGGATAGTTTGCCAACCGCCCGGTCAGTGCACCACGCCAGTGCCAGCGAACATCGACAATGGCTCGCACGCGATAAACGGAGCACCCATCACCCTTTCTCAAACGCCTGCCGGTCCCTACCCGCTGGGGATCACGGCGGTCACCTTGACCGCTAGCGATGGTAACGACCTGGGGATCTGCACGGCATCCGTCGACGTGATCGACTGTACACCGCCGGTCATCACCTGCCCACCGCCTCAGACGACCGAATGCAAGTCTTTGGCTTCGTGCGCTCAGCCCGAGGGAGTGCAACCAGCTACGGTCACCGATGACTGCAGTCAAATCACCGCTTCCGGCAGCTTCGGATGTCTCCAACTGGGCGATAACCAGGTCACGTACAACGCTCCGTCGTCGTCGGCGACCGAGGGCAGCACGTTCGTCAGTTGTAACGCGATCCTGACAGTCCGCGACACGCTTCCGCCCGATATCTCCGTCGCGTCTACGGCCGCAGTGGAGCTATGGCCTCCCGACGGCCGGATGAAAACCGTCACGCTTCAGGATTGCGGCATATCACTGAACGATCTCTGCGCCGGACCATTGAATGTGTCGGACTACGCCCGTATTACTCGAGTGACAGCCGATGAAGGAGGCGGTGTCGACGGTCCCTGGCGTGGACGCGCCGACAGGCGGCGAGCGCCACCCAGCCCCGACATCGCCATCGTGGGCACGAACGCCGTCGAGCTGCGAGCCGCGCGACGGCCGCAAGGCGACGGCCGCCTCTACACCATCTTCTTCGAGGCCCAAGATCCCACAGGCAATACCAAGACTGGTTCCTGCCACGTGTCCGTACCTACTGTGCAAGGAGGACCGACGGCGGTCGATAGTGGCGTCCGGCAAACGGCCTTTCCGCCGCGTCCCAGCTACAAGCTCACTTACCTTTCGGACGAGGAAGGCGACGTGAACGCGATCAA
>DASYCK010000238.1:0-31831 GCA_036500205.1 Polyangia bacterium | reverse complement strand
GGGGGGGGCGCTGGCGGTTCGTGCTCGAACGTGACGGCTTGCGGGGGGAGCGTGGTCGGAACCTGGACCGTGGCGTCGTCGTGCCTGACCGTCTCGGGAACTCTGGATCTCTCGGTGATCGGCGCGGGGTGCCCGTCGGTGCCCGTCACGGGAGCCCTTCAAGTGACCGGAACGTGGTCCGCCAACGCTGACCGGACCTCCACGGACAACACGATCACCACGGGTCAGGAACAGTTCGATCTGGCGCCTTCCTGTCTGGTCGTTTCGTCGACCCCGGTCGACTGCCACGGAATAGCGGGCTTCATCGGCAGCCTCGGCTTCGACTCGGTCGCCTGTACGTCCGCCGCCGGTGGAGGTTGCGCCTGTTCCGCCACGATTCACCAGACGGGCACGCTCGGGCTGCTGTCTTCGGCCGCGACCGTGAACGGCAACTACGCGAGCGCGGGCAACGTCGTCACGGTCACGGGCGACGGGGGCGACACCAAGTACAGCTACTGTGTGTCGGGCAGCAAGTTGACCATGACGCCGCAGAGCACGAGCCCGACCATGACGGGCACGATCGTCCTCCAGGGCAGCGGCGCGACGGGTTCGGGCGGGTCGAGCGGTTCCGGCGGCGCAACGGGACCGGGGGGCGCGAGCGGCTCTGGCGGCAAACCGGGCTCAGGTGGCGCGACCGGTTCCGGCGGCGCGACCGCGACGGGCGGCGTGGGCGCGATGGGGGGCCGGGGCGGGGCCGGGGGGCGGGGTGGCACGAACGGTTCGGGCGGCGCGACCGGCCCGGGCGGGGCGGGGGGCGCGCCTGTTTCCGGGGGAACCACGGGACCGTGCGACATCTACAAGAACGGCGGCACGCCCTGCGCGGCGGCGCACAGCACCGTGAGAGCGCTCTTCGGAGCGTACGCGGGGAAGCTCTACCAGGTCCGCAACACGGCCGGCACGACCAAGGACATCAACGCCGTCGCCGCCGGGGGCGTCGCCGACGCGGCGGCGCAAGACACGTTCTGCTCGGGCACGACCTGCGTCATCACCATCATTTACGACCAGACCGGCAAGGGGAACGACCTGGAATACCAGGGGTCGGGCAGCAAGGCCGGGGGCCAGGATCAACCCGCCAAGGCGACCACCGAGTCGATCAAGGTCGGCGCGAACAAGGTCTATTCGCTCTACATCAATCAAGCGAACAGCTACTGGGTCGACGCTTCCAAGAACGGCATTCCCTTGGGGAGCCAACCCGAGGGGATCTACATGGTGACGAGCGGAACACACGTCAACTCCGGCTGCTGCTTCGACTACGGCAACAGCGAAACCAACCGCGCGTACGACGGCCCCGGCACCATGGACGCCGTCAACTTCAGCAAGATCACGGCCTGGGGTACCGGGGCCGGCGCGGGACCGTGGGTCCTGGCCGATCTCGAAGCCGGGCTGTTCGCCAAGGGGGGCTCGGGACAGAACACGAATGTTCCGACGATGACCAACAACTTCGTCACCGCCATCTTGAAGAACAACGGCACGAGCGAGTTCGCGCTGCGGGGTAGCGACGCGACGTCCGGTAGCTTGACCACGTACTACAAGGGGGCCCTCCCCGGTGGCTGGAGCCCCATGAAGAAACAGGGTGCGATCGTCCTGGGTAGCGGCGGTGACTGCTGTGCCACGAACACCAATCAGAGCGTGGGCACGTTCTACGAGGGGTGCATCGTCTCCGGCTATCCGTCGGACGCCACGGAAGACGCGGTGCAGGCGAACATCGTGGCGGCCGGGTACGGCAGATAGGCCGCGCCCTGGCGCGTCTTGGGGGCGGCCTTCGATTTAGTAACAACATATCCAAATCGCGTCAATCACAAGAACACCCTGACTCGAGGTCGGGACCGATCACGGTACCGACTGCCCGCGCGGGGTCCCCAGGCCTCTTCCCGTTGACGCCCGTTTCCCTTTTTCGAAGGAGACCGTTTTGATGAAGGTCCAGTCTGCCTGTCTTGCGATGGCGATCGCTCTCGGAATCATGTCGGGAGCGTGCAGCTCCCCGTCGTCGGGCGGCTCGCCGGGCTCCGGAGGGAACAGCTCAGGCGGCTCGGGAACTGGCGGCAGCTCGAGCACGGGTGGAAGCAATGGGACGGGGGGGAGCACCGCCAGCGGAGGCGCGGTCGGCAGCGGGGGCAAGTCGGGCAGCGGGGGCGCCGGTGGCCCGAGTTGCACCGCCAGCGCCAGCGTCACCCCATGCGGGGGTACCGTGACCGGCACCTGGACCGTGACCTCCGGCTGTCTGAACGTCTCCGGGGCACTGGACCTGCAGGCCCTGTTCGGCCTGACCTGCTCGGCCGGACAGGTCACCGGGACCCTTCAGGTGACGGGATCCTGGACCGCCAACGCCAACGGAACCTTCACGGATGCCACGACCACGACGGGGCCCGAGCAGCTCGAGCTGCCCGCCGATTGCAAGATCCTGTCGGCGGCTCCGGTGACCTGCGACCGAATCGCCTCGGTCATGACCGGCGGATACTACGACACGGTCACCTGCGTGGATTCCTCGAGCGGCGGTTGCTCCTGCAGCGCCACCGTCAAGCAGATGGGCAACCTGGGCTTCGTGACGCCCGCCCCCAACACGGACGGCAACTACACGACCGCAAGCAACGCCATCACGCTCACCCAGGACGGCACGAAGTATTCGTACTGCGTGGCGGGCAACACGCTGACCGTCACGCCGCAAGGAACGACCCCGAGCTCGATGGGGACGATCGTGCTCCAGAACGGAACCGCGACCGGCAGCGGCGGTTCGTCGGGGAGCGGGGGCACGGGCGGGAAGGGCGGAGGCCCCGGCTCGGGGGGGGCGAGTGGTGGCGCCAGCGGCTCGGGTGGGACGACCGGTTCGGGCGGCGCGGGCCGGGCCGGCGCCAGCGGTTCGGGCGGGACGACCGGTTCGGGCGGTATCACCGGAGGCGGCGGCGCCGGAACCAGGGGACAGGGTCCCTGCGACATCTACGCCGCGGCCAGCACGTCGTGTGGCGCGGCCTACAGCATGGTCCGTGCTCTCTCGAGCAAGTACAGCGGGCCGCTGTACCAGGTCCGGAGCATGAGCTCGAGCACGAACACCGGTTCGGGGGGCACGACCAAGGACATCGGAATGACCACGGACGGCTATGCCGACTCGGCCGCTCAGGACGCCTTCTGTACCGGCACCACCTGCACCGTTTCGAAGCTGTATGACCAGTCCGGCAACGGGAACGACCTGATACGTGGGTCGGCCGGACCGACGGGCAACGGGACGAGATCAGGGAACGATGACTACGAGTCGACGGCCACCAAGCTCTCGATAACGGCGGGAGGCCACAAGGTCTACGCGCTCTACATGGCGCAGTACGAGGGGTACCGGACCGCGCTCAACGTGACCGCCAAGGGCGTGCCCATGGGCAACAAGGACCAGGGCATCTACGAGCTCGTGGACGGTACGCACGTCGGCACCCAGTGCTGCTGGGACTTCGGCAGCGTGTCGCCCGATCCCAACAAGTACGTGACGATGAACACCATCTTCTTCGGAACGGGCTTCTGGGGTTCTGGCGCGGGCAAAGCGCCGTGGTTCATGGGTGACTTCGAGGGCGGCGTGTGGGCGGGAGGCACGGGCGCGTCGACCGTGATGAACGCGAGCAATCCGTCGATGTCGGGCGTCGACTTCGCCCTCGGCATCCTCCACACCCCGGTCGGAAAATACGCCCTGCGGATGGCCAATATGAAGACGGCCAGCGATCTCACGACCGCTTATGACGGGGCCATCGTCTCCGGCAAGACGTGGGGCAACGCCGGCGGAATCACCCTTGGTGTCGGCGGCGACAACAGCAACAACTCGTGGGGAACCTTCTACGAAGGCGCGTTGACCAACGGCGCGCCCTCGAACGCGACCGATCTCCTCATCATGAAGAACATCCAGGCCGTCGGCTACGCGAAGTAGGGGCGGGGATTCATCGATGAGAACGAAGAGCTGTTGGCGCGACGTATCGCTGGTCGCGATTCTCGGTATCACCTGCTGGGGCTGCAACCTCACCACGGCCACTCCCGACGGCGGCTCCAGCGGCAGCGGGGGGAGCAGCGCCACCGGCGGCAGCGGTTCCGGTGGCACGACGGGTTCGGGGGGAGTGGACGGCTCGGGGGGAACGAACGGCTCGGGCTCCGGCGGGGCGACGGTCGCCGCCGGCTTGCCGTGCGACGTCTACGCCTCCGACGGCGGTCCCTGCGTGGCGGCGCACAGCACCGTTCGCGCGCTGTTCGCCGCGTACAGCGGGA
Source organism: Polyangia bacterium (assembly GCA_036500205.1). Classification (GTDB taxonomy): domain Bacteria; phylum Myxococcota_A; class Polyangia; order Fen-1088; family Fen-1088; genus DASYCK01. The sequence continues at coordinate 27,559 of DASYCK010000238.1, read as the reverse complement.
AGCTCTACCAGGTCAAGAAGGCGGACGGCACGACCATGGACGTAGGAGTTCTCGAGCCGGGAGGCTTCGCCAACTCCGCCGACCAGGATTCATTCTGTGGCACGGATGCTTGCACCATCTCGACCATCTATGACCAGTCGGGAAAAGGGAACGACCTCACCAAGGCGCCCGCCGGTGGCGCCAAGACGACGCCCGACAACGAAGCCAACGCGAAATCGATCTCGGCGACGTTCAGCGGCCACAAGGTCTACGGCGTCCACGTCGTGGCGGGGGTCGGCTATCGCAACAACATGGCCACGGGCACCGCGACCGGCGACGACCCGGAGACGGAGTACATGATCGTGGGCGGCAGCGTCTACAACGGTGGCTGCTGCTTCGATTACGGGAACATGGAGGCCAACAGCCGTGACAACGGCGAGGGGACCATGGAAGCCGTCTACTTCGGCACTTGCACCATCTGGGGCAAGGGGGCCGACAACGGTCCGTGGGTGATGGGAGATCTCGAGAACGGCCTGTGGGCGGGCAACACGAGCCCCTACGCGAACAACAAGCCCGTGACGTCCATGTACGTGACCGGAATGGTGAAGGGCGACGCGGCGGGGAAGAATCACTGGACCATCAAGGTCGGGGACGCGCAGTCCGGCTCCTTGACGACGCCGTTCGACGGTCAACGCCCGAGCTCGCGCTACAATCCCATGCGGAAGGAGGGCGCCATCGGTCTGGGGACGGGGGGCGACAACAGCGCCGGCGCCACTGGGAACTTCTTCGAGGGGGTCATGACCGCGGCCTATTCGTCGAATGCGGCCGACGACGCCGTTCAGGCCAACATCGTCTCTGCCTACGGGCAGTAGGAGCGCCGGCGACGACGCTCCTCCGCCAGGACGATCAGACGTCGCGCTCCTTGACGAGCCGGTGAATGGCCTTGCGCATCTCCTGCCGAGCCTTGCGCAACCGCGAATAGACGGTGAACAGCGGGATCGAGAGCGCCGCGACGACCTCCTCGGCCGGCATGTCGTGGAGATCGTGCATGACGAACACCGTGCGCCGAGCGAGCGGAATCCGTTGGAGCGCGGCCCGCACGATCGCCTGCTCCTGTCTCGCCAGCAGCGTGTCGTCCGGGCCGCGGTTCAGGTCTCCCACGTCGACGAGGCCGCACGGCACCTCGCGGTCGCGCTTGCGCTGATAGGCTGAAGCCAGTCTGAAAGCGATGCCGAAGAGGTAGGGACGAAGGGGGCGACCGGGATTGTACTTGCTCCACGAACGGCGAAGAGCGACGAACATGTCCTGGGCGAGGTCGTCGAGCTCGAACGGCCGGATGCCGAGCTGGCGTAGTGTTCGCAATATGTAGTCCAACTCTCGTTGGAATGCGTCGAGACAGATGTCGTCGTTTGTTTGTTGTTGCGTCTTCGTCGTTGCTAGACGCAAATAGGTCATTGCATGTTCTATTGTCGCGGCGGGTGCTCGCTTGTTCGGAAAAGTCGTGCCGCGGTGCCGGGTCGGCGTGGGCTCGCTCCGGCCGATCGCGGTGTGAATGCAGGCGAGGGGAGAGCGCTCAGGGCGTGATGATGGTGGCCCAGCCGTTGCCGGGCATCGTGAACCGAAGCTTTCGACCCGAGACGGCGACTGTCTCCTCCCGCGTCGCTCCGGAGTTGTACGTCACCACGACGATGCTGCCGTCGCTGTTCTTGAAGGCGAGGGCGTCACCGCCGCTCGTGGCGACGACCTTGGCGCCTGGAGCGACAAACTGCGAGACGTGTCGGAAGACGTAGTACGCCGGAGTGACGATCAGCGTTCTCGTCGACGTGTCCACCGTCAGCAGCGCGTCCTGAGGCCAGTTGCGGGTCGAGTCGATGCCGACGCCGACCGTGTCCAGCACCAGGTTCCACGCGCTGTAGGCGGTGACGCCCGCCCTGATCCAGTCTCGGATCAGCCCCCAGCTCTCCACGGCGTACGCTTGATCGTTGGGCGCCCTGGTGGCTTCGAAAGGTGTTGCCCAGGGATAGTTGCCGCACTTGTGCTCGGTCTGCCAGACGGGGAGGTCGTACTGGCGAGCGGAGCCCACCTTGTTCACCATCCCCCACTGATAGCCGAGCACGCTGACATAGCCCCGTGCGATGGGGTCGCCCATCACCTCGCTGACGATCGACGGATCCGAGCCGCCTCCATTGAAGGTGCCGAGCATGATCTTCGTGTCGAGCCCCGCGCCCGCGATCGCGGGGCCGAGATATTCACCGATGAAGGTGGCGTAAGGCGCCGGGGACCATCCGCAGGTCGGGTAGGTCCCCGTGTAGCCGGGCTCGTTCTGTGGCGAGATCGCCTCGATGGTGATGTCCTCTCCTGCATACGCCTGCACGAAGTCGATCAGGTACTGCGCGAACGCCTTCATCGTCTCGTCGTCGGTCCTGATCGTTCCGCCGTCGAAGGGGTTGACCAGGTTGCCCGGCGAGAACGGGCCCTGCTTCATCCACGTCGGCGGCGTCCACGGGCTGGCCCAGAAGCGAATGTTGCCCTTCACCGCCTGCGCCGCCTTGACGTAGGGGATGAGCTCCATCCTGTCTCGCTCGATCGAGAAGGTCGCGCCGGCCTCTCCGAGCTCGTCGTCCGTGTAGCGATCCGTCGCGTAGTCGGACGCCCCGATGGGAATCCGCCCGAAGGTGAAGCGCGCCCCGTCGGCGCCGTAGAGCAGGCCGAGGGCCGTGTTCCTGTCGGTCTCGCTGAGAAGGGAGAGATAGGTCCACCCCAGCTCGTTGAAGGCGCCGCCAAATCCTTCCCAGGTCTGAGCCGTCGAGCTGTCGTCGACGGTCACGTCGGCGCTTCCGCTCGCCACCGCCGTCAGCCCGCCGTCCGTCATCCAGTATGCGCCTGGCGCCGAGGTGACCAGCGCGGGGGTGCTGAGGTCGCCGCAAGGGGGCGGCGTGGCGTCGGCCGCCACGCATCCACCGTTGCAGTCGGTCACCCCTGACACGCACTGGCATCGGCCCCCCTGGCAGAGTTGCTCGGCCGAACAGGGAATTCCACACCCGCCGCAGCTCGTGGGGTCGGTCGCGACATCGAGGCACTGCTGCCCGCAGGCCGTCAGACCGACGTCGCAGACGGTCCCCTTGCCGCCGCCGCCGCCGTTGCTGCACGCCGCGGCCAGCAGCGCGACGCCGAAGGAGACGAACGACGCCCGCGGTGACATCACGTTCACGGCGTGGTCGCTCCTAGCGACGGCCTGGTCGCCTCCTGCGAAAGGCCGCCAGCGCCATGACGAACCCAGCCGACAGCAAGGTTCCGGACGGACTGCCCGTGTCGGCGACGCCGCACGCGCAGCCGCGGCCAGCGGACGCGGAGGCAGGCGCGCCCGAGCCGCCACCCGAGCCTGACGCGGAGCCGCCACTTCCAGAGCCGCCGCTCCCACCCGCCACGGCGCCGCCGCTGCCGGCGCCGCCGCTTCCACTGACCAGGCTGCCGCCCGTTCCGGAGCCACCACTTCCAGAACCGCCGCTTCCACCGACCACGGAGCCGCCGCTGCCAGACCCACCGCTGGCCGAGCCGCCGCTGCCCGAGCCGTTCCCGCCCGAGCCGCCGCCGACAGCCCCGCCCGTTCCCACGGCACCGCCCGAGCCAGTCGTTCCGCCGCTCCCGCTGCCTCCGGTCCCCGACCCGCCCGAGGCCTTCTGGAACGTGAGCCAGTTCAGGTGCACCGTTCCCCCGAAGACGACGAAGAGCGTGTGAACACCCGTCGTCGCCGTCACCGTACAGGACTGCGTCGCCCAGGAGCCCCCCGTCGCCGTCACCGCGCACTTGCCGAGCAAGGGGCCCGTCTGGGAGTCCGCATGGAGCTCGAGGGTGGTGGCGCTCTGCGCGTTGACCCGCAGCTGGACCGTCCCGACGCCGGCGTCGCTGAAGTCCACGACGTCGTAGAAGAGAGAGCTGGCGCTGTTACCGAGCGCCGCCTGCCCCAGGTCGACGTCGTTGCTGTCCTCCTTCGTGACCGCCGACTGGCCGTCGTAGTCCTCGCCTTCGAGCGTGGCGAGGCCATTTCGTCCGGTCACGGGGCGGTTCGCGCCCAGGATCAGAAGGGTCCCCGCCTGCCGGTTCAGGGTGAAGGTCGTGGAGTACGAGCTGTTGAGCGTGGTCGTGCTGACCGGCTGGAGCAGCGCCAGGTGCTGCGCCGCCTTCATCGCCTGCCACTGCGTCTCGGTCGGACTGGTGGGCATTCCCTGTGAGGTCCAGACGCTATACGGATTGCTGTGGGTCGCGTCGACGATGAACTGCGTGACGAAGACCTGCTTCCCCGCCAGGCCCGCGGGCAGATTGTTCAACGTGACCGTCACGCCGTCGGTGCCGGTCGTGTTGAGCGCGGCGTAGGCGTCGTAGACGAGGATCTGGAGCTCGTCCCCGCTGGCCGACAGGGTCGCCATGGCATCCACGCCGTCGCCGCCGGTGCCGCCGGCCGACATCAAGCGCGTCGGGCCGAGGTAGTTGAGCATCTTGAAGGCGTTGAACGAAGCCTTGCGGACGCCCTGGTAGGTCATGAGGCCGAACACCTGGCCGAACGGCAGCGTGCCCCCCTTGGACTGGATGTAGGAGCCGGCGTCGCCGTTGTACTCGCCGAAGACATCCGACAGCGCCCAGTACGAGAACGCGCCGAGGATCGGCGTGCTTCCTGAGTTCTTGTCGGAGAGCAGCTTCGTCCCCTTGAGGATGAACCCGACGTTCCAGTTGTTGTCCATGCTCGTCAGGACGTCCCCCGCGCCCCCGCCCTGACCGGAGTACGACGAGTTCCACTCCGTGTTGAACGAGGTCACCGTCGCGGTCGTGTACCCGCCGCTGGTGATCTGGCTGATCCGGCTGGTGTTGTCGCTCACCAGACCGGCGGCATCCGCGGAAGAACTTCCGGCGGCCCCTCCCGGATAGACGTGGGACGAGGCGAACGTCACCCGGGTGCCCGCGCTCTTGCAGTGTTGCAGGAAGGCGCCGATCGGCGCGCTCTGGGTCGTCGCCGGGCCACCGATGAGGGCGTTCGGCAACACCGCGGTGATGGCGCTGGCCGCCGCGTCGTAGAGCGCGTAGTAGTCGGTCATCTTGGCGCTCGTCGCTTCGCTCGCGTTGGTCCCGTTCCAGAACCCGGTGTAGTCCGGCTCGTTCCAGACCTCCCAGTACCACTGCCCCACATCGGCCGCGCCGTACTTGTCCACGCAGTGCTGGACGATGGCCTGGATGAACGCCTTGTAGTCGCTCACGCTGTTGTACGTGTCGCGGCTGCTCCCCTTGAGCGCCAGCGCGGTGGGCATGAAGTCGAGCTCCATGATGGGGCGCATCCCCGCCGAGGTGATGGCGGTCAGGTACTTGTCGAAGTTCGTCCAGCTGTACGACCCGGGGCCTTTGTAGATGCCCATGTCGTCATTGAGGACGCCGTGGCCGCGGACCCGCTGGAAGCCCGCCTCGCGGTTTCCGAGCTTGTAGTGCGTCTCGAGATCCGCCCGCAGCGTCAGGCTGGCCGTGCCGGTTCCGACGCTGGCCGCCCAGAACGCCGGATTTCCAGCCGTCTGCTTCGACGCGTCCACGGTGATGGTGTAGTTCGCGGCTCTCGCCGCGCCTTCCCCCGCCGCCATGATGAGTCCCACCGCCATCACCAGGACGCAGGGGAGAGCCTGACCACCAGAGAGAACCCGCCGCTTCGTTGAAAGCATGTGTTCAATTGTCGCGACGCCGCCACTCTTGTGACGAGAAGTTGAGCGCGGGAGTCGGAGACATCGGCGGCGCCGCCCCCCCCGGAGCGACGCCGCCAATGCCCGGAAATCCAATTCCCGGCCAGATGAATTGTCGGGGCTCCTCCGTTTGTGTCAGGAAAAAGAGGCGCCGGATTGAGCCGCTATCTCGGTTCCGAGGCCTTCAGGGTTTCTTGGAGGCGCGCAAGGAGCACACTGCGCGGGAATCGCTCGGTAAATGCCGCTCCGACGCGCCGCGCGTCGCTGGCCCGGCCGGACGCGAGGAGTGAGCGTACGCGCAGGGCCTCCCGCTCCTCCGAGAGGCACCCGTTCGGATGTCGTCGACCGTCCTCCGCGATCAACATGAGCGCGTCGAGGAAATCCTGCCGTGCACAAGCAGCTTGCGCGCGTTGGAGAGCGTCGACCTCGTCGGTACAGGACTCTTCCGCGGAGGCGACCCGCTTGAGGCGACGGGGCTTCGAGGCGGGCCTCAGCTGCGGGGCCGACGGCGCCGGAACCAACGAGGGAACGAGCGCGAGCGGGCTCACCGCCGGTATCGGGGCCCTGGTCACCGGAGACGGCGCTGCCGGAGCCCACAGGGACCGGGCGTGAAAGGCTGCCGATGCCCCGGTGGCACCGACGGCAAGCGCCATCGATGCGACCAACGCCATCCGCAGGCCGCGACCGCGATACGGCGCCATCGGAGGCGCGGACGGCGTTGCCGCGATGGTGGCGCGCGCGCGCGCCAGTGCACGGGCGCGTACGATGTCGTCCACCGGCCAGCTGCCCCGACCGCGTTCCAACAGGGTTTCCAGATCGAGAGCCAAAGCCAAGTTCTTGTCGGTCATTTCGATGCTCCGCCTCGTGACGGCCGTCGGATGGCGGCTGCCAGCTCACTCCGCGCCTTTCTCAATCTCGCGTGCCGTATCCTTACTATTGTCTCCCGTATGGGCCGTTGTTTACTTAAATTGAAATGCACGGCGAATTCGAGGCGATGAAAGGTCTCACGTCGGGACTGTGCCGTTCTTCGGATGGCGCCGTCAGGTTCATGGCGCGAAGATCGCGAAATCGAGCGGCCCCGGCGATCCAGGTCAGGGTCGACCAGATAGGCGTCCGCGACGTCGGTCGGGAAGCCGCCCGCTTCGGAACGCTCGCCGGTAGGCGCCTGGGCTCATGTGGCGAATTCGACGGGATACCTTCCCGAAATAGTTGGTGTCCGCGAATCCGCAGGCGTCGGCGATCTGCTTCAGAGGCGCCCGTGTCTCGGCCAGCATCCGACAGGCCTCCTGGACCCGCACATCGGTCGCAAATCGCGCCGGGGTAAGCCCGGTCCGCGCCCGAAAGAAGTGACTGAAGTGGGTCCGGCTCATGCCGTGCGCTGGCCAGAGAACTGACATCGTCGGCCATAGGCGAGCTCTCGAGGACCCGTGACCGGACGGCCTCCCGAAGGCGCCGGTCCTGCGCGGAGCCGTCGCGGGCCTTCTGTCCATCGCCGCGATCGCGATCGCCCTTATCGCCGTGAGCTGCTCGAGTCCAGGCTCCTCCCAGCCGGATGGCTCGACGGGAGGCGCGACGACCGGCGGCAGCCAGGGCATCAATCCGGCGGTACCCCGACGAGCTGTTCGCTGAACCTCCCGACCGTGGCGAACATGTGGCGGATCGGGTTCGACATCTCGGCCAGCTGGAGAGACGTGATTCGCCTGATCGACGCGAACAAGAATCAATACATGGGGGCCGGACCGGGCCACTGGAACGATCCCCGTGCGGGATCTGTGGAGCCAGAAGGATCTCGGCTCGTTCACTGGGGCGTATACGGCGGGCAGCGTGCCCAGTCACAGCGTCGTGATGGTGAAGGTCGTGAGCCCGCCGTAGCATCGGCGCGCACCCGGCGACGACGTCACGAGGGCCGCCATCGCGACGATGGCGCGCCGCGTTCGACAGGAGGCGATCCTTCGGCACCCAGGTCGGTCCGCGTGTTCGACGAGATATTCGAGTGACAACCGGGCGCTGGATCCGACAACTCAGTGCGGTGTTTGCGACTCCCCCCCGAGCTGACTGGAGGACCGTTCAAATGTTCAAGGACTCTGGCTTCCTGCCTTTCGTCGTGCGACTGATGCCCATCTTCGCGTCCGCCCTGATGGCCGTGGGGTGCTCCCCCACCGACTCATCGCCCGTCGTCGGTTCGGGCGGAACAACGGGCTCGGGGGGAGCGACGAGTTCGGGGGGAGCGACGAGCTCGGGGGGAGCGACGAGCTCGGGCGGCGCGACGAGCTCGGGCGGAGCGACGAGCTCGGGCGGAGCGACGAGCTCGGGCGGCGTGGGCGTCGGCGCTGGCGGAAATGCCGGTCCGGGCGGCGCCGCCGGCGGTCGAAGTGGCACCGGCGGGTCCGGGATGGGCGGCTCCGGGACCGCTGGCGCTGGCAGCGTGAGCTGTTCGTCGCTGCAGCTTTGTGATGATTTCGAGAGCGGTTCGTTGAGCACGGCCACCTGGAAGGCCTCGATGAGCGGGGGATTCACGGCCACGGTCGGGACCGACCAAGCCCACAGCGGAACGCACTCCCTCCACATCGTGGCGCCGAATGCTTCGAACAGTGCCTTCATCACGGAGACGAAGACCTTCCCGGCCAGCGACTTCTGGGGCCGCGCCTGGCTCCGCTTCAACGGGCCGAACGGCGGTCACCAGATGTACATCTACGTCGCGCTCCCTGGCGATCAGCTGCGCCTCCTGAATCGGCTCGGCAGCGACGCCATTCAGGTGAACTTTCAGAAGTCGGACCAGTTCTACGCGTCGAAGACCACCGTGCCGCAGACGACGTGGTTCTGCTACGAGTGGCACGTCACGACGAGCGCGACCACGATCTACAAGGACGGCGTCCAGCTGACCGACATCAAGGCGCCCGGCATCACGGGGGGGACCTCGCTCAGTCTCGGCTTTCAGCGCTTCGCGACCGCCACCGCGGCGGCTGACCTCTGGATCGATGACGTGGCCGTCAATCCGACGCAGATCGGCTGCAACTAGGGGCGGATCTCTTCGAGGTAGGCCCTGGGCTCACAAGTAGTCGTTATCTTTTGTGAACATTCCTGAACAACCGGAAACCGGCCAGGACAATTACGTACGTCGAAACACATTCGTCGCCCTACCGGCGTGAGCGGGCCCATCCCCCAGGAGCACGGAGCCACATGAGACGTAAAATGGTCTGCGCGGAAGCGGTCATCCTCCTCACGGCTGGATTGGTCGTCGGCTGTACGGGGCGAATCGAGGACCCTGGCGTCTCGAGCACGACGGGCTCCGGTGGGGTCATCGGCACCTCCTCGGGCGGCAATGGAACAGGGACCGCGAGCGGAGGGACGGGCGGCAAGTCCGTCGGGTCCGGCGGTACCGGCACCGGCACCGCCTCGGGGGGAGCCGTGGGCTCGGGGGGCGGAACCGGCTCCGGGGGGGCCAGCGTCCCGGCCACCCTCAACCTGGACGGTTCGCCGAAGTACTATCGGGTCGTCCGGCTGACGAACGCGCAGTGGGCCAACGCCGTCCAGACGATCCTCAACATTTCGTCGGGCGGGATGGAGCAAGACTTCGAAGGCGCCGTCTCGGGCACGACGGACTTCTCGAACAACGAGCTCGTCCTGGGCCTGGACTCGCGCAACTGGCAGGACTATCAGTCGGCCTCCGAGGCGCTGGCCGCCCAGGTGACCGCGACCGACGCGGCGCTCGCCAAGGTGTACAGCGGCACCGATGCGGCGGGGTTCATCACGACGATCGGCCGTCGGGCCTTTCGGCGCCCCCTGACGACGGCCGAACAGTCGACGTACATGACGCTCTACACGCAAGGCTCGACCCTGACGGGGTCGCAGAGCACGTTCACCAAGGGCGCGTCTCTGGTCATCAGGGCGTTGCTGCAGTCACCGAACTTCCTGTTCCGTACCGAGCTGGGCGCGACGGGAGCGCCCCTGAACGCGTACGAGATGGCCGCGAAGCTCGCCTTGTGGCTGCGGGGGACGGGCCCGGACGACAAGACCCTCGACATGGCGTCGGGCACGGGGAAGCTGGACACCGCGGATGGTGCGGCGACCTTGGCCACCACGATGCTGGGCGAGACGGCGGCCGGCACGGTGCTTCGCCAGTTCCATGGTGAGTGGCTCCACCTCGACGACTACTCCCAGATCTCGAAGGTGGGCCTCTCCGCCTACACGGATGCGCTGAACGCCGAGTTCACCGAGTCGTCGTACCGCTTCTTCGACAACATCTTCACCCAAGGTCTCGGCCTCAAGGACATGCTCCTGTCGACGACCGGCTTCTACGGCCCGGGGATGGCCGCGATCTACGGGGTCACGCCGCCGAAGAGCGGCTATTCACAGAGTGATCTCGGACCGAAGCGCGTCGGCTACTTCTCGCAGCTTCCGTACTTGACGCTGAACGGGATCAACGCGGAGCCGAACTCCATTCTGCGTGGTGTCACGCTGAACCTCGACGTGCTGTGCGCGAAGCTGGGGCCGCCGGCGGCCAACATCCCGCCCATCCCCCCGATCATGCCCGGGCAGACGAACCGCCAGCGTATCGACACGCTGACGGGGACCTGCGGTCAGAGCTGCCACAACAACATGATCAACCCGCTCGGGTTCGCCTTCGAACACTTCGACGGCCTCGGGCAGTGGCAGGATACCGAGAACGGCGGCCTGACCATCGACTCGAGCGGAGCCTATGCGTTCGACGACGGGAACACGCAGACCTGGAACGACGAGGCCGGGATGATGCAGGTGCTGGCCGCGAACCAGCAGACGCACCAGTGCTTCGCCAAGAAGCTCGCCAGCTTCGGGTTGCAGCGCGACGTGATCGCGAACGACATGCCGATGCTCTCTTCGCTGGTCTCCACCAGCATGGCGACAGGCAGCTCCGAGAAGCAGTTGATCATCCAGCTCGTCAGAAGCGACGCGTTCCGCACCCACGGAGGGCCCCAGTGATGCGCAAGCCAGAAGAGACGATCCAGCCCGTTGTCGACAAGGAATCGGGGAGACTGCAGGGCTTCGGCTTGTCCCAGGCGGGCGTGCGACGGAATGCCGTCAACCGCCGGGCCTTCCTGCGCGGCGCCGGGACGGTGGCCATCGGTCTGCCTTTCCTCGAGGGCTTGCCCGAGCGCTCGGCCTGGGCGGATGGCGCGCAGCCGGTGTTCGTCATGATGATGGTCGGCTCGTGCGGGGTCGTCGGAAAGAGCTTCCTTCCCAGCGCCACCGGACCGCTGACGACGGCGGGGCTCGCCGGGCTGACGGACACCGCGGTGAGCGCCCTCTCCGCGCACGCGCCGAACCTGACGTTCTTGAAGAACGTCAACTGGGTCCAGGGGGGACCGAAGAGCTGTGGGCATGCGGAGGGGCTCGTTCAGTCACTGACAGGGGCTGGGCCGGGGTCGAGCGGCAACACCGCCTACTCCAGTGGTCCGTCGTCCGATATGGTGATCAGCCAGGCGGTGAACCCTTCGGGAACCGATCCCTTGGCCCTCTATTCGGCGGCGAAGGGGGCCTACATCTCCGACCGCATCTCGTTCCGGGCGGGAGGTGCCGGCCAGGTGCGAGCGGGCGACCAGAATCCGTACATCCTTTACTCGAAGCTGGTCGGGCTCACCACCGCGTCCCCCGGCGGAGGCACGACCACCGATCCCGTCGCCGCGCAGCTCGCCGCCACCCGGAAGAGCATCAACGACGTGGTGAGAGGCGAGCTGAACAGCCTGATGAACAACCCCGCCCTGAGCGCGGATGATCGGGCGCGGCTGGATCAGCACTTTCAGAGCATTCGCGACGTCGAGGTCACGATGACGAACATGGGCCTCATGTGCTCGACGAGCGGCATCGACACGACGACGCTCGACTCGTACAAGAGCGGCTTCTCGTTCAAGACCAACGGCATGATCGAGAGCGTCTCCTTGCTGCACATGCAGCTGGTGGCGCTGGCCTTCGCGTGCAACTACAACCGCGTCTCCACCTTGCAATGGGGCGACGGCACCGACGGGACGAAGTACAGCGTGCCGTCGAACTCTGGCCTGGGGTGGACGTTTCATCAGATCTCTCACCGCATCCAGTCGGACTCGGCGGTTGGCAGCAATCCGACGGCGGAGCAAGCGCATCACGAGATCGACATCCTGCGCATGCAGACGCTCGCCAAGGGGCTGGACGCCTTCAATTCACGGGGGCTCGCCAGCAACTCCATCGTGGTGTGGACGACCCACATCTCCGACGGGCCGAGCCACAGCGGCAAGAACGTTCCTCACATCATCTGGGGCAATGGCGGCGGATTTCTGAAGACGGGCCAGTACATCGACGCCGGGAACGTCACGAATAACATCCTGCACAACACCCTGATAACGGCGGCGATTCGCGACAAGAGCACCGCGACCGTCAACTTCGGGATGGGGACGGGGACCGGCATGATCAAGGGAATGCTCGCCTAGCGAGAACTGGTCCCTTGCTCTTGGCCCGCGCGTGGGGCCGATGTCGACGCGGCGAGCAGACGGCTCGTAAACTTCCTCCCTTCACCGGGGGGGAGGCGGTTCATGGACATGAAGCTGGAAACGGCTCGGGTGGCGACTCGATGCCGATTTCGTGCTCGGTCCGGGATCGCGGGTCGTGCAGTTCACCCCGCCGGGCTCGACGGCCTCGATTCACGTCGGGGAAGGCCTGACCACGCTGGCGCCCGGCGCGATCCAGAATCTGTACCTCGTGGTATCCGATCTCGCGTACGGAAAGCGCTAGGCCCATGCGTCCCGACATCGCGCCCGGCGCGACCTTTCCCGACTACGAGCTGCCCGATCACACGTCCAAACCATGCAAGCTCAGCGAGCTGCAAGGCGACGACCCGATGATCCTGACCCTGGCGCGCGGTCACTACTGTCCGAAGGAGCACCAGCAACATCTGGAGCTCGCCTCGTTCTACCCGAAGCTCGCCGTCGGATACGCCCGGATCGCGACCATCGCCACCGACGAGCATCACACGCTGCAGGAGTTCCGGGCGTCGGTGGGGGCCCAGTGGCCTTTCCTCTCCGACCCGGACCGCAAGGTCCAGAAGGACCTCGACATCCAGGAGTACACGGATCCCGAGCACAACCCGATGATCCCGCACACCCTGGTCCTCGAGCCGGGCCTGGTGGTCCACCGCATCTACAATGGCTACTGGTTCTGGGGCCGCCCATCTGTCGTGGATCTCTGGCACGACCTGCGCGACGTGATGAGCGAGATCCGACGAGACTGGGACCTGAGCGCCCCCGGGCTCCGGCAGGCCTGGGACGCGGGAGACTTCGCCCCCTTCCACGGATGGAGCAAGCGCGCTGGCCAGAAACCCTAATCGAGCGTCACGTCACAGGTCGATCACGACGTCTCGAATCGGCTGGGCGCAGCAGACCAGGACATTGCCGTCGGATGGCTTGTCGAGTGGCTCTGGCCCGTAGGTGATCGCGCCCGAGACCAACCCGCTCTCGCAGTTGTGGCAGACGCCGGCTCGGCACGACCAGCGGACCGGGATGTCGCAGGCCTCCGCCAGCTCCAGGATGCTCTGATAGCGCGGCCCGTTCCAGGGCACGGTGATGCCACTGCGCGCGAACGAGACCAGGGGACCGCCGCCGGCACCGCCTTCCGGCAGGTGCGGAGGTCGCGTCGCCGCGCTGACGACGCCGGGGCGCAGCGATTCGCTGCCCGAGAAGAGCTCGCCCTGAATCCGTTCCCGCGCCACCCCGAAGGCCGCCAGCGCGTCTTTCATCTCCACCATGAAGCGAGGTGGCCCGCAGAGGTAGGCGTCCGCGTCGCGCGGGGCGCCGAGCTCCGCGAGGACCTCACGCGAGAGGTGACCGGTGGCGTCGAAGTCCTCGCCCAGCTCGTCGTGCGGTCCGGGCCGGCTGTAACAGACGTAGCCGCGGCCGTTCGCGAGCGCCCGCAAGAGCTGGCGCGCCTCCGCCGCGAAGGGATGATGCTGGCGATCGCGCGCCCCGTGGAGCCACAGGACGGGTCTCGTCGCGCGCACCGCCGCCAGCGCGTGCAGCATCGCCAGGACGGGCGTGGCCCCGATGCCCACGCTGACCAGCATGACGGGGCGCTCTCCGGGCTGCAGGACGAAGCTTCCGCGCGGCGCGCTGACGTCGAGAACGTCCCCGACCCGGACGTGGTCACGCAAGTAGGCTCCGGCGGCCCCGTTCGGCTCGATCTTCACGCTGATTCGATGGCGGGTGGTCGAGACGGCGCCCGATAGCGAGTAGCTGCGAAACAAGAGGGGGCCGTCGGGGGTCGGTCGAAGACGCAGTACCACGTACTGACCGGGCAGCGCCGTCGCCAGCGACTGACCGTCCGCGCTCCGCATCGTCAGCGAGAGCACCTCGGCCGACTCGGGCTCGATCGCCGTCACCACGAGCGGCCGAAATCCGGGGGCGGCCGGGTGCGCGGCCGCCGCTGGCGCGAGCCCCGCGTTGCCGCTCCCGGCGGCGGGAGCCTGCCGCAACGCCTCGAACGAGGAGCGCCACCCGGGGGAGAGCGCCTCGATCCGCAAGGCCCGCTGCAATCGTTCGGGGGCGTGATCGGGCGAGTAGAGGAGGGCATTGAGCGCGGCGACCGTCATTCGCTCCTTCGCTTCTCCGACCTTCACGATCTCGTCGCCGGCGCCCACCTCACCCTCCTGAAGGACGCGGAGATAGAATCCGGGCCGGCCGCTGGACGTCAGCAGCGCCGGCATTCGTGGCTCGTTCATCCGGATGCCCACGCGATAGCAGGTGACGCGCGGCTGCGTGACCTCGAAGAGGGCGCTGCCGATCTGATAGCGGTCACCGACACAGACCGCCTCGTCGAGCAGTCCTTCGACCGTGAAGTTCTCGCCGAACTGGCCAGGCACGAAGTCGGTTCTCTTCAGCTGGTCCTGCCAGTATCGATACGATTCGATCTGGTAGACGAAGACGGCGCGTTGCTCGCCCCCGTGGCCGGCCAGGTCGCCTTGGCCGTCTCCTTCCAGATTCAACCGCCTGACCTGACAGCGGCCGGGCAGGGCGGTCTTCCAGATGCCGGTGCGCACGATGCGCCCCTTCCACGCGATGTCGCGGGGAAGGCCGACATTCACCGATAGCAGTCGAGCCATCTCCCCTCCACGGCGCTATTTCAGCACGGATGCGCGGTCGGCGCCCCTACGGCGTGTACTTGATGGTGGCCCATCCGCCGGCCGGCACCGCGTAGCCTCATTTTGGTGCGGTTTGTATCACAGGCAAAGTTCAGGCGCGCGTCGACCAGCCGCGCCGGTCGCCCAGAACGCGCGCCGGAACGCCGCCCACGATCGCCCACTCTGGAACGTCCCGCACCACCACCGCGCCCATGGCGACGACGACGTGACTTCCGATCGTCACCCCATCGGTGATCCCGGCGTTGGCCCCCAGCCAGACGTCGTCGCCGACGCGAATTCCCACCGATGTGGTTGGCTGATCGACGATTGGCGAGCCGGGTGCCAGGCCGTGCTCGAACGCGTAAAGCCTGGCGCCCGCCGCGATGCGAACCTTGGACCCGATCACGATGCCCCCGCGTCCCCCTTCAAGATGAGCGCCTGGATTGATGCTGACGTCGTCCCCCAACGTGATGGGGCCGTGCAGATACGCGGTTGCGGCGACGCTGCAGCGCGCGCCGATGATCACGGGGCGATTCGGCTCGGCGAAGATCTGGGCGTCTGGCGCGATGAAAGAGTCCGCTCCAATCGTCACCGCCTCCTGTTCCTGTAGGTCCGCTTGAACCTCGCGTTGCCACTGCGCCATCCAATCGAGGTGGGGCAAGCTGCGCGCGCGTTGCGAATGATAAAGCCAGGGCATGTAACTCAAGCGCCGCTTGTGACGGTCTTGGTTGCGCTGCTCCTTGCCGCTGTCGCGTTCCTTTTCGTCCATTCCGCTCAGGCGTTCCGATCGATCCTGCTGACTGGCCGACCGATCAGATCTGATCGCAGGTGACCTCGACTTCTCCGTTGAAGTCGCTGCAAGTGCAGTTCGGGGAAGTCCCGGCGGCGATGCATGCGCAGGTGGGGATGGTGGCGCACGGCGCGGGGAGCTGCGCACACTCCGCGCTGTTTGGGCTGAAGCCGCGCTTGCGGAAGCAATAGGTCTGGCCGACGACGCATGTCGCGGGTTCACTGGCGCCGCCTTGACCGCCCGTGCCGGCCGGCTCGGCTCCGCCTCCCGAACCGAGGGGGACGGGAACGGTACAGCCGTAGGTCTTCCCCAGGTTGGAAGCACCACCGCTGCCCGTACCGCCCACTCCGCCCGATCCCAAGATCCCTCCTGAGGCCATGGCACCCCCACCCCCCCCACCACCTGGCGCGGAGACGGCGCCGCCGCCCCCGCGTTCGCCAGCATCGCCATTGCCGGCGGAGCCGGCCGAGCCGCCACCACCAGCGTCAGCGCCGCCGATTCCGCCCTTGCCGCTGGAGGTGATGTCCGGTCCCCCGTCCGCGTGCTCGTCTGATTTCGTCTTGCCGCAAGCGGCATGCACCAGGCCCAGGGCGACGACGAGAGTGACGAGCCATTGTCCGCCCGTCAGTTCGACCTCATCACGCTTCATGCCGGAGATGTTACGCAATTCCGAGGACCGTCGCATTCGGGATGTGTCAGGTTAGAGCCGCGTGATCACCCACCCCGAGAAGGTTCTGTTCCCCGACGCCGGCATCACGAAGGGCGAGCTTTGCGCGTACTACGCAGCCGTCGCGCCGCTGATGGTGCCGCACATCAGCGGTCGACCCGTGACGATGGAACGCTATCCCGCCGGGATCGAAAAGAAGGGCTTCATTCAAAAGGACGTCTCGAAAGGGTTTCCCGACTGGCTGGAACGGGTCGCGGTCGCCAAGCGGCAAGGCGGGCCGGGCGACGAGGTGCACTATCCGCTGGTCACCGACGCGCGCGCGTTGCTGTGGTTGGCCAACCAGAATTCGATCACGCCCCACGTGTGGACGGCGCGTGTTCCCCTGCTCGGTCAGCCCGATCTGTGCGTCTTCGATCTCGATCCTTCCGATGACGCTGCGGAGACCCTGCGCGCGGCGGCGCTCGCCGTGAGGGCGTTGCTAGATGAGCTCGGTCTGCCGTCGTTCGTGAAGACGTCGGGGTCGAAAGGCTTCCACATCGTGGTGCCTCTCGACGGGAAGGCGACCTTCGACAGCGTGTGGCGCTTCGGGCAGGGCGCCGGCGCCGTGCTGGTGAAGCGACACCCGACTCTGTTGACCCAGGAGTTCATCAAGGCCGATCGCGCCGGTCGCATCTTCGTCGATACGGGACGCAACCTCCCCGGCGCGACGCTCGCGGCCGTCTACGCCGTCCGCCCCAAGCCCGGCGCGCCTGTCTCCGCACCGTGCACCTGGGACGAGGTCGAGCGCGGTCAGGCCGGCCCGCAGACCTTCACCCTGCGCACGATGGACGCGCGCCTCGCCGACGTCGGCGATCTCTGGCGAGGCATCGACCAGCAAGCGAAGTCGCTGCGCCAGCCGCTGACGGCCATCGAGGCCCTGCTGAGCGACGACGACTGGAAAGAGTCTCACGCGGCGACGACGAGACGTCCGACGTCACGGAAAGCGCCGCGCAAGCGCTAGCCAGCGCCGAGTCGCTCTCATTTGGGCGCGGGGAATCGGTAGCGCCGCTCGACATGGAGCGGTCCCTGGTCGGGAAGGGGAAACGTCCACTTCGCGATGGTCTGCCGCGCGCACTCCATCACCGCCGGATCGACGGCGGTCTTCTCGACCACCTCGGCCGCCGCGACGGAGCCGTCAGCATTGATGGTCCAGCGCAGCTGCAACGAACCGGCGGGCACCTGGGCCGCAGGCACGTGCTTGTCGCGTGCCACGGTGCCGCGGCAATCCTTCAAACCGCGCAGATGCACGGCGACCTGCTGCTGCACCGCCCGCGGCAGGGGAACCTTGGCCGGTGGTGGCGACGACGGGGGCATCGCCGTGTCCGACGCGGCGACCGGCGGTTCAGGGCGCGCCTTCAGCTTCGGAGCGGCGCGCATCGACGCCGCGGGCGCTTCGCCTTCCAGCTTCGACCGGCCCACCTTGCCGGTCTCCGACAAGGAAGGGCCAGCGAGCAGCTTCGCAGGCGCCAGCGCATCGCCCGCGCCCCCCGCGCCACCGTCGCCAGCCGCCGCGGAGCGGGTCACCAGCAGAGCGCCGCCGCTCAACACCATCGCCAGTGCGAGCCGCCGGCAGCGTCCGAAGTCATCGCGGACGAAGTCCATGGACTCCCAAGCTGGTCACGAATGGGCGCGGCGGCAAGCGGGAAAGGGCGACCCTACCCTCGTCACGCAGGCCGCCGGGCCCGGGACGACTCTCTCAGGCGACGATTTCGACCTGACCCGGCTCTCGCAACGCTGGATCGCCGGTGATCGGCGAGGACACGGCTCCGAAGGCGAGCCGGATACCAGCGTTTATCGCGGCCAGGACGATAGCATCCTGCTGCTGGCTCGCGGCCGCCGCGGCGTCGTCGACGGTCTTCTGGTCCAGATCGGCCTGCGTTTGCTGCGCCTTGACGGCGTCGGCCTGCAGGTTGTCCCGACTGGCCTGATCGAGCGCGTCCAGCGCCTCCTGGACCGCGGCGTTGTCCACGGTTGGCGTGCCGGCCGACCAGTCACTCGCGACGACGCTCGTCACCGTCGAGGCGCTGGCCGCGGCGGCCGCGTCGCGGGCGGCCTGCTCATCCGCCGCTTGCTGCGCCAGCGCCTCGTCGCTGAGCGTCGTGACCGTGGCGTCTTGCTGCGCGAGCTGTTGCGGGTCGCTCGGCGGTGGTTGGCTCACCGCTTGGACCGTGGTATCGGTGGAAAAGTCCGGACTGGACGTGGATGCGGCCGTGGCGCCGACACCGATGGTGGCAATGTTCCCGATGGCATCGATGGACATGAGGCTCCCCTCCCCTCGACGAGCAAAAAGCGCTCGTTGATCCCCATATCGTCACGTCTGACGCCTACATTAAGGGCTGAAGGGCGACTTTTTTCTGCCCCGCCCGCTGCGCTGCGCGGTCGCCCAGGAGCCCACCGAAGAGGTCGAGGTAAGTCGGCAGCACTGCGTCGATCGAGTAAGCGCTGACGATTCGCTGCCGGGCGCGGGCGCCCACCTCCCGGCGGGCTTCCGGCTCGTTGATGAGACGGACCAGGACCTCCTCCCAGGCGTCGTCCGAGGCGGCGAAGAAGCCGTCGACCTTGTCGGTGACCACCTCGCGGTTCGCCCCCACGGGGGAGGCGACGCCGACCCGACCGAGCGCCATGTACTGGATGAGCTTGAAGGCGCACTTTCCACGTTCCTGCGGTCCGTCGAGCAACGGCATCAATCCCACGTCGATGGCGGCCAGGTCCTCGATCTCGGTGACGGGATTCCAGCGCACGAACTCCGCGCCGATCCGGGTGAGCGCGTGGGGCGGGGGACGATCGGCGATGATGCGAAACCGAGCGCCGGTGCGGCGCAGCGCCCGCTCGATACCCGGTGCGATCGAGAGCAGGTACTGGAATCCCACCGCGCTGCCGGTCCACCCCACCACCACCTGCCGGCCACGGCGGTCGGAGGGCGGCTCGGCACGGAACCGGTTCAGATCGACGACGGTGGGGATGACCACGATCTCGCCCCGCGCCCCCACGCGTCGAGCCTCCTCGGCCAGGAAGGCGTTGCCGGCGATGACGGCGGTCACGCGCGGCACCAGCGCGCGAAACTTTCGCGCGCTGGTCCTGGTCAGAAAGATCGCGTCGTCGAAATCGAAGACGCTCGGTCGCTCGAGGGCCGCCCGCTTCTCCAGCGCCAAGGTTGGCAGCTCGGTCATCGGCCGCTGAAACACCACGACGTCATCGGCGCGCAGATCCCCTAGCTCGCGGAATCTCTTGATGAACGACCAGGGGACGTAGAGCGGGCGTGCCCGGTTGAGCGGCCAGGGCAGCCGCGTGTCGCCATAGACGGACGGGTAGGGGACGCGCGCCTCGCAGGGAAGCCCGGCGGCGGCCAGGGCTCCGATGATCGCCTGTCCGCGCACGCGCGCCGCCGGGACGCGCTCGCCCTGGAGAAAGAACACCAGACGGCCGGTGTGTGAGCGCGCCGTCATTGTTCCTGGAACTCTATCATTGGCAGGATGGCGCGACGCCATCGGACCGGAGCCTGAAACCGCCGCCCGGGCTTGGCAAGGTCAATTTGAACGCCGCTCGCCTGACAGCGTCGGCGGGGTTATCGCAAGTTCCAGGAGCCAACCGCCGATGATCCCGGGCTGACCTTGAGGATGTACGACAGCGAGCCGGCCCTGCGCGGAAGCAGTGACGTACCGCACGGGCGGGACGCGAAGGCGCCGCACCGTCTTCGCATCGCCGTTCTCCTCGATCATCTGAACGCCTTCAGCGGCGGGTACGAGGCGCAGCTCCGCGACGCGATCGACGCGACCTGCAGGCTGGCCGGCCATCACCTGCTGCTCATCTATGGTGGGCCGGTCGAGGCGCCGCGACCGCTCGATGTGGCCGACAACGCCATCTACCGCCTGCTCGGCCCCGACTCCGCCGACGGCATCATCGTCGTCTCGTCGCTGCTGTCGACCTATTGCGGGCCGACCGGCGTGGCGAGGCTGGTCGAGCGCTTCGCTCACCGGACGGTCTGCAGCGTCGGCATCGAGCTGCCCGGGATTCCCAGCCTGGTGCTCGACAACCGACCGGGCATGGAAGCGGTGGTCGAGCACCTCGTCCGCGATCACGGCTGCCGGAAGCTCGCCTTCATCGCGGGGACCCCGGAGAACCCCGAGGCGAAGGTTCGCTTCGACGCCTATCAGACCGTGCTGGCGCGCCATGGCCTGGCCTGCGATCCGGCGCTGATCGTGCCGGGCCATTTTCGCACCAACTCGGCCAAGGTCGCCATGGAGCAGCTTCTGGCGCGCGGCGTGGAGATCGACGGGGTCGTCGCCGCCAGCGACGAGATGGCGACGGGAGCGATCGATGTCCTGCGCAAGCATGGCCGGCGCGTGCCCCAGGACATTCCGGTGACGGGGTTCGACGATCTCATGCTGGCGCGCCTGGGGAACCCGCCCCTCACCACCGTCTCGCAGCCGTTCGAACAGGTCGCCGACTGGGCGGTCCACGCCATCGAGGAGCTGATCGCCGGCCGCGCCGTGCCCCCCTGCACGCAGGTGGCGGCGCGCTTCGTCCGCCGTCAATCGTGCGGCTGCGGCTACGAGGCGTACCGCCGGGACTGGCAGCCCGCGCCCATCGTCGAGGCGGTCGCTCATTCGGTAGCTCCTGGCTCGATGACCGACCATCTGGACACGCTGTGGCCCGTGCTGACGGGACTCCTCGACACCGGCTTCTCGAGCGGCGTGGCCGCCGCGACCCGTCTCCTCGATGGGCTTCGCGACGAGATGGCAGGCCAGCAGGAGGCGTTCCACGAAGCGATCGTCGGCCTGCTGGACGGCGCCGGCACCGACAGCGAGCTGCAACGGATGCTTCACGGCGCGATCTGCTATCTCCGACACGAGCTGCAAGGCTGGTCGAATCTGCAGGTCGAGCGCGTCCTGTTCGATGCCTTGAACCTGGTGGCGCTCTCCAATACGACGAGCCAGATGCAGCACCGCCTGCTGCTCGACGAGAACTACTTGCGCCTGCTCGGCGTGGGCGAGCAGGCCTCGATCGCGTTCGACCTGGCGTCGCTGCGGGACGCCCTCGTCAAGGGGCTGCCCAGCGCCGGCGTCCGCACCGCTTATCTCGTGTGCGTGGCGGGCGGGACCACGAACCTGCTGCGCGCGGCGATGTGCCTCCGGGACGGCGAGCTGAGCGAGAGCGAGGAGGGGGAATACGCCGCCGCGGCGCTGCTGCCGCCGGGCGCACTGACGGATGAACGGCGAGACAGCTTCCTGGTTCTCCCGCTGGGATTCGAGAACCAGCTCCTCGGGGTCATCGCCTTCAACTACTCGGACGGAATCAACGCCTACGCGGCGTTCCGCAACGAGATCGCCGCCGCGCTCAAGAGCATCCGCCTCCGGGAGGAGCTGGTGCAGACGAGCATGCTGCACGAACGCAGCGTGCAAGAGCGGGTGGCGGCGACAAAGCGAATGGAGTCCTTGAGCGTGCTGGCGGGCGGGGTCGCGCACGATCTGAACAACGCCCTGGGACCGCTGGTGGCCCTGCCCGACGTCATCCTGGCCCAGCTGGCGGCCCTCCCGGGCGGCGGAGAATCCGCTCGCGACCTGCGCGCCGACGTCGAGGCCATCAAGGTGGCCTCGCTGCGGGCCGCGCAGACCATCAAGGATCTGCTCACCCTCGGTCGACAGGGCCGGATCGCCAAGGAGAACCTCAACATCAACCGGGTCATCAAGTCGTGCTGGGCCAACAGCTCGCTGCGCTTCGCCGAGGAGCTGGGGACGGGCCGGGTCAAGCTGGTCGCCGATCTCAGCCCGGCTCCGCTCGTGGTTCGCGGCTCCGAGTCACAGGTGGCCAGGGCCGTCGACAACCTGATTCACAACGCCGTCGAGGCCATCGGCGGCAACGGCGAGGTCGTCGTCAAGAGCGCCGAGGTGGACGTTCGCGCGCCCTGGGCGGGCTACGAGATCGTGCCGACCGGTCACTACGCGATGCTGTCCGTCTCCGACGACGGCTGCGGCATCGAGCCCCACGAGCTCGGTCAGATCTTCGAACCGTTCTTCAGCAAGAAGCGCGCAAAGGAGACCTCGGGCTCCGGTCTGGGACTCTCCATCGTTCATGGCGTGGTGAAGGAGCACGACGGGTTCATCGACGTGGTCAGCACCCCGGACGTGGGGACCACGATCTCCCTGTATTTCCCGCTCGCTGACGGGTTGGAGAGCAGGGAGCGGGTGCCGGCGGCGCCACGGGGGAGCGCCCGGATCCTCCTCGTCGACGACGAACCGATGCAGCTGCGCACCGGACGGCGTGTTCTGGTGCGCCTCGGCTACGAGGTCGAGGTCATCGATAGTGGCCAGCGCGCTTACGAGCTCTTCAGTCGCGCGCTCGCCGCGGGGCAGCGCCCGTTCGATCTGGTCATCATGGACATGCTGCTGGGAGAAGCGCTCGACGGGCTGCAGATCATCGAGCAGATCCAGCGCCTGTTCCCCGCCCTGAAGGTCATCGTCGTGAGTGGCCACGCGCCCACGGAGCGGGAAGAGCTGGCGGTCAAAAGAGGGCTCACCTGGCTGGGGAAGCCCTACGGAATGGAAACGCTCGCCGAGACCGTGCAGCGCGTTCTGACGACCGTCGCTGGCTAGCCGACTCGATCCCGGTATCTTTTCCGGATCCGCAGCATCTTTCCGTGGATCCATGGTGATGAAATCGGGATGGTGGAGTACACGTACCGGATCCGACCGAGACCGGGTTCGACCGCCCCGTCCGCATGTACTTGATTTCATTCCCAGACGGATCTTTCGTCCGGCCGAGGTATCGCTGCCGGTTCTGCTTTTGTTCTGAGCGTTCGTTTTTATGGGTTTCGCGCGATCAGTCTGGTGACGGGCGGGAATTATCTCCGGTCGCCGTGTATCGACCGTCGACCTGGTGAAAGTCCAACCAGGTACTTCCCCCCAGGAAAGTGAGATCCCCCATGAAGCTCGCTCGAACTTTGCTTGGCTCCGCGCTCTTGACGGCGTGTGCGGCTGTTGTCGGTTGCGCCAGCGGCTCCGGCGTTGGTGATCCCGACGGTGGTTTCGGGACGGGCGGTACGACCAGCGACACGGGCAGCGGCGGACGAGGCACCGGCGGCAGCACGAGCGCCGGGAGCGGTGGCAGCACGGCCAGTGGAACGGGCGGCAACGTGGCCCCCGGAACAGGCGGCAGCGTGGCCCCCGGAACAGGCGGCAGCGTGGCATCGGGAACCGGCGGCAGCGTCGTCGGAACGGGCGGCACCACGGTCGTCGGTGGCAGGGGAGGTGGCCGGGCGGGTGGTACGACGGGCAGCGGGGGAGTCACCACCGGCGGTGGCGGCCGGGGCGCGACCGGCGGTGGCGGCCGGGGCGCGGCGGGCGGAAGCACGACGAGCGGCAGTGGCGGAAGAGCAGCCGGCGGCTCGACCGGCGCGGGAGGCGCGTCGGCTGCCTGCGCGCCGGCCACCGCGCTGACCGGCGGCACCCAGCACTCGTCGTCGAATGCCTCGGGCACGGTCGGCAGCTACCAGTGGACCATCTGGTCGAGCGGAAGCGGAGGTTCCCTCACGACCTACGCCAATGCCGGGGCGGCCTTCAGCGCCAACTGGAACAACTCCGGCGATTTCCTGGCCCGCGTCGGTCTGCAGTGGGACCGCACCAAGACGTACGACCAGTACGGAACGATCTCGGCCGACTTCGCCGAGACGAAGACCGGCACGGCCGGTGGCTACTCGTACATCGGCATCTACGGATGGTCGGTGAACCCGACGCACGAGTACTACATCGTGGAAGACTCGTACAACAAGCTGCCCCTCAATCCGG
The DNA here is from genome assembly GCA_036500205.1 of Polyangia bacterium. Lineage (GTDB taxonomy): Bacteria > Myxococcota_A > Polyangia > Fen-1088 > Fen-1088 > DASYCK01. Next base: position 3,465 of record DASYCK010000238.1, on the reverse strand, counting down.
GGGGCACCAAGATGGGGACCGTCATGCTCGATGGCGGGACCTACGATCTCTATCAGCGGCAGGCGTCCGGAGCGTCGATCGACGGCAGCACGAGCTTCGTGCAGTTCTACAGCGTCCGGCAGTCGGCGCGTCAGTGCGGGCACATCTCGATCAGCGAGCACTTCAAGGCGTGGACCGCCGCCGGCATGGTCCTGGGAAAAATGGAAGAGGCCAAGGTCCTGGTGGAAGCGGGCGGCGGGAGCGGAAGCGCCAGCTTCACGACGGCCGCCGTGACGATCGTGGCACCGTAGCCAGTCCGAAGCGCCGGCTCACGGCGGACGTCACGGCAAAATCCGACGGGGCGTGCGCATCGACGGAGTGGGCGTTTCCCGCTCCTTCAAGGTAAGAGTCGGCATGCCGCGATCCAGACGTCTCGTGAAGGTCGGTGTCGGCCTGCTCGTCGTGGTCGGTCTGGCGATCGCGTTCTGGCGGTCCGTGCACGACACACGTGCGCAGCCGTATCAGCTTCAGGCGAAGGATCTGGAACACTGGGCGCTGGGAATGGCGGAGGACGGGCGGCCGAGCGACTCCTACCTGGCCCTGCAAGCGCCAGCGTCCGTCATCAACGACCTGACCGGCCAGCTGTTCAAGCGGGTGATGGAGTCGATGCACGCGCCGCCCGAGCCCGCCATTCCTCTGCTGCTGAAAGAGGAGTTCGATCGGGCGTTCGCGGGGCGGGTCTCCGGCGAGCAGCTGCTGGCGGCCGCGCGCGCCGCCGGTCTCGACAAGCTGTCGCTCGTGCCGCGATGCCTGGCCTACCGTCGGGTCAGCGACGAGCGCGCCACCGACCAGCTCTACTTCGTGATCTTCGACGTGCCCCAGCTCGAGCAGTTCCGCCAGCAGCTGCGCCAGCTGCCTGGCGTCGACGGGTCCTATGATCCGGCGGCGATGTCGCCGGTGCTGATGGTCAGCGGGTCGAGCACCGCCTTCAATCACTGGATTCCCCTGCGCGCCAATCCCGCCACCGACTGCGTGGCGCCCATCACCGTCGTCCCGTAGCTCCCGGCGCGTCACGCGCCTTGTGATAGAAGGCCGCGCATCCCGTGCTGTGCACATGCGAAGCGGAGGCATCATGAACGTCGGGTCCCGTTCCAGAGCAATCCTCGTGGCGTCGGGCCTGGCCTGGGGAGCGATGACGCTCGGGTGCAACAAGGAGAGGGCGGAGGTCGAACAGATCCTGGCGGGCGATGTCGCCTCGTACGCGCAGCTGAAGCCGAAGGTGGCCGACCTTCAGCGCACCTACGCCGAGCTGCACGAGGGGAGCGAGGAGCTACCCGAAGCCCCCGGGGGCGCCGAGGCGCGGGCCAAGCTGCTCACGGCCGAGGAGGTCCTGGGCGTGCAAGACGCCAAGCTGAGGTGGCTGGTGGGGGAGATCGACAAGGCCAAGCAGTCCGGGAAGAAGGAGGACGCCGTCCAGCTTCGCGAGGAGATCGCGAACACCGATCGCGACCTGGCGGAGGTGCGGACGGTGGGGGTCGAACTGGCGCACGAGACGGTTCGCCTGCGCGCGCTGGCCGCCGTCATCGAGGCGGCCCGGAGAAAGGCCGAGGCCTACAAGCGGGTGCTGTCCACCGGGTTCGAGGTCAAGGCGCCCGTGGACGGCATCGAGCCGCGCCTCATCGCGTTCATCGAGGACCCGAAGCAGAAGGTCGACCGGACCACCTGGTTCGACTTCGATCGCGTGCTGTTCGAGGGGGACGGCGCCCTGCTCGACGTCCAGAAGTCGAGGCTGCAGCTCGACAACGTCTCGCAGATCCTGAATGCCTACCCGGCGGTGAAGGTGAAGATTGGCGCTTTCACCGACAATTCGCGCCCGGCCACCGTCGGTAAGAAGCTGACGAGTGGCCAAGCAGAGGCGGTCAAGGCGGCGCTCGTGCAGATGAGCGTGAAGCCGGCTCGCCTTGCGGCGGAAGGATACGGCTCCCAGAATCCCGTGTGCCCCGCGAACGAGGACGCGCCCTGCCGCTCCCGGAATCGCCGCGTCGCCGTGCACGTCACGGCGAAATAGCGTCGATCGCCTCGCGGCGTTGCGCGCCACGCTCCGCGCCCGACTCGAAGCATCTCCGCTCGCTGATGCGCCACGTTTCGCGCACCAGCTCGAAGTGATCTTCCGCACGGCGTAGCAGCGCCATTGCGCGCGCGGCTGACGCGAAACGGAACGGTGCTGACCAGTGCTTACAGGCGCCTACGTGCGCGCATCGATTGACCTGGTGAACCCCGTCACGGACTCCTGGTGCGACAAGTCAGAAACGACTGACTTCGGATGAGATGAGGCATCACCGTTGAAGGATTGATCTCGGAATCGCCATATTTCGAGCAAGTCAGGGACCACGTGCCTTACAAATTCGCACCGCTCAAACAGTGGCGCAAACAACCTTCGACCGATCGTGATCGCTGGGCCGCAGGCGGAAGGGCAAAATGCAAATGACGCGCTCCAATTCAAAGAGTCTCGTGGGGTTGTTGGTGGTTGGGCTGGCCGGTTGCACCGGATCGGTTGGTCAGACCGGCGATACCGGCAGCAGCGCTTCGGGAGGTAATTCCGGGAGCCATTCCGGAGGCAACTCCGGGAGCAGCAGCTCTGGAGGCACCAACGGGAGTCACTCGGGAGGGAACTCGGGCAGCAGCGCTTCCGGAGGGAGCTCGGGGAGCAGCAGCTCGGGCGGTGCCTCCGCAAGCGGGTCGGGTGGCGATACGGGGTCCGATCCCACCGCCTGCTCGCCCGGCATCCCGGCGACGTCACAGGTTCCGCGCATGACGAACGCGCAGTACGACGCGGTCGTGCGCGATCTGCTCGGCGAGACGACCCTGTCGGCCGCTTCGAACGGGACGGCGGACACGCTGCTCGCGCCCGACTCGGCGGGCAGCCTGACCGACATCGGCTGGAACGGCTATCTGACGGCCGCCGCCGACATCGCGGCGGACGTCATGGCCGGCTCCAACAAGTCGAAGTTCATCAGCTGCGACCCGACGGCGGGGACCTGCCTGTCGGACACCATCAAGGCGTTCGGTCGCAAGGCGTTCCGCCGGCCCCTGACGACGACGGAGGTGACCAGCTTCATGCGTCTCGGCAGCCTGACCCCGGCGGGCACGTCCGAGCAGGTCGGCGAGGCCCTTCTGTATGCGTTCCTCGCATCGCCCTCCTTCATCATGCTTCCCGAGCTGGCGCAGGATAAGTCGGGCAATAACATCCAGCTCAACAGCTACGAGGTCGCGACGCGGCTGTCGTTCCTGCTGTGGAACTCCGTTCCGGACGACACGCTGAACACGGCGGCCGATGCCGGCAAGCTGACCGATCCGGCCCAGATCCTTTCGCAGGCCCAGCGCATGCTGAAGGACAGCCGGGCGGCGGCGGTGGTGAGCACGTACCACCAGTACTACGCGGGCATCATGACCAACTCGCACTGGTTGAACCAGACCACGCACGAC
>DASYCK010000237.1:0-7329 GCA_036500205.1 Polyangia bacterium | reverse complement strand
AGCCTGGTGCTGGAAGGGAATCTCACCTGGCACGACCTCCTCATGGGGCACCTCGCGACCGTCAAGCGCGATCCGGATCGTGAGGTCCCCAAGTTGATGCACCACTTCGACTACCGGCATGACGACGCACTTTTCAACCTGGTGCGCCTCATCGATCCGATGCTCATCACGCTCGAGGACGAGCAGAACGAATACGTCTGCCAGCGGTTCTGTCCGCACCGAGGCCGCGACCTCGACTACGCGACGATCGAACGCGGCGTGCTCACCTGCACCGCGCACGGCTGGCGGTTCGATCTCCGCCGCGGGGGCCGTTGCCTCTATGGCGGTGACACCCCGCTGCTGGTCAAAGAGGTCCGTCCGCGCAAGGCTTAGAAAGCACAGTTATTTAAGGGTCTTACGCTTGGATGCCCCAAGGATCCGTGGTCCGCGGGGGTGAGGTCTCCAGAAACCAAACTGCGGGAAATTTGACGAGCTGTCGGTCCGGGTAGTCTGATGTAGGTGTTAGCCCACCTCTGACTACGAGGACCAAACGATGGCCGCCAGCACCAAGACCGCTCCCTCCGAATCGGCCCCCCGGGGGAACCGTGAAAATCGCCGCCGCGAGATCAGCGGCATCCTGCTGCTGGCCGGCGGGTTGTTCGCGGTCATCTCACTCCTGTCCATGCAGGTGGGCGATCCGGGCAATCCGATCATGGGCCCCGGCGGCGCGGCCATCGCCTCGGCCTTCTATGGTCTGTTCGGTCTCGGCGCGTATCTGGTCATCGCCGCGATGTCGATCGCCGCTGTCCGTTCCTTCCGCGGGCGCAAGGTCGTCGACGGTCTGCGCGAGGGGGGCGGGGTCCTGCTGCTGCTGAGCGCGGTCGTCGTCCTCCTGCACCTGCCGTTCGCCGACAGCGGTATGAGCCAGCACGGTCCGGGCGGGCTCTACGGCCAGTGGCTGGGCGAGGTGTCGGCCAGCTTCATCGGCGCAGTGGGCGCGGCGCTGGCGGCCACCACCATGCTCGTGGTCGGGGTCCTGCTGGTCACGGAGATCACGTTGCAAGAGGCGATGGTGGTGGTGGCCTGGGCGGCGCGCCACGCTCAGCGCGGGATCGTCGCGGGCGCGAGGGCCGCCTGGCGCACCGCGCGCGCCGCCTTCCCCGAGAAGGACGACACGGGCGAGCGTCATGCGACGCACGAGCCGGAAGGCGAGGCGGAGATCGAGGAGAAGGAGATCGCGATCGTCGAGCCGGTGCGCGCGGCCGCCGTCGAAGCCGAGCCGGAGCCGCAGCCCGAGACGGCGCCGGAGCCGGTCCTTCTGCAGGAGAGCGCCGGGATCCGGGCGGGCGCTGGCCACGCCGTGAACGACGAGGTCGACGAGGAGCGGGTGGCGATGGCGGCCATCGTCGCCGAGGTGGCTGCCGTCGAGCGCTTCGCGCCCGAGGTCATCGATTCCGAGCCGGAGCCGGAACCGGCGGCGGCCCTCCCGCCGCCCGACGCGCCGATCATCGTCGAGTCGGCGTCGCTGGCGCGGATGCGGCAAGGGGCCCTGGCGCCCGAGGCCCAGGCCGAGAAGGACGAGGCCACCGAGAAGACGCCCGAGGAGAAGATGGGCTTCATCAAGCTCTCCGCCGGCGCGTTCCAGCTGCCGACCACTGATCTGCTCGAGTACCTCCCGCCCCAGGCGCACGACATGGACAAGCAGCAGCTCTACGACATGGCCGAGCGGCTCGAGCAGGCGATGTCCAACTACGGTGTGCGCGGCAAGGTGAAGGAGATCCACATGGGTCCCGTCGTCACCATGTACGAGTTCGCGCCGGCGCCCGGCACGCGCACCGGCAAGATCGCCAACCTGGAGAAGGATCTGGCGATGGCGCTCGAGGCGCAGGCGGTCCGCATCGTGGCGCCCATCCCCGGCAAGGCCGTGGTCGGCGTCGAGGTGCCGAACCGGACGCGCGAGATGGTCTACCTCAAGGAGATCCTGCAGGACGAGTGCTTCACCGGGGCGGCGTCGAAGCTGCAGGTGGCGCTGGGGAAGGACATCAAGGGGGCGCCGGTCAGCGTGAACCTGGTCAAGATGCCGCACCTGCTGGTCGCCGGCACCACCGGCTCCGGCAAGTCGGTGGCCGTCAACGGGATGATCACCAGCATCCTCTACAATGCGTCCCCCGAAGAGGTCCGCTTCATCATGGTCGACCCCAAGATGCTGGAGCTGTCGATCTACGAGGGGATACCGCACTTGCTCCTGCCGGTGGTGACCGACCCCAAGAAGGCCAACCTGGCGCTGCGCTGGGCGGTCGACGAGATGGAGCGGCGCTATGAGCTCCTGGCCAAGACCGGGGTGCGCGACATCGCCAGTTACAACGCCAAGATTGATGGCGGCCCGGGCAAGAGCGCGGCAGCGGCGGCGGAGGTGCCGACCAAGCAGAAGAAGATCCGCGTGGTGCTGGCCGGCGCCGACGGGACCGAGCAGGAGGTCGATCTGGACGCTGACGCCGAGATCACCGTCGCGGAGGCGGCGGAGGGGCAGGACAGCGCCGGCATCGTCAGCTACGAGACGCCGAGCGACGAGGACATCTCGGATGCCGAGGCCGCTGTCCAGGCGCAGCGCGAGGCGGCCACGACCGAGGAGAAAGCGACCAAGCTCCCCTACATCGTCATCGTCATCGACGAGTTCGCGGACCTCATGATGGTGGCGCCCAAAGACGTCGAGACCAGCGTGGCGCGCCTGGCGCAGAAGGCGCGCGCGGCGGGGCTGCACCTCATCCTCGCGACGCAGCGGCCGTCGGTCGACGTCATCACCGGTCTCATCAAGGCCAACTTCCCCAGTCGTATCGCCCTGCAGGTCGCGTCGCGGATCGACTCGCGCACCATCCTCGATCAGGCGGGGGCCGACACGCTGCTCGGCAACGGCGACATGCTGTTCTCCGATCGCGGGACCAAGCTGCGCCGGGTCCACGGCGCGTTTCTCTCGGACGATGAGGTGCACCGGGTGGTCGACTTCCTCAAGAAGCAGGCCAAGCCGGTCTACGACATGGACATCCTCAAGCCGCGCGAAGAGGAGGGCGAGGAGGGAGGCGCCCCGGCCGAGCGCTTCAATGACGAGCTGTACGATCAGGCCGTGGCCATCGTGTGCGACACGCGGCAGGCGTCGGTCTCGTACATCCAGCGCCGCCTGCAGATCGGCTACAACCGGGCCGCGCGCATGGTCGAGCAGATGGAGCGCGACGGAATCGTCGGTCCGACCAACGGCGCCAAGCCGCGCGACGTGCTGGCGCCCCAGGGCGAATACCTGGCCGCGGGAGGCTAGGCGCTACATCTTCCGGATGTGCGCGCCGCGAAAAACGAGGTAGCGGCTGGCGGTGAAGTTGAACAGCGTCCCCACCGCGATCCCGACCAGCGCCGCCATCTGCACGCGCAGGCCGGGAACTTGCCCGGCTACGAACAGCGTCGTCGCGTAGTTGATGAGCGCGCCGATCGAGGAGGCGGCCGCGAATCCCACGAACTGCCGCAGCCAGGGGCGGTGGCGGCTGTGCGAGAAGCTGAAGCGGCGGTTCAGCACGAAGTTGGAGCACATGGCGAGGAAGATGGCGGCGGCGATGGCCGGGCGCTGGGGCACCGTCAGGGCCATCAGCGCCGAGAGCGTCACCAGGTTCACCACCGTCCCCAGCGCGCCCACCACCAGGAACTGCATCAGCTGGCTCCAGGCGCCGAACTTGAAGATGTAGAGGCGCCGCAGGTGCCGGAGGTAGAGCATCTGCTGTTGGAGCGTCAGCTTGCTCTTCCCGAACCGGCGGTCTTCGAAGTTGATGGGGAGCTCGACGACGCGCTCGCAGCGGCATTTGACGATCAGCTCGAGGCCGATCTTGTAGCCGACGGGGTTGAAGTCCTTCCCCAGGTCGAAGGTCGAGCGGCGCAGAGCGAAGAAGCCAGACATCGGATCGCGGACCGAGGTGAGCGGCATGGCCAGCAGCGTCGCGACCCGGCTGTTGGCCCAGCGGAGGAAGCCCCAATCGTCCGAGGTGGTCCCCCCGCTCACGTAGCGTGAGCCGAGCACGAAGTCGGCGCCGCCGTCGAGCTTGGCCAGCATCGCGGGGAGCACCTCGGGCGGGTGGCTGAGGTCGGCGTCCATGCAGACCAGGTAGTCGCCACGCGCGCGGCGCGCGCCGTCGAGGACCGCCTGGCTGAGGCCCCGATCGGTCGTGCGCACGATGAGCTCCACCCACTTCTCGGGGCGCGCCGCGAGCATCTCCGCCGAACCGTCGCGGCTGTCGTCGTCCATGATCAGCACGTCGATGTCCAGCCCCGCCTCGGCCCTCACCTTGGCGACGCGATCGATGAGGTGCGGGAGGCTGTCCACCTCCTTGTAGGTCGGCACGATGATCGTGACACGGGGCTGCGGGCGTGCCCCCGCGGTGGTCTCTGGCTCGGGCATCTGAAGGGATCTTATCCGACGCCCGCCCTCGCGCGATCGAATGTGATCCGCAAAAGCGGCTCGACCGTCGGGCGTTGCCGCAGGTCGATGGTGGTCACCCCACCGTTCGGCTAGGATCGCGCCGATGCTGACCCCCGCCCTGGCGTGCGCGCTGCTCGCCGCCACGCCCGCCGCCCCGTCACCTCATCTGTCGCTCGAGGCGGTCGTCGAGAGAGTGCAGAAACGGTATGACGGCGCCACGGACTTCCGCGCGCGGTTCACCCAGACGCTCACCAGCACGGCGATGGGCCGCAAGACCAACTCGGCGGGCGCCGTCATGTTCAAGAAGCCCGGGCGGATGCGGTGGGACTACGACAAGCCGGAGAAGGCGACCTACGTGAGCGACGGCGGCGTCCTCTGGCTCTACGAACCGGAGGACCAGCAGGCCTTCAGGCAGGAGCTGAAGGCGTCACAGCTCCCGGCGGCCCTGGCCTTTCTGACGGGCAAAGGCAAGCTGGCGGCCGAGTTCGACGTCGCTCCGGTCGCCAAGAGCCCGTACGGGGCGCCCGGCGACTACCTGCTGTCGCTGTCACCGAAGGTGGCCGAGCCCCAGGTGAAGTCGATCCTGTTCGTCGTCGATCCGAAGACCTTCGACGTGCGAGAGAGCGTCATCACCGACGGGCAGGGGAACACCAACGACCTGACGTTCGCCGACATCAAGACGAACACCCACCTGCCCGAGACGGAGTTTCATTTCACCCCGCCCGCCGGCGTGCGGGTCATCGACACCGCCAAGCTCGGCAAGTAGCGCCGCGGTACTTAAAACCGCATCGTGAAGGCGCCGCCCGTCAGGTGCGGGCCGGCCACCGGCGAGAACATGAACGCGGAGGGCGTTCCCGAGGCGGCGGGCGCGGTGCTGGCCTTCTCGTTGCCCCCGAAGATGAGCGGGAACGCGCAGACGGCGGCGCCGACCGCCCCGACCGCCGCCAGGATCCACCCGGCGTCGGCGATGGCTGCGTCGCGCTGCCCGCGCTGCTGGATGCTGTCCAGCTGCTGCTGCTCGTTCGACGGCGTGTTCTTGTAGTCGTTCTCGGCCTGGACGTCGAGGATGCCGAAGACGGTGCCCACGACGATCCCGACGACGGCGCCGCCCACGAAGGACCACATGAGCGTCTTGCGGGTCGACGTCATCTCGCCCCCGCTGAAGCCACTGTCACCCGAGCCTCCCGCGGCCGCCGCCTTGCCGCCGAAATCGACGGTGGTCTCCTCGCCTTCGGAGACGGTGACCGGCTTGCTGGGGAGCGACTTGCCGCTCGGATCGACCGCCTCGACGATGTAGTCACCCTTGGGGACGCTGTAGATGGTCACCGGCGCCGTTCCGAACAAGCGTCCCTCGAGGAAAATCTTCACCTTCGAAGCGGCCGGGGCATTCACCACCACGCGCCCGAGGCCTTCGCCGTTGGGCGACGCGAAGTGGACGTGTCCGAGGCTGTCGGTCTTGGGCGCCTCCTGCTCGAGGTTGAGCGCCGCCTTGGGCTTCTCTTCGTCGTTGGCCTGGGTAGCGGGCTTCTCCGCGGCGGCCGCGTCGCCCGTCTTGGGGGTCTCGTCGTCCGTGCCGGCGGGGGCGGCGGCGGCCGGCGCCTTCTTCTTCGCAAACGCCTGCGGCGCAACCAGCAGGGTCAACCCCGCAGCCAGCAGGGCGAAAACGATTCCTCGCGAGGGTCCCGAGCGGTGGTCTGAACGCGTCATGGAGTGTCCTGTCGCTGAAGGTGGCGGGTCAATTTCCCGTTGGAGGCCGAGAGCATACGCCGATTTCATTAAATTTGTGCAGGTCCGATTTCACGCCCGCCCGTCGGAGAATCGCCCCACGAAGGGGTTGTCCTCGCGCTCGCGCAGGACCGTGGTTTCAGCGCCGTGGCCGGGGATGACCAGGGTGTCGTCCGGCAGCGTCAGGAGGCGATCTCGGATCGACTTGCGGATGGCGGCCATCGACCCGCCCCAGAGGTCCGTGCGCCCGATCGATCCTTGAAACAGGGTGTCGCCCGCGAACAGGATGGGCGTCTCGCCCGCGTGCTCGAGGTAGAGGCAGATCGAGCCGGGCGTGTGTCCGGGCGTGTGCAGCGCGCGCGCTTCCCGGCGGCCGAAGGCCAGCGACTCGTCGCCGGCGAGCTCGTGGGTCGGCGGCGGCGGGGCCTGCCAGGGGGCGCCGTCGGGGCGGCGGATGCCGAACGCTTCGGTCTGCATGACGGCGTGGTCGTAGAGCCACCGATCGTCGCGGTGGAGCAGGACCGGCGCGCCGGTGCTGGCCGCGACCTGGCCGGTGGCCATCAGGTGGTCGAAGTGCGCGTGGGTATGAACGAGCTTCACCGCGGTGAGGCCGTCGCGGGCCAGCGCGGCCAGGATCTCCCCCGCCTCGTCGCCCGGATCGATCACCAGCGCCTCGCGCGTGTCGGGGCAGCTGACGATCGTGCAGTTGCACCCGAGCGCGCCGACCGGAAAGGTGACGCGAGAGAGGGGCATCGGGCCGCTCAGCGCAGGCGGAGCGACACGCCGCTCACCATCAGCACCACCGAGGCCGCCCGTTCCGCGAGCATCTGATTGGCCTGCCCGGCCACGTTGATGAGCCGGCGATCGGGGACGTTGGCCGGCAGGAACCCCAGGCCGATCTCGGTGGTCACCACCACGGCCGGCGTCGGCGATCGGTACAGCCGATCGGCCAGCACCTCCACCTCGTGCAACAGATCGGCGTCGGAGCTCTTGTCGCTCGCCGACAGCCGCTTGGAGAGCCACACCGTGAAGCGGTCGATCACCACCGCGCCGCACCCGTCGAGCGTCGTGGGGTCGAGCGCGGCGGCCAGCTTGTCGGGCGCCTCGATCAACTTCCAGGTGGTGTCGTGATCGCGGCGGTGGTTGGCGAGCCGCGCCTTGAGCTCGTC
>DASYCK010000236.1:0-34175 GCA_036500205.1 Polyangia bacterium | reverse complement strand
CGCTTCGCCTACTGACCATGTCGGGTGCGGGGGTGGGGAGGACGGGGGGGGACGAGGGGGCGCGTGATCCGCTCGTCGGGCGCATCGTGGGCGCCTACCGCATCCTGGTCCGGCTCGACGAGGTGGGCGGGATGGGGAGCTACCTGGCGGAGCACGTGCACCTCGATCGCAGGGTCCTGCTCAAGCTGTTTCAACCGCTCGAAGGTGGGGATCGGGGAGCGCTGGGGCGAGCCGTCGATCAGGCGCGGGAGCTGTCGTCCCTCAAGCACGAGAACGTGATGCCGCTGGTGGAGATCGCCGAGTGCGGCGACGGTTTCCTGTACGTCGTCCTCGAGCTTTCGGGCGCCACCGCGTTGCCGACCCGCATGGCGGCGCGCGGGCCCGTGGCCTGGTCGGAGGCGCGGGCCATCGGGCTTCAGATGACGGCGGCGCTGCGCGCGGCGGAAGTGGCCGGGCTGGCCAGCACGGAGCTTCGTGCCGGGCAGGTCTACCTGCTCGAGACGGCGACCGGCACGCCCCGGGTGCGCATCGATCTCGCCACGCCCGAGGCGCTCGGTTGGCGCGCGCCCGTCCGGCCGCCGGCCCATGTTCATGCCGTGGGGCGGCTGCTGTACTTCTTGTTGACGGGCCAGGAGCCGGGTGGCGCGGCGAACGAGCTGCCCGCCGATCTGATGCTCGGGTGGCCCGAGCTCGAGATTCCGTCGAACGCCGAGGCGCTGGTGATGCGCGCCCTCGATCCGGAGCCAGCCCAGCGCTGGGGGGATCTGGCGGCGCTGTACCGCGAGCTGGGCGGGCGGGACGAGGGCGCCGAAGTCGGCACGTCGACCCGTCGGACCACGCCGCCTGCGGCGCGCACGGGCGAGCTGGACTTCGATGACGGCGACGTGTCGTTCGGGCGTGGTGCGTTCGGCCGGCCGTCGCGGAGGGCCTTGGTCGCCGGCGCCGTGGGGGTGGGGGTGGCGGCGGCGCTGGCGATCCTGATGGTGGTCAATCGAGAGCCGGCCTCGCCGACCACGGAGATCGCCGCTCCGCCCTCGTCGGCGCCCGCCACGCGCCCGTCGTCCTCCGTGTCGCCGCCCCCGGCTCCTTCGCCCCCGGTGGGGGCAATTCCATCGTCGGCGGTGGCGGAGCCCGCCGCGCCGCCGTCGATTCCGGGCGCCGCAGCGGCGGGCAACATCGCGCCGGGGGAAGCGGCGCCCGAGGTGGCCCCGGGGATCGGCGCTGTCGCGAACGCGGGAGCCACGACCGCTCCTCCGAGCGCAGCGCGGGGGACCGCCGCTTCACCTCCCGCGAGCCAGGTCTCGCCCTCCGGCGTCGCGGCGACTGCGGGCGCGCGGACGCTCGCCGTCGATGCTCCCGCGCCGTCGTCTGCGAGCGCGGGGAACGTGGCCGCGCTCCCCGCGACGGCTCCCAGGCCGGAGCCGACCGTCGCCGAGGCGGCGGCGTGCGCGGTCTCGCTGGGCTCGATCCCCTGGTCGGACGTGTGGGTCGACGGGCAGCGCGCGGGCTTCACGCCGCTCACCAACTTCGGCGTCTCCTGCGGCGCCCACGAGATCCTCTTCAAGAGCGTCGAGCGGGGCCTGGAGCGGCGAATCAACTTGAATGTCCGCCCGGGAGAGAAGGTGAAACGCATCGTCGATCTGGTCGAGGCCAAGGCGACGATCGCGCCGCCGGCACCATCACCCGCGACGGCGCGCGCCTGCCGTCTGTCGCTGGGGTCGCGCCCCTGGTCCGAGGTCTGGATCGATGGCCGACGGGTCGGCATCACCCCCATGGTCGATCTGGCGGTCGCCTGTGGGACGCACGACGTGCTGTTCCTCAGTCGCGAGGCGAACGTGCAGCGGCGGGAGACGATCAGCGTCGCGGCCGGACAGCCGGTCAAGAAGGTCGTGACGTTGCTCGACGGAGAGTGAGCGGCCGGGCGCGAAAAAACCTTCCGCCTCGGCCGGTCGAAGAGAATTCTGAGCCCCTACTTTCGTAAGGGGGGAGCCGCTTGGACCGCATCGGGCTTCCCGACTCGCGGGCGTGCACATCCATCGGCCAGAGGCGGCCCCCTGGTGCGTGCTTGTAGGGAAAAGAATCGCTCTTCGTATCGAACCGCGCAGAAGGTCCCGATCACAATGACGACGGGATCCACGTCAGTCAAGGTGAAAAACCGCCCGCGCCCTTGAGGGAACGCGGCGATGGGGGGGCCTCAGTCCTTGCGTTCGAACGACGCGATGGGCGTCGGCGCGGCCGGCGGGCCTGCCGGCAGCAGCGAAGCATCGGGCTGCGTCTGCGGCGTGGCGGTGACCTTCTCGCGCCAGAACGCGCCCACGCCGCCCTGGACGGCCGTCGAACGCGCGCCGCGCTCCAGGAGCTCTTCGCGGTCGAGGATGGCGTCGACGCGCCGGTAGACCGGCTTGGCGTGCTCGAGGGTGTCCATGCGGATGGCGTCGCACGGGCACGCCTCGGCGCACAGCCCGCACACCACGCAACGAAGCTCGTCGATCTCGAACAGCTTGGGGCGCTTCTCGATGCTGCCGTCGGGCGCTTCCTCGGGGACGATGGTGATGCAGTGGGCCGGGCAGACGGTGGGGCACATCATGCAGGCCACGCAACGGGTCTGGCCGTCGTCGCGAAGCATCAGGCGGTGCAGGCCGCGGTGGCGGGCCGGATACTTCTTCGTCTCCTCGGGGTACTGAATCGTCTGAATGTCGGTCCGCTTGCGCTGACCGATCACGTTCCCGAAGAAGTTCTTCACGAAGTGCTTGAACGTCACGCCCATGCCCTCGGCGATGGCCGGCAGGTACATCTGCTGACTGAGGCTTCCCGGACGGGTGACGACTTTGACTCCGACGGCCATGGTGATCTCCTGTACTACCTTACATCTGTGCCCAAAGAATGATGATCGCCGTCCCCAGGACGTTCGCGATCGACAGCGGCAACAGCCGCTGCCAGCCGAGTTGCATCAGCTGATCCGAGCGGAAACGGGGGAGCGACCAGCGGATGAGCAGCTGGAAGGCGCAGAAGATGAACACCTTGATCGTCCACAGCCCGAACATGGCCAGCACGAACAGCCCGTTCGGCAGGTGCGTGAACAGCAAGCCGTCGATGAACGTTCCCCAGTGCCAGCCCCCGAAGAACAGCGTGATCATGATGCCGCTCGAGGTCACGATCTCCAGGAACTCGCCCAGGAAGAACATGCCGAAGCGCAGGCCCGAATACTCGACGAAGTAACCGATGATCTCCGGCTCGCCCTCGGGGATATCGAACGGTGTGCGCTTCGTCTCGGCGATCGACGCCGTGAGGAACAGCAGGAAGCCGACCGGCTGCGAGAAGATGCCCCAGCTCGACCGGTAGTTGTCGAAGTCGAGGATGCTGGTCTGGAAGTTCCCGATGGCGCCCGGCTCGAGGGTTCCGTAAACGAGAAATGAACCGAGCACCGCCATGCCCAGGGTGACCTCGTACGAGATCATCTGCGAGCTGGCGCGCAGACCGCCCATCATCGCCCACTTGTTGTGCGAGGCCCAGCCAGCCAGGGTCGCCCCGTAGACCGATAGCGACGAGATGGCGAAGTAGAACAGCAACCCGATGTCGAGGTGCGCGATCTGCAGCGGGATCGGCTGCGTGCAGACGGCGGCCTTCTCGGTGAGTTGCCCCCAGCAGAGGTCCGGGCCGAAGGGAATGATTGCGGCCACGATCAGCGCTGGCGCCATCGCCATGACGGGCGCCCACATGAGCAGGAACTTGTGCGCCATGGGCGGCACGAAGTCTTCCTTGAACATGAACTTCAAGGCGTCGGCCAAAAAGTGGGTGATGCCCCAGGCCTTGAACGGACCGATGTTGGCGCGGTTCGGCCCCAGCCGGTCCTGCATCATCGCGGACTGCCGGCGCTCCAGCCAGGTCAGGATCGACGCCAGCGGCATCAGGAACCCCAGCACCATGAACAGGATCTTGGCGGTGGAGGCCAGGACGGCGAAGGCCATGTTTCCGTAGGACATCTCGATCATCCTCGCGAGTTGGCGAAGCGAAGGTGGATGGGCAGCGACGTTCGCCCCCAGTCCGCGCTCTTCATGAACGCCATCTTTTCCTTGGCCTCGAGGAACACCGAGCGGGCGGACGGGGTGGCGGCCTTGCCCGCGAAGTCCATCGGCATGCCCAGGCGGTGCGACAGCAACGAGACGATCTCCCAGCCGGGGAGGGCGTCGCCGCGTGGCGGGACGGCGGCGCGGACGCGCTGCACGGTGCCCTGGCGGTTGGTGAACGTGCCGTCCACCTCGGCCCAGTCGGCCATGGGCAGCGCCACGTGCGCCGCCTCGACGAGGGGCCCGCGCCGCCAGCCGAGGACGATGAGCGCCTCGAGCTTGCCGAGGGGGAGGGCGGCGGTGCCGCCGGCCCCCAGGACCCCTTCTTCACCGACGACCAGCAAGGTGGAGATGGCGCCGCTCTTCACGTCGTTCGCCAGATCCATCAGGCTCTTCAGGCGGCCGCCGCCGATGGCGATGGCCCCCGCGGTGTTCGGGTTCTTGTCGGCGCTGACGAGGATGTTGTCGCTCCACCCCTGATCGAGGCCGGCGACGTAGCCGCGCGTGATGCCGAGGTTGTCGAACGCCAGGCGCGACAGCGCGTAGAGATCCTCGTTGGTCGACTGAGCCGAGAAGACGACGCCGATCTTTCCGGGGGCCTTGTCGACGGCGGCGCGCAGCAGGCGAGCGGCGTCCTCGAGCGCGCGGTCCCACTCGACCGATTCGCCGGCCGAGAGCGGTCCGCCCAGGCGGTCGTTGTAGATGCGCTTGTACGTGAAGCGCCCCTCGTCACACATCCAGTGCTGGTTGACGTAGAGGTTCTCTCGCGGGACGAGCCGCTGAATCTCCTCGCGGGACGAGTGGACCTCGATGTTGCAGCCGGTGGCGCAGCCGGGGCAGACCGACGGCGTCGACTCCAGCTCCCAGGCGCGCATCGTGAAGCGGAAGTCCTTCGAGGTGAGGGCGCCCACCGGGCAGACATCGACCGTGTTCAACGAATAGGGGTTGTCGAGACGCTTGCCAGGCGCCGTGGTCAGCACCTCGTGATCGCCACGCATCGCCATGGTGAGCTCGGGCTGCTTGGCGACCTCGTCGCAGACGCGGATGCAGCGCGTGCAGAGGATGCAGCGCTCCTGGTCGAGGACGATGTGCTTGCCGATGTCGACGTGCTTGGCCTTGTGGACCTTGATGCCGTCGTTGCGGGCGTACTTGCCGTCCCAGTCGAAGTACTGCTTCTGCAGCGTGCACTCGCCCGCCTTGTCGCAGATGGGGCAGTCGATGGGGTGGTTCAGCAGCGTGAACTCGAGCATCTGCCGGCGGATGTCGAGCACGCGCGGCGACGCCGTGGTGACCTCCATCTTGTCGGAGACGGGGGTGTAGCAGGAGGGGACCGGTTTCGGCTGTCCCTTCACGTCGACCAGGCACTGTCGGCACACGGCCGGCGAGGTCAGCCCCGGGTGGTAGCAGAAGAACGGGACGTCCGCCCCGGCCTGATTGCACGCCTCGAGGAGGTTCGTCCCCTTCGGCACCTGCCGCGCGATCCCGTCGATGGTCACCGTCACCATCTCGGTCCCCGCCGGAACCGTCACGGGCTCCGCCGTCGCCGGCACGGGCGCCCCGGTCAGCATGGTAAGTGGGCTGGTCGTCTCAGGCATCAGTGTCCCTCATGTCGAATCTGTCGGCTGCGGGCTGCGGGCTGCGGTCCGCGGTCCGCGGTCCGCTCACCGATCGCACTCGCCGCCGATCATGTTGATCATCCCGAACGTCGGAACGATGTCGGCGATGAACAGGCCCGGAAGGACCTTCGGCAGGATCGAAACGTTGGCGAAGCAGGGGGGGCGCACCCGGCACTTCCAGGGGCGGCCCGTGCCGTCGGACACGATGTAGAAGCCGAGCTCGCCGTTCCCGGCCTCGGTGAACGAGTAGATCTCGCCCGGGGGGACGTGGATGCCGTCCATGATGACCTTGAAGTGCGCGATCATCGCCTCGATCGAGTTGTAGGTCTCCGCCTTCGAGGGGAGGCGCATCCGGGGATCGTCGATCATGACCGGGCCGCCGGGGATCTTCGCCAGCGCCTGTTCGATGATGCGCATCGATTGCGCCATCTCCTCGACGCGGCACATGTAGCGGTCGAAGTTGTCGCCCACCGAGCCGACCGGCACGTCGAAGTCGAAGCGGTCGTAGACGAGGTACGGGTGATCCTTGCGGACGTCGTAGTCGAGGCCGGTCGACCGACCGACCGGGCCGGTGATCCCCCAGGCGATCGCCTCGTCCTTGGTGATGATCCCGATGCCGTCCATCCGGTCGCGGAAGATGCGGTTGCGGTTCAGCAGCTTGCCGCACTCCTCGATGACCCCGCGCGAGCGGGCGATCACGTCGAGCAGCCGCTCGGAATAGCCGTCGGGCAGATCGCCGGCCACGCCGCCGATGCGGCAGAAGCTGTGGGTCAGCCGCGCGCCCGAGATCTCCTCGAGCAGCTCGTAGACCCACTCGCGCGCCTTCAGCAGGTAGAGGAAAACCGTGAAGGCGCCCAGCTCCATCGCGCCGGCGCCCAGGCAGGTCATGTGGTCGGTGAGGCGGGACATCTCGCCCACGATCACGCGGATGAACTGCGCCCGCTCGGGGACCTTCTTCTCGATCTCCAGCAGCTTCTCGACCGCCATCGCGTAGCCGACGTTGTTCAACATCGGCGACACGTAGTTCAGGCGGTCGGTGTACGGGAAGATCTGCGTGTACGTCGCGTGCTCGGCTTCCTTCTCGAAGCAGCGGTGCAGGTAGCCGATCTGGATGTCGACGTTGCTGATCTTCTCGCCCTCGACGTCCAGCACCATGCGCACGGTGCCGTGCATGGCGGGGTGCGAGGGCCCCATGTTCAACGGAATGGGGTCGGTCGGAAGATCGAGATCCTCCGGCTCTTGCACGCCGAGCACGATGCGGCGGGTTTCGGGCTTGCCGGAGGGGGGAGGCGCGAGCGAGGTGGTGTCCATGGCGGTCTTTTCGTTGGCGGGCAGGCTCACTCGGGGACCCCGGGGAAGCCGCTGCGGCGGATCAACGGCTGGCGCTTTTCCTTGGGGTAGTCCTTGCGCAACGGATGCCCCACGAACTCGGGGTACATCAGGATGCGTCGCATGTCCGGGTGCCCCTTGAAGCGCACCCCGTACAGGTCATAGGCCTCGCGCTCGAACCACTCCAGCCCAGGATAGACGGGGAAAAGGCTGTCGAGCGTGCAGTCGTCCTCGGGGACGCCCGCGTACAGCCGCACGCGATGCTTCTTCGTCACCGAGTACAGGTGCACGACCACGTCGAAGCGAGGCTCGCGCGACACGCGATCGACGGCCGTCAGATCGGTCGGCATCTTCAGATCGGTGGTCGGATCATCGCGCAGGAAGGTGGCCACCGTGCGCCAGGCTTCGCGGCTGACGCGCGCCCACTCGTTGCCGTGCTGGGAACCAATCTGCTCGATCTCGCCGCCCGTGAACGTCGCGACCAGGCGATCCAGGATGATTTGGGCCATGGGCGGGGTCCTGTCCTTTACTTCGTCGCGCCTTCAGGCGGCGTGGCGGGCTTGTGCGGCGCCGTCTCGCGCGGCCGGATGGAGGCCAGCGGCATCTCGTGTCCGGCTTCGGACTTCAGGGTGATCTGGCTGTGCCCTTCGCCGCGCTGGATGCGCTCCTGCAGCAGCACCAGGGCGTCCAGAACCTGCTCCGGGCGGGGGGGGCAGCCGGGGATGTAGACGTCGACCGGGATGATCTGGTCGCAGCCGGGGACGGTCGAGTAGTTCTGGTAGAAGCCGCCCGTCGACGCGCAGACGCCGAAGGCGATGACCCACTTGGGCTCCGTCATCTGGTCGTAGATGCGGCGCAGGGCCGGGGCCTGGCGCTCGGTGATCGTGCCGACGATGACCAGCAGGTCGGCCTGGCGGGGCGAGAAGCGGGGGAACTCGGCGCCGAAGCGGGCCAGGTCGTACTTGGGGGCGGCGCTGGACATGAACTCCATGCCGCAGCAGGCGGTGACGAACGGATACTGGAACAGCGAGAACTTGCGGGCCCAGTTCACCGCCGCCTGGACGGTAGAGTTGTAGATTTCGAGACCCATGTGGCTACTCCCAACCGACGGCGCGCTTACGCCAGACGTAGGTAAGCGCGACAATCAAGATGCCCATGAAAACCAGGATCTCCGACAGGCCGAAGAACGAGCCACCCGCCGTGCACACGCCCGCCGCGTCGAGCGGGCCGGCGCAGGAGAGCGCCCGGAAGCGCAACGCCCACGGGTAGAGGAACGCCGTCTCGATGTCGAACACGAGGAACAAGATGGCGACCTGGTAGAACTTGATCTCGAAGCGGGCCCGCGGGCTCCCGATGACGTCGGAGCCGCACTCGTACGGGTAGTCCTTGGCCTTGCTCTTGCGGCCGGGACCCAGGTACTTGGCGGCAGCGGTCAGCAGCAGCGCGAATCCGACGCTGACCAGAATCATGAGAGCGGCAGAAATATAGTCTGATGACATCGTGGGTTGACGCCCGAAGCGCCGACGGCGTTTATAGTGGCGCGGGCGCGGCCCGTCAACGGTTTGCCTGTCTCCCGGGAGAACTCAGGGGAGAAGCAGCGGGGGGCTTTCCGGGATCTTCGATGAAGCGCCCGGACATCCTGTCGTGGTCGATCTCCGCGCCGAGGGGTGATGGGGGCGGTTGACTCGGTCGGCGGCTATTCCTATATCTACCGCGCATGCGCCCCGCGAGACTCGTCAGGTCCCTCGTCCGTGCCGTCGTGCTCGTCGCCGTCGCCGGCGCCCCCGCTTGCGCGAAGAGCCCGCCGGAAGCGCACTCGGCGCCCGCGGCCACGCCCGCGCCCGCGCCGGTGGCGGGTAGCAGCGCCAAGCCCGCCGGGGAGGCAGGGCTCGACCTGACGCCCCCGCCGGGGATCGACGTGTCCAAGCTGGACGAGCTGGCGAGGAAGATCTTCTTTCGCGTCGTGAACAGCGAGGCGTCGGTGTGCGGCAAGGGGGAGAGCCTGCTCGCCTCGGCAAAAAAGGATCAGGGCTGTCACCGGTCGTTGAACGCGGTCAAGTATGTCGCCCGGCTGGCCGATCAGGGGTACACGCAGTCGGACATCGCCGAGTCGCTCGAGAAGCGTTACCGCTCGACCGACACCAAGTTCATCGATGTGTCGGAGGCGCCCATGGAGGGCAATCCGAAGGCGAAGGTGACCCTGGTCGAGTTCGCGGACTACGAGTGCCCGCATTGCAAACGGTTTCAGCCAGTTCTCCGCCAGATCCTCGACGAGTTTCACGACGAGGTGCGCGTCTACTTCAAGCACTACCCGCTGCCGCAACACACGAACGCCCGCCTGGCCGCCGAGGCCGCCGTGGCCGCGCAGAAGCAGGGGAAGTTCTGGCCGTTCCAGGACAAGCTCTGGGAAAACCAGGACAACCTGAGCCCCGCCGACATGGAGAAGTTCGCGAAGGAGGCGGGCCTCGACGTGACGAAGTTCCGCGCCGATCTGGACGACGCGAAGACGAAGGCGCGCGTGCAGAAGGACCGCACCGACGGCACCACCCTGGGGCTGTCGTCGACGCCGACCCTGTACATCGACGGCCGCGAATACACCGACGCGAAGGACACCGAGAGCCTGCGCGAGTGGATCAAGGAAGAGATCGCCAAATGAGGGCGATCGCCCTGGGCGCGCGGCGCTGGCCGCTGGCGCTGGTGGCGGGTCTGCTCGCGGGCGGCTGTGCCACCGAAGGGGTGGGCAAGGCGGGTGGCGGCGGCCAGGGGGTGGGGCGGCCCGCGCCGGAGATCGTCGTCGATCGTCTGAACGGGAACAGCCTGGCGCTGTCGTCGCTGCGCGGGAAGGTCGTGCTGCTCGACGTGTGGGCCTCCTGGTGCGCCCCCTGCAAGCAGGAGCTGCCCATGCTCGACGCCATCGCCGGCCGCTTGCACGGCCACGGCGTGGAGGTGCTCGCGGTGTCCGTCGATCAAGAGCGCGAGAACGTCGACAAGTTCCTGGCGGCGCGCGGCCGCTGGCACCTGACGGTGGCTCACGATCCGAAGGGCGCCATCGCCGACACCTTCCAGCCCGAGAAGATGCCGACGTCGTACATCATCGATCGCGCGGGCATCATCCGTTACGTGAACAGTGGCTTCGAACCCGCTGATGCGAAAGAGATCGAGCAACGCCTCGCCGACCTGGCCGGCGCGGGGGGCCACTAGACGGCCGTCCTTCGAAGTGACCATGGCGCGCGGACGTGACGTGCCTCCACCTCGCCCCGCATCGCGGGGAGAGATCGCCGACCGCAGGTCGGCGGGTGAGGGGGGCTCGCCCGCAACGCGACCGGCGCCTCAAGCAACCAGGTGGAACCGCCGTGATCTGTTCCTGACGAGCGCACCGTGACACACACCCTGGCAGCCGTGCTGGCCCTGTTTGCCGTCTCCGGCCTGACCGGCGTCGTCGCCTCGCTCACCGACCGCCGCCTGCTCCTGCTGGTCGCCAAGCCGCTCACCACCGCGCTCCTCTTCGCGGTGGTCGGCCCGCCGCAGTCCAGCTTCGCCTGGCTCATCGACCTGGGAATCGCCTTTTCCCTGGCCGGCGACGTGGCGCTGCTGCTCCCCGCGAAGAACGCCTTTCTGGCCGGCCTGGCCATCTTCCTGGGCGCGCACATCGCATACATCGCGGCCTTTCTCGGCGTCGCGGGCCGGGACGCGCTCTGCCTCCCCGTCTCGCTCGCCGCCGCCGTCATGGCCATCGTGACGGCGCTGCTGCTGCGTCGCCTGTGGCCGCACACCGCGGGCATGCGGGCGCCGCTCGTCGTCTACGGCGCGGCGCTGGCGACCATGGTCACCACCGCGGTCGCCGCCGTGGTGGCGCCCGCCGTCTCGCTCGCCCCCGCCGCCGCCCTGGGGGCAGCGCTGTTCTACGTCGGCGACGCCAGCCTGGCGGTCGACAAGTTCGACCACCGCATCCGCTTCGCCCCCGTCCTCACGCTCGGCGTGTACTGGCTGGGCCAGCTGGGCATCGCGCTGGCGGCCCGGTTCGCCCCGCTCTGACGCCCCCTCAGGCCGGCGGTCCGCTTTCCCTGAGCAGCACGGTGTCCCTGGCGAAGCTGGGGTCGTGCTCGAGGTGGTCGAGGTTGTAGTGCAGCCCGCGGCTCTCGCGCCGCCGGATCGCGCTCTCGATGATCAAGTCGGCGACCAGCGCGATGTTGCGCAGCTCGATCAAGTCGCCGTTCACCAGCACGTTCCAGTAGTACTCGCGGATCTCCTTGCGGATGACGTCGATGCGGTGGCGCGCCCGCGCCAGCCGGCGGTCGGTGCGCACGATGCCGACGTAGTTCCACATCAGGCGGCGGATCTCGTCCCAGTTGTGGCTGACCACCACCGCTTCGTCGGACGTCGTCGCCTCGCCGGCCGTCCAGGGCGCGACGCGGGCGGGGCGGGCCACGCCGGCGCTGCGCACGGCGTCGGCGGCGTGCGCCGCGTAGACCATCGCCTCGAGGAGCGAGTTCGAGGCCAACCGGCAAGCGCCATGCAGCCCCGTCATCGATACCTCGCCGACCGCGTACAGGTTCGGAACGTTCGTTCGCCCCTGCTCGTCGACGACGACGCCGCCGCAGCTGTAGTGGGCGGCCGGCACGACCGGAATGGGCTGGCGGCGCAGGTCGATGCCCAGCTCCATGCAGCGCTGGTGGATGGTGGGAAACCGCTCGACCAGGAACTCGGGCGACAGGTGCGTCATGTCCAGCACCACGAAGTCGTCGCCCGTGCGCTTCAGCTCGGCGTCGATGGCGCGCGCCACGATGTCGCGCGGGGCCAGGTCCTTCATCTCGTGATAGCGGGGCATGAACGCGGTGCCGTCGCGCAGCCGCAGGATGCCGCCTTCGCCGCGCAGCGCCTCGGAGATCAGGAACGACTTGGCGGCGGGGTGGAACAGGCAGGTGGGGTGAAACTGAAAAAATTCCATGTTCGCGATGGCGGCGCCCACCCGGTAGGCCATGGCGATGCCGTCGCCCGTCGCCACGTCGGGGTTCGTCGTGTACAGGTAGACCTTCCCGGCGCCGCCCGTCGCCAGCACCACGGCGCGCGCCACGATCGTCTTGATGACGCCCGTGCGCTGATCGTAGACGTAGGCGCCGAACACGGCGTTCGGTCCGCCGTACTTCGCGGTGGTCAGCAGATCGATGGCCAGGTGATCGGGCAGCATGCGGATGCGCGCGCCCTTCTCGGCCACGCGGTCGAGCAGCGCCGTCTCGATGGCCCGCCCGGTCATGTCCTTCACGTGAACGATGCGGCGGGCGTTGTGCCCGCCCTCGCGCCCCAGCACGAAGTTCCCGGTCTCGTCGCGGTCGAAGGCGACGCCGATCTCCTCGGCGAAGCGGCGGATGTGCTCGGGCGCCTCGCGCACGCAGCGCTCGACGACCTCGGCGTGGCACAGGCCGTCGCCGACCCGCAAGGTGTCCTCGACGTGGCCGTCCGCGGTGTCGCCGGGATCGAGCACGGCGGCGATCCCCCCCTGGGCGTAGCTGGTGTTCGACTCGCCCGGGGCCTTCTTGGTGACGATCATGACCCGCCCGTGGACGGACGCCGCCAGCGCGAAGCCGAGACCCGCCAATCCCGAGCCGATGACCAGGTAGTCGGTTTCCAGATAGTCGGCTTCGGCGGCTGCTGTGGATTCGGGCACGGGGATGGGAATCTAAACCGCCATGCCCTGTTCGGCGACCGGAATGCGACGCGCGAAGCGAATGCGCGACGGGCCTTTCCCTCCCTCGGCGACGGGGCCACGCGCCCCTGTGTTACGCTGAAAGTGCCGATGTTTCGCCGGGCACGCGTCTGTCTTTGTCTCGCGGGAGTGGCCACGGTCGTGGGCGCTCCAGGGCGCGTCGGCGCCGAGATCTGGAATCGCACCAATCCAAACGGCACCGTCGAGTTCACGAACCGTCGCCCCGGCCCGGCCGCGCGTGATGACCGGCGCGGGGCCGCCTCCGACGCGGGGACGTTCTGGGCGCGCGAGCGGGCGGACGGCGTGGTCGAGTTCACCAACAAGCGCCCGGTCGGCGCCACCTGGAAGGTGTGGTTGAAGACGGGCCCCGGCAAGGCGGGCGCGCTGCGGGGGCGCACCGACGTCGTGCCGCCGCGGGACAGCTCGCCGGCGCGCTACGCGCGATATGACCAAGACATTTTCGACCAACAGATGTATTACGGCATTCCAGAGGCGCTCGTCCGGGCGGTCATCAAGGTTGAATCCGATTTCGATCCGCATGTGGTCTCCAGCGTCGGCGCCCAGGGACTGATGCAGCTGATGCCGGACACCGGGCGGATGATGGGCGTGACGGACGCCTTCGACGCGCGCCAGAACATCATGGGCGGCTCGCGCTACCTGCAGGTGCTGGCGCGGCGGTTCTGCCGGACGCCGGCCGTGACCGACGACGACGGCCACGACGCCAACCGGGTTCTCGTCTGCTCGGACGACGAGATGGTGAAGGTGATCGCCGGGTACCACGCCGGCCCGGGTGCCGTCGAGAAATACGGCGGTCTGCCCCCTTACGAGACCACGCGCGCCTACGTGACGATGGTGCTGCGCCGGTTCGACGAATACCGTCATAGCCCCGCCGCGCACGACGGCGCGTTCTTGACGGAGCGCTGACGTGTCGGACGCGCAGGGCAGCTCCGCTCCCGGTCGTGCCTCGGACGATCGCTTCCTCGATCACCTCTCCAGCGCCGCGGACATGGTGGGGGGGCGTCGCTTTCGCGAGGCCGAGGTCGAGGTGCTGCGCGCCCTCTCGATCACCCCCTCCGATCTGCGCGCGCTGAAGCTGCTGGCGCTGGTGCGCTTCAAGCTGGGTCGTCTCGACGAGGCGCGGGCGCTGTGTCGCGAGATCGCCGAGACGCAGCCGCGCGATCCGGGGGTGCGGCTGAAGCTGGGGCTGATCGCCCTGAAGCTCGATCGGATCGACGAATCGGTGCACGAGCTGGAGACGGCGGCGCGGCTGGCCCCCGACGATCCGCGGGCCTGGAATTACCTCGGGTTCGCGTACGCCCGACGGGGGGAGAGGCCGCGCGCCGTGGCCGCGTTCCGCCGCGCCGGCTCCGAGAGCATGGCCGCCGAGCTGGAGGCGGAAGGGGAGCTGTCGCCACCGGGCGGCCGGAGCGAGGGCGAGGGGAGCGGCCCCCGCGTGTCGTCCGGTCCGGGCAGCGGGCGCGCCATCGTCTCGCCGGGGGCCTTGCCGAGCGCCACCTTCGAGCCCGCGTTCGATCTTTCGATTCCAATGGATGCGCGCTCGATGGATGCGCGTGCCATCAGCACGCGCCACGAAGAGCACGCGACCCGGGCCGAGCCCGACCGGGCGCTGGCGGGTCCGCTGGGAAACGTGCGCGAGCTCCCCCCGGCGCCGCTCGTCGGCTACGCGGTGTCGCGGCTCGCCCCGCCGCTCGATCAAGCGGCGTGGCTGGGCGCGACGGCGCGGCTGGCGATCGGAGACGGTGCCTTCGTGCGCGCCGACGCCGCCGTGGCGTGTGCCGGCAACGTCCGCTGGGAGGCGGCGCAGCGGCGGGTGCGCGGTCGAAATTCAGTCGAGCGCCTGGGCAAGACCGACGCGCCGTTCTTTCGCGTGCAGGGGCGCGGCGAGCTGTTCGTCGCGGCGCCGTCCGGGCGGCTGGTGCCGCTCTTGCTGGAGGACGACGTGCTCTACGTGCGCGAGGACGCCGTGATGGCGTTCGAGGGCTCGGTGTCGTGGGAGTACGGCCACATCCCGCGGGCGCCACTGGGCATGCTTCAGTTCCGAGGGCGGGGCCTGGTGACGATCCGGGTGCGCGGCGAGACGGGCGCCGTCAAGGTCAGCCCTGACAAGCCCGTGCAGGCGACGGAGCGCCATCTGCTGGGCTGGGTGGGGCGGGTAGTGGCGCGCGGGGGCGCCTTGGCGGAAGAATCAACGGGTGGCGGTGGCCCCGTCGGCCCGTTGCCGATCACCTGTGAAGGCGAGGGCGTGGTGCTCTTCGATGTCGAACGTGAAGGAGGACGTATCGTATGACTGCGGTCGAAGGACCATCGGACGGCGGAAATCTTCGTAACGAGCTGACCAACCTGCCGAACCTGATCACGATCGGGCGCGTGCTGCTGGTGCCGTTCGTGCTGTTGATGATCGACAACTACAACCCGCTGCGGACCTTCCTGGCCAGCTTGCTGTACATCGGGGCGGCGGCGGGGGATGCGCTCGACGGCTACCTGGCCCGCAAGCGAAACCAGGTCAGCGTGCTGGGCAAGTTCCTCGATCCGCTGGCGGACAAGCTGATCGTCACGGCTGTGCTGGTGACGATGGTGGCGCTGGGGCGCGCCCCGGCCTGGCTGGTGGTGGTGCTGATCGGCCGCGATCTGGCCATCAACGGGCTGCGCAGCATCGCCTCGGCGCAGGGTCTGGTCATCGCGGCCAGCGACGGCGGCAAGATCAAGACGGCGCTGCAGCTGGTCGCCATCATGATGCTGCTGATCCACTTCCGCTATCCTCTGTTGGGGACCGAGCTGCTGTTCGGGCAGCCCATCGGCGTCGACTATCACAAGGTCGGGCAGCTGGTCCTGTACCTTTCGATGATCGTGTCGGTGGTGTCGGCCGTCGAGTACGTGCAGAAGTTCTTCAGCGCGGCCTGGCGCAGCTCGCGCGCCACGCCGTGATCGTCCGCCCCGCGCCGTCGCTGCCTCCCCACGAGGCGGCCCGTCGCGTGGCGGTGGGCGCCGATCCCGTCTGGGTGTCCTCGCCGGGGGGGCCGGCGCACGGTGGCCGCGATCTCTTCGCCGCCGCGCCACGCCTCGTCGTGCGCGGTCCCTCGCTGACGGCGCTCGAGGAGGCGTGGAGGCAGGCGCGGGAGCGCTGGGACAACGAGGACGAGGCCGGTGTGCCCGTGCCCGTCGGCGTGGGGTGGCTCAGCTACGAGCTGGCCCGCGCCTGGCTGCCGATCCCTCGACGGGCCCGCGATGATCACGGCTGGGCCGACTTCGAGGTGCGGTTCTACGACGCCATCGCGGTGCGCGACGTCGCCTCGGGCGACTGTCGCATCCTCGCTTGCGAGACCGACGCGGCCGAGCGCCTGGCCGACCTCTGGAGCCGACCGGCGGTGGCGCTTCCGGCGCCGTCCATCGGGGCGTTCGTGGCCGAGACCGAGCGGGACGACCACGAGCGCGCGGTCGAACGGATCAAGGCCTACCTGCGCGCCGGCGATGCCTACCAGGTCAACCTGGCGCGCCGCCTCATCGCGCCGCTGGGCCCGGGTGATCCGCTTTTGCTCGCCGCGGCGCTGCGGGCGCGGGCGCCGGCGCCGCACGCGATCTGGATGGGGGCGCGGTCGATCCCGGAGGGACCGATCGACAGGTACGTGATCGGGAACTCGCCCGAGCGCTTTCTGTCCCTCGACCGGCGGGGACAGCTCGAGACACGCCCGATCAAGGGGACGCGACCGCGCCAGCCATCGGCGCGCGAGGACGCGGCCATGCGCGCCGAGCTGCTGGCGGCGGCGAAGGATCGCGCCGAGCACGTCATGATCGTGGATCTGGAGCGCAACGATCTGGGGCGCGTGTGCCGGACGGGCAGCGTGCGCGTCGATGACCTGCTGCGGGTCGTCGACCTGCCGACGGTCTTTCATCTGGAATCCACGGTACGGGGGGAGCTGCGCCCCGAGGTGGGGCTGGGCGAGCTGCTGCGCGCCACCTTCCCGAGCGGCTCGGTGACGGGGGCGCCCAAGCGGCGCGCCATGGAGATCATCGAGGAGCTCGAGCCGGTGCGCCGCGGAATCTATACCGGCGCGACCGGATGGCTGGGCGCGGGCGGTGAGCTGGATCTGGCGGTGGCCATCCGCACCGCCACCGTGGCCGACGGGCGCCTGTCGCTGTCGGTTGGGGGGGGGATCGTCGTCGACTCGGTCGCGGCGGCCGAGTGGGAAGAGACCGAGGTCAAAGCCCGGGCGTTTCGCGACGTCTGCGCTTCGCTGCGCTGACCCCTGCGATCATTTTTCGCATTCCGGCCCTCGGCGAAGCCTGTCATGAAGGGACGATGGATCCTGCAGTCACCGTTCGGCGCGGTTGGAGAGCGTGGGCGCTGGCCGCTGTCCTGGTTGCGACCACGACCGCGGCCACGACCACGACCGGCTGTGGCGCGGCCCCGGCATCCGGTCCCGTGGACTTTCCGGCCGACCCGCTCGCGGTGCTCTCCAGCGCGTCGGGACAGTTTCAGATCGCCGTGCGCACGTCGCCGCGTCCGCTCGTGAAGGGGGTGAACACCGTTCAATACGTCGTGACCGATCCGGTGACCGGCGACGCGATCGATGGGCTCGACGTGACGGCGACGCCGTGGATGCCATCGCACGCGCACGGAACGGGCGCCCGGACCCTCGTCGACGCCCAGGGGGCGGGCGTCTACCAGATCGGCAATGTCTATTTCTACATGGACGGCACCTGGGAGCTGCGCTCGGCGCTCGCCTCCGGCGCCGGAACCGACACCGTGATCCCGTCGTTCGATGTGCCGTGAGCACGCCCTCGTCGTCTTCGCGCTGGCCGTGACGGCGGCCGCCTGGCCATCGTCCGCGCGGGGGCAGGCCTGCTGCGGCGCCACCGGACTGGTCATCCCGGCGCGCCTGCGCATCTACGAGGACTACGGCGTCGGCCTGCAGGCGCGCCAGCGCCAGACCTACGGCGACTTCGGGTCCGATGGGGCGTTCGGCTCGACGTCGACCGGCGATCTGGTGACCGAGCAGGATCTGTTCGTGATGGCCCGCGTGTCGTCGCGGCTCGAGCTCGCGGTCCTCGTCCCTTACGTCGAGACCTACCGGCGGATCCCCGGCCGGTCCGAGTGGGGGGGCTTCTTCGGCGACGTGGCGGTGAGCGGCCGGTACGAGCTGGTTCACGGCGGCGAATACCGCCACGTCCCCGCGCTCGGCCTGCTGGCGGGGGTGACCGCGCCGACGGGGCGAGCGCCCGATCAGGCGCACAACCTGCTGGCGACCGACGCGGCCGGCACGGGCTCGTACCAGGGGACGCTCGGGCTCGAGCTGGAGTCGCTGCTGGGGCGTTGGTTCGTGACGTTCGACGGCTGGGTGGCGCTGCGCTCGTCCCGTCCCTCGCCGGGGGGGCGCGCGTCGTTCGCGCCGCGGCTGACGGCGCTGCTGTCGGGGGGGTACGTCTTCACGGGCCAGCTCGCGCTGGGCGCCTTCGCCAGCTTCAGTGAGGAGGGGGCGGGTGACGATACGGCGGCAGGCGCCTCGGGTGAAGCGAGCCGGATGAGGTTGGTGACCGGCGGCCTGGCGGCAGCGCTCCCCTGCGGCGACTCCTGGCGCTTGCAGGCGACCGCGTCCATCGACGTACCCGTCGCCGCATGGGGGAGAAACGAGCCGGCCGCGCTCGGCCTCGGCACCGCGCTCGTGCGGGTGTGGCCCTGACGTGCGAAAAAATGCTGCATCCCGCGCCCGCGCGATGTCTGATAGACCGCAACCGCCGTGCGCCCCGATCCCACCCATCCGGATCAGATCAACTACGGCTGGCTGATTCGTCTGCGCTGGTCGATGGTGGCCGGGCAGCTGGCGACCATCCTGGGCGTGCGCTTCCTCCTCGGGCTGGCGCTTCCGCTCGCGCCGCTGCTGACCATCGTGGCGATCGAGGCCGCCTCGAACGTGCTGGCGGCGATGCTGGGGCGGCGGCGCCCGGCGCGGCAGGCGTGGATGGCGGCGCTGATGGCGTGCGACGTGTTGATGTGCACGGGGCTGCTGTTCTTCACGGGGGGGCCGTCGAATCCGTTCAGCTTCCTGTATCTGGTCCAGATCGCGCTGGCGGCCACCACGCTGCGCGGGGCCTGGACCTGGGCGCTCACGGCGCTGGCGCTCGGCTGCTCGGCGGTGCTGTTTCTGTGGCACCGCGCGCTGCCCGTGGGGGGCTCGCACGAGCTGTACATGGAGCTGCACCTGCGCGGGATGTGGGTGGCGTTCGGCGTGGCGGCCAGCTTCATCGTGTACTTCCTGTTGCGGGTGAGGCGCGCCCTGGAGCTGCGCGACGCCGAGCTGGCGGCCTCGCGGCGGCTGGCGGCGCGCCAGGAGCGCCTGGCCTCGCTGGCGACGCTGGCCGCCGGCGCGGCCCACGAGCTGTCGACGCCGCTCGGCACGATCGCCATCGTCATGACCGAGCTGCAGCGGCGAGCGGCCGCGCTGGGCGCGGACGCCGAGGCGATCGACGATCTCCGGCTGGTGCGCGAGCAGGTCGACCGGTGCCGCGCCATCCTCGAGCGGATGTCGACCGACGCCGGCGAGACGGTCGGTGAGGCGCCGGTCGCCGCGTCGCTCGGCGAGCTGATCGACGGCGTGCTGGCCGAGCTGCCGGCGACGGTGGCGGTGCGACGCGAACTGGCCAGCTCAGGAGCGGAGCTCGTGCGCGTCCCACCGCGGGCGTTCGGACAGGCGCTGCGCGGAATCGTCAAGAACGCGCAGGAGGCCTCGCCCCCGGGCGCCACCGTCGAGCTGAAGATCCGGAAGGCGCAAGGCACCCTGACGGTCGAGGTGAACGACCGCGGCCCCGGCATCCCCGCCGCGGTGATGGAGCGAATCGGCGAGCCGTTCTTCACCACCAAGCCGACGGGCCGAGGCATGGGGCTCGGCGTGTTCCTGGCGCGCACGACGGTCGAACGGCTGGGGGGGAACGTGCGCATCACCTCGTCGGCGGCGGGGACGCAGGCGCTCATCGTGTTGCCCGCCGCCGTCGTCGAAACGGGGCAGGGGACCGCATGACGAAGGCCGACGCGGCGCCGTCACAGTCCATCCTGCTGGTCGACGATGACGATGCGTTTCGCGAGCGACTGGCGCGCGCGCTGCGCGCTCGTGGCTTCTCGGTGGTGACGGCGCCCAATCCGCCCGCTGCCATCGCCGCGGCCTCCGCGCACTTGCCTGACTTCGCCGTCATCGACATGCGGATGCCGGACGCCAGCGGCCAAGCGGTGATCGACGCGCTGGGCGACGTCAGCCCCGCCACCAAGGCGGTGGTGCTGACGGGATACGGCAGCATCGCGTCGGCGGTCGAGGCGCTGCACAAGGGGGCCCTGCACTACCTCAGCAAGCCGATCGACGCGGACGAGCTGGTGGCGACGTTGATGAACCTTGAGGGCGAAACATCCCTGCCGGGGGCAACGGTCGACGTCACGCCGTCGCTGGCGCGCGCCGAGTGGGAACACATTCAACGGGTGCTGACCGACTGCGGCGGCAACGTCTCGGAGGCGGCCCGTCGCCTCGGCATCGCCCGTCGGACCTTGCAGCTGAAGCTGAAGAAATATCCGCCGCGGGTTTGAGCACCCCGAGCGGCGGCCCGTGGGCCCCCTGGCCGCTACGCCGCTCAACCGCGGCCCGCGCGGCGGGGCGCGTAGTCGGGGTGGCGCCGCCGCCACACGAGGGCGGCCGCCACGGTCGCCAGAACGCAGAGGCTGACGAGCTGCGAGAACGACAGCAACAGCGGCTGCTGGGCGGGGAGCCCCAGCCGCGCCGCCACGGCCGGCGCGGTCCATTCGACGATGTAGCGTCGGGCGGCATCCCCCCGAAAGACCTCCACGACGAAGCGCAGGCCCGCGTAGGCCGCCGCGTAGACGAGCAGAATGAGGCCAGGACGCTTGCCGGTCGAGCCGGCGCGGCTGTCCCGCCTCAACGCACGCGTCTGCAGGATGAGCAGCAAGGCGAAGATGGCGAGCTCGCCGAACGCCTCGTAGAGCTGGGTGGGGTGCAGCGCCGGCGTGTGCGTCGCCCCGGCCCCCAGCGCGCCTTCCGCCTGCAGCTCGTCGAAGGCGACGCTTCCCGGGGGGAAGGAGACGCCCCAGGGGGCGTGGCAGGGAGCCCCGAAGCAGCACCCCGCGAAGAAGCAACCGAAGCGGCCAATGGCGTGACCGATCGCCAAGGTGGGGGCGGCCAGATCTCCCAGGGTCCAGAACGACCAGCGCTCGCGCCGGCCGAACCACAGCAACACGCCGCCGCTCGCGAGCACGCCGCCGTAGAAGATCAGCCCCCCCTCCCAGAACCGCAGCGCCGCCGTGCAGCCGGAGAAGCGCGTCGTCGCGGCGGCCGAGGGGACGAAGCAGGCATCGAGGAACGCCCGGGCGTTCAGCGCCACGAACAGCAGCCGCGAGCCGAGGACGCCGGCCACGATGCTCCAGAACGCCAGATCGAGGAGCCGCCCGCCATCGAACCCCATGCGGCGGCCGGCCCGCCAGAACCGCAAGATGCCGATGGCGAAGCCGACCGCCACGAGCAAGCCGTAGGTGTGCAGCCCAAACTCATGGTCGCCGATCGGGATCGACACCAGCGTGGGGCGCATCGCTCCAGTCTAGCTGGCGGCGGGCGCCGCGCCCGTGGGGGCCGGCATTCCGGCCACGGCCGTCGCGCAGCGACCGCACAGCTCAGGGTGCGTGCTGTCTCCAACCGGAGGGAGGTGTCGCCAGCAGCGCGGGCACTCGGGCAGCGGGGAGGTCTCGACCTGAATCTCGGTCTGACCGGTCGGCGAAACCTCGCCGATGACGATCTCCGAGACGACGCACAGCTCGACCAGATGGTCGCGGTTCCACATCCAGTGCGGAACGTCGTCCGCGCTCGGACGCACCACGATGCGCGCCTCCAGCGACTTGTGCCCGGAGGCCCGGAACGCCTCCAGCGGTTGCAGGATCGCCTCGCGTCGGGGGCGGATCTCCTCCAGCCAGCGACGGTTGGGGTTGTTCATGTTCTTGCCGGGCAGGTACACCTCTGCGCGCACGGCGCCGTGCACGTCGAAGGGCTCGCCGGTGACGCGCGACAGCTCGTCGGCCACGTCCTGCGCCGTGAAGCACAGGAACGGCGCCATCCAGGTGGCCAGCGAGCGCAGCATCTCGTGGAACGCCGTCTGCACGCTGCGGCGGGCGCGCGACCCGCGCGCCTCGCAGTACAGGGCGTCCTTGACCGGGTCGAGGTACTCCGCCGAGATGGTGATGGCGAAGTCGCTCACCAGGCGCACCACCTCGTGGAACGAGTAGCGTCGGTAGGCCTCGAAGATCTGGTGGTCGCGCTCGCGCACCAGCCCCAGCGCCAGCAGATCCAGCTCGCGCAGGTACTGATCCTCGAGACCGTCGCGCGCGGGGACGAAGTCGTTCAGGTTCGACAGCAGGTAGCGGCAGGTGTTGCGGATCTTGCGGTACGACTCGCTCAGGTGATCGAGGATCGCCTTCGAGAACACGATGTCGCCCTGATAGTCGGAGGCGGCCGTCCACATGCGCAGCAGCTCGGCGCCGTTCTTCTGCATCCACACCGCCGGATCGACATAGTCGATCTTGGCGCCCGAGGCGCGCGCCTTCGCGATCTCGGACTTCGAATAGACCTTGCCGCGCTCGTCGAGCACCCAGCCGTGGGTGAGCACCGCCTTGTAGGGGGCCTGGCCGCGCGTGGCCACGCCCGTCAGCAGCGACGAGTGGAACCAACCACGGTGCTGATCCGAGCCCTCCAGATACAGGTCGACCTTGTCGCCGGGGGCCAGCAGCTTCCCCTCGCAGACGGCGGCCCAGGAGACGCCCGACTCGAACCAGACGTCGACGATGTCCTCGCCCTTGGCGAAGTCGCGGGCGTCGCAGCGCCGGCAGCGGTGCTTCGGGGGAAGCAGATCGGCGGCGGGGTGGGTGAACCAGATGTTCGCGCCCTGCTCCTCGAACAGCGCCGCCACGTGATCCATCACGTCGGGCTCGAGCGACACGTCGCCACAGCTTCCGCACTTGAAGGCGGGGATGGGCACGCCCCACACCCGCTGGCGGGACAGGCACCAGTCGGGGCGCGCCTCGATCATGCCGCGGATGCGGTTCTCGCCCCAGGTCGGCACCCACTGCGTCTTGGCGATCTCGTCGAGGGCGCGACGGCGCAGCGACTGCGCATCGTCGACGGCGCCCAGGCGCGCGAACCACTGCTCGGTGGCGCGGAAGATGACCGGCTGCTTGCAGCGCCAGCAGCAGGGGTAGGAGTGGCGAACGGCGTCGCCGGGCTTGTTCAGCAACAGCCCGCGCGCCGCCAGATCGGCGACGATCTTGGGGTTCGCCTCGAACACCCCCAGACCGCCCCACTGGGCGACCACCGGCAGCAAGCGTCCCGCCGCGTCGACGGGCGCGTAGATGGGGAGGCCGTGAGCGCGTCCCACCACGTAGTCGTCCGCGCCGTGGCCAGGGGCCGTATGAACGAGCCCCGTGCCGGCCTCGAGCGTGGCGTGGCGGGCGAAGTACAACCGGTATTCGCTACCCGACGCTTCCGGCACGCCGTCGGCGCCGAACGTCGGCGGATAAGGCGGCGTGTAGCGCGCGTTCTCCAGGCCCAGCACGGCGGCCTTGGGCAGCGCCACCCAGCTCTCGACCGGACAGTCGATCGCGCAGGCGGCGAGAAAGGACTCCGCCAGCCCGCGCGCGACGATCAGGTATTCGGTCTCGCCGCCGCGGGAGACGGGGAGCGCCACGTATTCGAGCTCGGGGTTGGCGACCACCGCCAGGTTGGCGGGGAGGGTCCAGGGGGTGGTGGTCCAGATCACCAGCGCGGCAGGCTTTTCGGCGAGCGCCGGCATCACCGCGCCCAGCCCGTCGACGAGCGGCATGCGCACGTAGATCGACGGTGACGCGTGGTCGGCGTACTCGACCTCGGCCTCGGCGAGGGCGGTGTTGTGCACCAGGCACCAGTGCACCGGCTTCTTGTCGCGATAGATGAGCCCGGCGCGCGCGAAGCCGGCCAGCTGGCGCACGATGGTCGCCTCGTACGACTTCGCCAGCGTCAGGTAGGGATCGTCCCACTGACCCAGGCAGCCGAGGCGCTTGAACTCGCCCCGCATCACGTCGACGAACTTCAGCGCGTGGGCCTCGCAGCGCGAACGGAACTCCGCCGCGCCGAGCTTGGCCTTCGCCTCCTTGCCGCCCAGCTCCTTCTCGACCTGCTGCTCGATGGGGAGGCCGTGGCAGTCCCAGCCGGGGCGGAACACGGCGCGCCGGCCCATGAGGAGCTGCGAGCGGACGACGATGTCCTTCAGCACCTTGTTGAGGACCGTGCCGTAGTGAATGCCGCCGGTCGGGTAGGGGGGCCCGTCGTGCAGGATGTAGGACGGCGCCTCTTCCTGCGCGCGCGCCGCCAGGATGCGCTCGTACTGGCGCTCACTCTCCCAGCGGGAGAGCCATTCGGGCTCGCGGCGCGCCAGGTCGGCGCGCATGGGGAAGTCCGTCTTCGGTAGGTTCAGCGTCGATTTCCAGTCCACGGCGCGGCGGATACTACCAAATGGGGCGCGCGATGCCCGATGTCTTCCAGGCAACGCGCGGCTTGCCCGACGAGTCTCGATCTTCGTCGAATCACCGATGAGCCCCCGTCGACGCCGTCTGTCTCTGTTGATCCTGTTGGCCGTTTGTCCCGCGACCTGCGCCGACGCCCCGCCGCCGCCAGCTTCCGTGGCTCCGGCGGCGTCGCCCGCGCCGCCGGAGCCACCGCTGCCTCCACTGCCGCGCTCGTCCATCGCCGCCGTGGTCGGCCATCGCGGCGAGCTGGAGCTGTCGGACGAACAGGTGAGCGCGCTGGAGGAGCGCGATCGAGAACGCGAGAAAGAAGACGCCGCCCTCCGCGACGCCGTCGAGAAGAAAAAGAAGCAAGCGCAGGACGCCAAGGCGGCCGCGCCGAACGGTGGCGGCCCCGCGGGGGGAGGCCGCATGCGCGGCGGCGGCATGGGGGGAAAGCTCAAGGGCCACATGGGACCAGGCGCGTCGTCACCCGCCCGCGAGGAGTCACTCGAGGATCGTCTCGACGCCAACGACACCAAGGCCTGTCTGGACATCGAGGCTCTGTTGAACGAAGGGCAGCGCGAGCAAGCGCGCGAGATCGCCTCCGACTATCGGGCCAAGCTGTACGAGCGTCGCGACGCCACCCGCGCGAAGTGATTTTTCGGCCCAGCCGATTACACTCCCGGCATGGCACGCGTCTCCTGGGATCAGTACTTCATGAACATCGCGGCGGTGGTGGCGTCGCGCTCCACCTGTCCGCGCAAGTACGTCGGGGCGGTCATCGTGCGCGATCGCACCATCCTGTCGACCGGCTACAACGGCTCGATCCGCGGCATGCCCCACTGCAGCGACGAGGGCCACATGATGGAGAACGACCACTGCGTCGCCACCATCCACGCCGAGGCGAACGCCATCATCCAGGCCGCCAAGAACGGCGTCATGATCGACGGCGGCGCCGTCTACGTCACGGCCAGCCCGTGCTGGAACTGCTTCAAGCAGCTGGCCAACGCCGGCATCCGCCGCATCGTCTACGGCGAGTTCTATCGCGACGAGCGCATCTTCTCGATCGCGGAGCGCCTCGGCATCGAGTTGCTGAACCTGGCGCCCGAGCTGAGCCCGACGCCGAAGCCCGACTTGCCCTGAAGCGGCAGGTTGGCCGCAAATGGTCATATTGACCATTATGACCATTATGACCACAATGAAGACATGGCCCTCTCCCGGCACAAGCCCAAGCAGGTAGCTGCAGCCAGCGGCGAGCGCGGCGGTCGTGTGGTGTCCGCTTCCCGCTTCACAGCGACCGCGGCAAAGGCCGACTTCGGCAACGTTCTCGATATCGCCGCCCGGGGAGGGGTCGTGTTCATCACGAAGCACGATGTTCCTCGCGCGGTCATGATCTCGACCGAGCAGTTCAACCTCCTTTCGAATTCCGCCGAGCGGCAGCTCGACGGGCTGAGGCGCGAATTTGATGCGGTGTTGACGAACATGCAGAAGCGCGATGTTCGAAAAGCGGCGGTCGCGGCGTTTGGTGCCTCGCCGAAGGAGTTGGGAAGGGCGGCCGTCGCTGCGCTGCGCAAGCGCGACTGAGGCGTGGTCGCTTCGCGGATCTATGTCCTGGCGGGAACCAACGGAGCTGGCAAAAGTAGCATCGGTGGCGCTGTGTTTCGTGCCAGAGGTGCCGAGTACTACAACCCAGACGAGGCCGCCCGGAAGGTTCTCGCACTCCTTCCTCATCTGGATTCGTTCGCGGCCAACGGTTTGGCCTGGCAGGAAGGGCGGCGGCTGCTCGAACGAGCGATGGCGGAACGGCTGGACTTCGCTTTCGAGACCACACTCGGTGGGACCACCATCACCGAGCTTCTGGAGCGCGCCGCGCTGTCGGGAGTGTCGGTTCACGTGTGGTACGCGGGGCTGAAGAATCCCGAGCTGCATCTGGCTCGGGTCCGGGCGCGGGTAGCGCACGGAGGGCACGATATTCCCGAAGAAAAGATCCGCGCCCGCTACAGCGCCGGTCGCCTCAACCTGATCCGCCTCATGCCCCGTCTGACAGAGCTTCGCGTGTATGACAACAGCGCCGAAGCCGACCCGTGGAAAGGGCACACTCCGACGCCCCTCCTCGTCCTCCACATGGCCAGCGGCCAGATCATCACGACCTGCGATCTGACCTCGACGCCCGATTGGGCCAAGCCGGTCATGGCGGCGGCCCTGCGAAGTTCAAAGTCGCGATGAGGTTCTCGTCGGGGCGGCGGGACACACCCTTCGAGCAGCCTGAGATGCGGTCGGTTCAACGTTGCGACAATCGAGCTATCATCGGCGCTGTATGCCGATTTGTGCAACAATGACTCGGGAGCCATGGACCACGATTCGCTGCGGCTGTTCCTGCATCTGACCCAGACGTTGCACTTCCTGCGCACCAGTCGCGCTTGCCACGTCAGCCCCTCGGCGCTGTCTCGCGCCATCCAGCGGCTCGAGCACGAGGTAGGGCGACCGCTGTTCGAGCGCGATCGGCGGACCGTGCGGCTGACGCCCGAGGGGGCACTGTTCCTTCCCTACGCGCGCGACACGCTCGACCGCTGGGAGCGGGTGCAGCGAGAGCTGTCGGGGCCCGCCGACAAGCTCACCGGAACCATCGGCATCTTCGCCTCCGTCACCGCTTGCCAGAGCTTTCTTCCCGGAATGCTGATCGGATTTCGCGAACGGCACCCCGACATTCACATCAAGCTCGAGACGGGCTACGCCGCCGACGCGCTGGAAATGCTGGAGCAGGGGCGGGTCGACGTGGCGGTGGCCGCGCTTCCCGACCGCGTTCCCCGGGCGCTGGTGGCGCGGGTGCTGTTGCACACGCCGCTGGTCTTCGTGGCGCCGACGGCGAAGTGCGAGGTCGAGCGGCTCTGTCACGCCCGACCGATCCCCTGGGCGGAGATCCCCATCGTGCTGCCGGCGACGGGGCTGGCGCGAGAGAGCGCCGATCGCTGGTTCCGGCGCAAAGGGATCGCACCGCTCGTTTACGGCGAGGTCGCGGGCAGCGAGGCGAGCCTTTCCCTGGTGGCGCTGGGCTGCGCGATCGGCGTCGTGCCGCGCATCGTGTTCGAGAAGAGTCCTCTCCACGACAACGCACGCGTGCTGACGCTGGGCGCCAAAGAGCCGGTGCTCGGCGAATTTCGCGTCGGCGTGTGCACGCCCCGGCGCAAGCTCGCGCTGCCGCTCGTGCATGCATTCTGGGAGGCGATCGACGGAGATCGGGCGATCGGAAGCCCCTGAAGCCGGTGAATTGCCAGGAAATTTTCGGGCTCTTTTCGGCGGTATTTCCAACGATGCGGCTGATCTGCGGCGACGTACGACCTCGGGTCCTCACATGCGGCAATGAAGGGCCGTGTAGGTCCCGCACCGAGCTTCTTGCGGTGGAGCCCTTGATTTCCAGATATTCCCGACGACTATTAGGGTCCGATGTCGCGACCCGGAATCGCTCTGCTCGTTTTGGCGCTCGCTTCAGCGGGCATTGGTAGCTCCGCCCGCGCCGCGGAGGGCGAGGACGATGCGGAGGGGACGCCCGGCGCCGCCGCCGAGCCTGCGCCGGCGAAAGCAGCGAAGCCCGTGGCCGCCCACAGGCAGGAGCGTCGGCGTCGCAAGAGCAAGGTGGTCGGCTTCGCGGTGCGCGACGCCGATCTGCGCGCCGAGGCGCCGCCCCCGCCCTCGGGACACATCGAGATTCACAGTCTGGCCTGGGACGAGGACGTATCGGTCGACATCTTCAACGACGACGGTTCGTACGACAGCGACGCGTTGAAGGAGCTGGATCACGCGCTTCGCTGCAAACGGACCGACACGGAGAAGCCGATCGATCCACGGCTGTTCGTGCTGCTGTCGCACGTCTACGATCACTTTCAGAAGCCGCTGCAACTGGTGTCGGGCTACCGCAACCAGCGGCGCGAGACCAGCTTCCACTTCCGCGGCTCGGCCAGCGACATTCGCATCGCCGGCGTGGCGCCGAAGAAGATTCGCGAGTTCGCGGCGACGCTCGACGCGGGCGGCATGGGCATTGGCCTGTACCCGCGGGCGCAGTTCGTGCACATCGACGTGCGCCCGCCGCCCAGCTACCGCTGGATCGACAACGCCCGCCCCAACCCGAACTCGCCCGACAAGCGCCCGCCCCGCGGCTGGAAGCGCAAGAAGCTCCAGACGTAGGCGCAGCCTCGGCCTCGGCGAGATTCTGGGACGCGTGGTCACAGACCGCCTCCGGTTCGTCGAGTGGTCGCGCCTTTCCCCTCTGCCGCCCTCTCCCGCTTGCGGGAGAGGGGCGGGGTGAGGGTCCGGCGCTCGTGGCGGTCCCTGTTTCTTGCATTTCCGATCCGCGTCCTTTAGCTTGCCACCGGATCCGAGGTCCATGGCGCAGCAGCGACAACTCGATTTAGACCCGTCCGACCCCAAGGGGGGCGACAAGGGGACCTCCACGACTGGTGGGGGCGGCGGCAAGCGCAAGGGGCGCGGGGGCAGCGGCGGTGGTGACGGGGAGGGTGGTGGCTCGCAACCTCCCGTCGACGCCTCCCTGTCCGACGAGGCCCAGCGGCGGTATCTGAACTACGCCGTCAGCGTCATCACGGCGCGGGCGTTGCCCGACGTGCGTGACGGCCTGAAGCCGGTGCAGCGGCGCATCCTGTACGCCATGCACCACAACCTGCACCTCTACCCCGATTCGAAGTTCCGCAAGTGCGCGACCATCGTGGGCGAGGTGCTGGGAAAGTTCCATCCCCACGGCGACTCGTCCTGCTACGAGGCCATGGTGCGCATGGCGCAGGACTTCTCGCTCCGCTACCGGCTGGTCGACGGGCACGGGAACTTCGGCTCGCTCGACGGCGACGCGGCCGCCGCGTACCGGTACACCGAGGCACGCCTGGCGCCGCTGTCGACGGAGCTGCTCGACGAGATCCGTCAGGGTACGGTCGACTTCCGTCCCAACTACGACGGCACGACCGAAGAGCCCATCGTGCTGCCGGCGCGGATTCCCCAGCTGCTCGCCAACGGCTGCACCGGCATCGCCGTCGGCATGGCCACCAACATTCCCCCGCACAACCTGAAAGAGGTGTGCGACGCGGCGGTGGCGCTGATCGACGATCGCTCGCTCGAAACCAAGGATCTCCTCAAGTACGTGAAGGGCCCCGACTTCCCCACGGGCGGCCTCATCACGAACTCGAAGAAGGAGCTGCGCGACATCTACGAGACCGGGCAGGGGGGCGTGCACGTCCGCGGCGAGTGGAAGACCGAGCAGGAGAAGCGCGGCGGCGAGCGGGTGGTGGTGACGTCGATCCCGTTCGGCATCTCCAAGGCGACCATCGTCGAGAAGATCGCCGAGGTGATCATCGCCAAGAAGCTGCCGCTGCTGCTCGACGTGCGCGACGAATCGACGAACGACGTGCGCATCGTCCTCGAGCTGAAGCCGGGCGCCGACGCGGCGCTGGTGATGGCGTACCTGTACAAGCACACCCCGCTCGAGCTGGGGTTCCACGTCAACATGACCTGCCTGGTCCCCACCGCGAACCCCCAGATCTCCGGGCCGGCGCGGCTGAACCTGCAGCAGATCCTGCACGAATTCCTGCAGTTCCGCGAGGGCGTCGTCATCCGCCGCTTCGAGTTCGAGCTGCGCGAGCTGGAAGCGCGCATCCACGTGCTCGAGGGCTTCGAGACGATCTTCGACGCCCTGGACGAGGCCATCCGCATCATCCGCAAGTCCGACGGCAAGGCCGACGCGGCGGGAAAATTGATGAAGCGCTTCGGGCTGGACGAGATCCAGACGGACGCGGTGCTGGAACTCAAGCTGTACAAGCTGGCCCGGCTCGAGATCGATGCCATTCGCGAGGAGCTGGCGGCGAAGCGCGCCCGCGCCAAGGAGATCCGCGCCATCCTCGCCGACAAGAAGAAGCTGTGGAAGCTCATCCGCGCCGAGCTGGTCGAGGTCGCGGAGCGGTTCGCCGACAAGCGCCGTACGAAGATTGGCGGCGGCGGCGGTGACGACGTCGCGTTCGACGCCGAGGCGTTCATCGTCGACGAAGAGGTGACGGTGATCCTGTCGCGCGATGGCTGGCTGAAGCGCGTGCGCGAGGTCAAGGATCTGTCGGCGACGCGGCTGCGCGAAGGGGACGCGGTGTTGATGGCGGGGCGGGGCGGCACCAAGGAGTCGCTGGCCCTGTTCTCGAACTTCGGCACCTGCTACGTCCTGCGCATCAACGACGTGCCGCAGTCGACCGGCTACGGCGAGCCGGTGCAGAAGCTCTTCAATCTTCGCGATGGCGAGCGAATCGTGGGGGGGCTGATGCTGACGGCGGCCCTGGCCCCGGCGGGCGCGGTCTGCGTGGCCGCCTCGAAGAAGGGCTACGGGCTGCGATTCAACCTGGACGCCCACCGCGAGAACTCGACCCGTGCCGGACGACGTTTCGCGAAGCCCGTGGAAGGCGACGAGATCGTGAACGTGGCGGTGGCCCCCGCGAAGAGCATCGTCAGCGTCGTCACCGCCGAGGCGCGCGCGCTGGTGTGCGCGGCCGACGAGCTCCCCGAGCTGGCGAATCCGGGCCGGGGCGTCACGCTCATCAAGATCGGCGACGACGACGCC
This sequence comes from Polyangia bacterium, assembly GCA_036500205.1. GTDB lineage: Bacteria > Myxococcota_A > Polyangia > Fen-1088 > Fen-1088 > DASYCK01. Next base: position 3,319 of record DASYCK010000236.1, on the reverse strand, counting down.
GTGCTGGCGATGGCGGTGACACCCAAGGGCGAGAAGGAAGCCCTGTTCGCCGAGACCGATGGGGGCAAGAAGCTCCCCGTCGGCCCCGGCCGCTTCTCGGTCACCGGTCGCGGCGGCGTCGGCCATTCCCTGGGTCGCAAGCTGAAGATCGTCCGGGTCAGCCTCCCCGAACCGACGGCGCCGCCCTCCACCTTGCTGAACTGAGCCGAGCCCCGCATGGCGTCCCCCACCGTCCCGTCGTACACCGCCGACAACATCACCGTCCTCGAGGGGCTAGAGCCCGTTCGCCGGCGTCCCGGCATGTACATCGGCGGGACCGACGTCAAGGGCTACCACCACCTGCTGTGGGAGATCGTCGACAACTCCGTCGACGAGGTCATCAACGGCTACGGCGCGCACATCCAGGTCACGTTGCACCGCGACCAGCACTCGATGACGGTGACCGACGACGGGCGGGGCATCCCCGTCGACATCAAGAAGGAGTTCAAGAAGTCGGCGCTGGAGCTGGTGCTGACCACGTTGCACGCCGGCGGAAAGTTCTCGTCGGGGCAGTACCAGTTCTCGGGCGGCTTGCACGGTGTCGGCTCGTCGGTGGTCAACGCGCTGTCGGAGGAGCTGGTGGCGACCATCAAGCGCGACGGCGCCGAGTGGCGCCAGACGTACAAGCGGGGCAAGCCGACCAGCCAGGTGGTCAAGGGAGCGGCGGCGCGCGGGACGGGCACCTCGATCTTCTTCCGCCCGGACGCCGAGATCTTCGGCAAGCAGTCCTTCGACTCGGCCACGGTGCGGTTCCGCCTCGACACGAAGGCGTACCTGCACAAGGGGCTGAAGATCACCTACCGCGACGAGGCGGCGGGCACGACCGAGGTGTTCGAGCACGCCGGCGGCATCGCCGACTTCCTGACCAAGGTGGTCACCGATCGCAACAAGGCCCCCACCGTGCCCCAGGTGTTCTACGTGCAGCGCGACGGCGAGCAGGGGTTTCGCCTGGAGGCGGCGCTGCAGTGGACCGAGTCGCCGGACGAGGCGCTCCGCTCGTACGTGAACGGCATCCCCACCACGCAGGGGGGGACGCACGAGCAGGGGATGCGGTCGGCGCTGGTGAAGGCGATGCGGTCGTTCATCGACGCCTCCAACCTGACGCCGAAGGGCGTGAGCATCACCGCCGAGGACATCCGCGAGGGCATCGTCGGCATCCTGTCGATCTACATGCAGGAGCCACAGTTCCAGGGACAGACCAAGGAGCGGCTCGGCAATCCCGAGGTGCAGGCGCAGGTCGACAACACCATGCGGCCGGCGCTCGAGAAGTTCCTGCTGGAGAACGGCACCGCAGGCGCGGCCATCGTCGAGCGCATCGCGCTGGCGGCGAAGGCGCGAGAGGCGTCGCGGGCGGCGTCACAGGCGGTGTCGCGCAAGACGGCGGTGTCGCACCGGCTGAACCTGCCGGGAAAGCTGGCAGACTGTTCGTCGACCGACCCGGGCTTGAGCGAGCTGTTCATCGTCGAGGGTGACAGCGCTGGCGGCTCCGCCAAGCAGGGGCGCGAGCGGCGCACCCAGGCCATCTTGCCGCTGCGTGGGAAGGTGCTGAACACCGAGCAGGCGTCGCTGCAGAAGGTGCTGGGGAACAAGGAGCTTCAGGACGTCGTGTCGGCGCTGGGCTGCGGGGTGGGCGAGGACTTCAAGATCGAGCGCCTGCGCTACCACAAGATCATCTTGCTGATGGACGCCGATTCGGACGGCCACCACATCGCCACGTTGCTGCTGACGTTCTTCTACCGGCACCTGCGCCCGCTGATCGAGCAGGGGTACGTCTATATCGCGCAGCCGCCGCTGTTCCGGATAGACCACGGCAAGGAGACCCACTGGGCGCTGGACGAGCAGGATCGCGACCGCATCATCGCCGGCATGCCCAAGAACGCGCGGCCCGACACGATGCGCTTCAAGGGTCTGGGCGAGATGCAGCCCGAGGAGCTGAAGCGGACAACCCTGGATCCAGCGTCGCGCCGCTTCCTGCGCGTGGCCATCGTCGACGGCATCGAGACCGATCGCGTGCTGACCGAGCTGATGGGCAAGGACGTCGAGGCCCGCTTCAAGTTCATCATGGAACGCTCCGCCCAGGCCGACCTCGACATCTGACCTGCCTGCTTCTCCTCCTCCCCCCGCGCGCCGCTTACCTCCCTCGGTCGCGGGGCTCGCTCCCTCGGTCGCGGGGGCGTCCGGAGGGGACAACCCCTCCGTGCTCAAGCAGGTCCTCGCGGGCGGGCCCGGAGCTTCTCGACGGGCGTTGCGATCCCCTGCGGAACTGCGCGCGGAGGGGTTGTCCCCTCCGAACGCCTCCTTTGGCTCCCCCGTTCGCTCGCTGAATGAATCAAAAGAGTTGGAAAAGATGGAGCAAAGCGGGCGCCCTCCGACGAGTGTTGTCCTCGCCTCGCCTCGCCTCGCCTCGCCTCGCCTCGCCTCGCCCCGCTCGCGGGGAGAGGCCGCCGACCGAAGGTCGGCGGGTGAGGGGCGCAGCCTCGCTTCCATCTATCCAGCCTCAACCGGGCAACGGTCGGGGCCCACTCCGCTCAGCCCATTTCAGCGAGCGAAACGCGGAAGCCGGGCAACGAGAGGAGTGGGGTGTCCCCCCGCGCGCAGTTCCGGAGCGGATCGCCCCGCCCGTCGAGCAGCTCCGGGCCCGCCCGCGAGGACCTGTTTGAGCACGGGGGGACACCCCACTCCTCTCGTCCCGCGATCAAGAGGAGGGAGCCCGCAACCTCGAGGCGGCGACGGATGGAAAGCAAAGGAAGCGAACCGAAGGGAAGGCAGGGAAGGGGCGAGGCCCGCTGGCCAAGGTCGCCGCTGGCGGGGTATAGGTCGGATAGGTTGACCGAACGCCCGCGATATATTGCCGTGGAGGGTCCCATCGGGGTGGGGAAGACCACCCTGGCGGAGCTGCTCGCCGCGGAGCTCGGGGCGCAGCTGGTGTGTGAACAGCCCGACGAGAATCCGTTCCTGGCCGCGTTCTACAAGGACCCTCGCCGGCACGCGATGTCGGCGCAGCTGTTCTATCTGCTGCAGCGTTACCAGCAGCAGGGCGAGCTGGGGCAGGGGGATCTGTTCACCCGCGGCGGGATCGTCGCCGACTACCTGTTCGCCAAGGATCGCCTGTTCGCCTCGCTGACCCTGTCGAACGACGAGCTGGCGCTGTACGAGCGCATCTACCAGATGCTGCGCCCGCGCGTGGCCACCCCCGATCTCGTCATCTACTTGCAGGCGCCCACCCCGGTGCTGCTCGAGCGGATTCGCCGCCGCGGCCGGGTCGCCGAAAAGCCGATCC